>JAYOWQ010000004.1:0-65950 GCA_038152055.1 Opitutales bacterium | reverse complement strand
GGGCGGCAAATTCACGGGCCAAACTCTTGGTAAGGCCAATCATGCCAGCTTTTGCAGCGGAATAGTTAGCCTGCCCCGCATTGCCAGTCAGACCGACCACTGAGGCTACGTTAACGATTCTGCCCCATCTCTTCCGGGTCATGGGTCGTCCCAGCGCCTTGATCCAGTGAAAACAACTGGTTAAATTGGTGTTGATGACTGCATTCCAATCATCCTCCTCCATGCGGAACAGCAAATTATCACGGGTAATGCCAGCGTTGTTAACCAGCACATCGACACATTCGTGCCTTTCGAGCAATGCTTCGCAAGCCTTGCGAATTTCTTCCCCAGAGGAAACGTCAACGGCCAGCGCATCCGCCTTACCCCCAGCCTCAAGGATCGCCTCTGCTGCAGCGCCACAGGATGATTCGGATTTACTCACGCATACAACATGCAACCCATCACGGGCCAACGCTTCTGCGATTCCGCGGCCAATGCCCCGCCCCGCCCCGGTGACTACTGCCACCCTGTTTTTTTCAGATTCTTCACTCATTAATATTTTGCAGGATCCCACCCCCAATTAAATGTCTATTCTCGACAAATGATGGATTACTCCTCATTACGCAACATCAAGTTTTAAACATGTCCAATAAGTCACAACGTTCAGGGAGATCCGATCAGGTTCGTCCTAGATTGCAAAAATTCCTGGCGGATTCAGGATTGTGCTCACGCAGAGCAGGCGAGCAAATGATTCAAGATGGCGCGGTCACGGTCAACGGTGAGGTAGCTCGACTGGGAATTCGCGTGAATCCAGAAAGGGACGTGGTCAAGGTAGGAAACAAAAGAATCCAGGCCAAGTTCGCCAAACCACTCGTTCTGCTCGTCAACAAGCCAAAGGGTTACACTTGCTCGAACGAGGATGAACATGCCGAGAGGTTGATTTTCGAATTACTGGAAGCCCGCCACCGAAAAATCCGCTTGTTTTGCGCCGGCCGACTTGACGTCGACAGTGAGGGCATGGTCATCCTTACCAACGATGGAAGCCTGACCCATCGTCTGACTCATCCCTCCCAGCAGGTACGCAAAAAATATCAAGTCGAAATAAACGAACCCTTGGAAAAACAGGCCCTCGACGCAATGGTTGCCGGTTTGGAGGACGAGGGAGAATTTTTGCAACTCGATCAGATAAGGGCAAAGTCGGGAAACCCCGTGGGTTCAACAAAATTGGAAATCATCATGGGCCACGGAAAAAAGCGTGAAATTCGCCGGTGTTTCCATCGTCTGCGATACCGTGTAAAAAAATTGCGACGCGTGGCCATTGGTGGATTAAGACTCGGAAAACTACCCCTTGGTACTTACCGCGAGATAAATGAGTCAGAAATTGATTTGCTCTTTCCCAAGCAATTTCCCTAAATTCTACTTCATGGGAAGCCGAACCTGCACATTCAACTTATCTCTCTTCTTTTTACTGGGAAGCCTTGGCTTTCTCGGTAGTCTCTACGCTCAAGCGCCCTCCAATCCTGAAAATGGTTTCAATGCAGGCGCACCTGAGGTCGAACCCGTCGTGGTCGGACGCGAGAGATGGAACGAAAAAACCAAAGATCCTGAAACTCCAACAAAATCCTTATCTGAGGGAGAAGATGACAAGTCGGATTCTCAGACATCCCGGATCAATGAACTCGATCCATTGGAAACTCAACAGGTAAAGCCCGAACCCACGGAGTTGCCCATTTCTCCACCGAAGAACAAGCCCGCTACTCAAATCGTGCGTAATTTTGAAGGGACCTTGGTCTTCAAGCCCAGGCAATTCGGATTTGCCAATGAATACCCCTATCAACTGGAAAACTCCCAGGGCAAAAGACTGGCTTTCGTCGACGTCAATTTCCTCAAGGGTACAGACGCTCAGGATTTCGCGGACGAACAGGTGAACGTCATGGGCAAACTCGAACCCGTGGAGGAGGGTTCCGATGATCTCGTCATACGGGCCCGCGTCCTGCGTCTCTCCAACTGACGCGACTTCCTTCGCTTGCATCAAAAAATTCCCGGATCATGGAATTGATCGATGGCAACAGGATTGCGCAAAGCGTTTTGGACGAATTACGGACAAGAATATCCAACTCTTCGTCCGGTCGACCCTGCGTTACCTTCTTGCGTGTAGGGGACGACCCTGCTTCCATTTCCTACGTTAAGAAGAAACAGGAAACCGCGGCATCCATAGGTATCGATGCCAATCTGCAAATTTTCCCGTCCACGATTCCTCAAGCTGAACTGCTGAATGAAATCGATCACTTGAATTCAGACAAATCCGTGCATGGCATTCTTGTGCAAGCCCCTCTGCCCGGTCATATTGATCCGGTCGTGATCTTCAACCGAGTTTGTCCGGACAAGGACGTCGATGGTTTCAGCGCGGTAAATTTAGGAAAATTATGCCAGGAACAACCCGATGCCTTTCGTTCCTGCACCCCTGCAGGAATTGTGGAACTGATCAAACGCTCGGGCATTGAAACCGCGGGCAAGCGCGTAGTCGTATTGGGCAGAAGTTTGATCGTTGGAAAACCGCTGGGCATGCTGCTGCTCAACCGATCGATTCCAGGAAACGCCACAGTCACCTTTTGCCACTCCAGAACCCATGACCTCCCCTCCATCACACGACAGGCGGACGTCCTCATCTCCGCCATTGGCAAACCGAGGTTCGTTACCGCGGAAATGATCAGGTCCGGATGCGCGGTAATCGACGTAGGAATCAACCGATTGGTCGATCGATCAAGAAAACTGGGCTACCGTTTGGTAGGAGACGTGGACTTCGATAGTACCGCCCCCAAGACTTCTTTCATAACCCCTGTGCCGGGAGGGGTTGGTCCGATGACGGTAGCCATGCTCATGGCAAACACGGTACAGGCGCACGAGCGTCTGAGCGGTATTGAAAAATGAACGAATCCCCCTCCAAGACGCTCGATGATGAAGAGGAAGGCGAATCCGGGGATCTTCTGACTCCGGCCCCCATGCTCAAGCGAATGGTCGCGTTTGGCATGGACTTCGTCCTACTGATATTACTTTTGCAACTCCTGGCTCATTTTTTACCTAACTATTGGGATGCGAGCACCCGGGAGGAATTCAAGGCCCTGCTTCACGAAGCCACCCTTTTATCCGAGGATGAAAGGATGAATTCCGAAGAAATGTCGCGGTTCCTTGAAAAATCGCAACTTTCTCCCGCCACCTACGAAATGCTAAGCGCCATGATGGTCTGGGCATGCCTTTTACCGATTCTTTACTTTTTCGTGGGCGAACGCTTTTTCGGAGGGCAAAGTCTGGGCAAAGCGACTTTCGGATTGCGCAGCGTTCGCATGGATGAACCGGGTTCCGCCCCATCCCCTTTTCGTCAATTTTTCCGTGCAACCTGCAAGGGCATCAGCGGACTCGTCTTGATCACTCCTTTTCTACTCCCCGGATTATTGAATTTTCTTTTCTGCTTCATCAACCCCAAGCGTAGATGCCTTCATGATTTGATCGGAGGTACGATGACCATTCAGCAATCGAACCAAGGAAAGGACGCCCAGTGACGGAATCCGTGGCATTCGTGGGTGCGGGAAAAATGGTTTCCGCCATAGTCAAGGGGCTCTTACGGACGAAATCCTTTTCCCCGGACCTGATTTCCTGTTGTTCGGCCGAAGATGGAACCTCGAACCGACTGGCTCTGGAGACCGGTATTGCCAGATATGATTCGGTCGGAGATATGCTGGCCCTTTCTCCTTCCGTGCTCGTACTTGGTTGCAAGCCCCAGCAGGTGAACGAACTACCCCCGGAAATTTCGCAAACAAGTTCGGGATGCATAATAGTTTCGATCATGGCGGGCATCACCCTTTCTCGGCTCAAGCATATTTTCCCCGATGCGAGGAACGTCGTTCGATCCATGCCCAACACTCCGGGTCAAATTGGACACGGGGTGACGGGCTATATCTTTGCTTCCAGTCCCGATTCGGAAGAATTGGAAATCGTTGAAAAAATTCTTTCCTCACTCGGACCCGCCCTTGAGCTTGGAGAGGAGGCCGATCTAGATCGCGTCACTGCAATCAGTGGAAGCGGACCCGCCTACGTTTTCGAGTTCACCTGTGCTCTGGAGGAAGCCGCCCGGGCAATCGGATTATCTGCCAAACTCTCCCGTGAACTCGCTCTTCGCACGGTAACGGGTGCCGCTCGCCTGATGGAAGGTTCGGAGCTCCACCCCAAGGAACTCCGGGACCAGGTCACTTCCCCAAACGGCACGACTCAGGCCGCTCTCGAAAGCTTTTCCGCAGATGAGTTTAGAAATACCGTGCGGCACGCAGTTGAAGCGGCCCGGACCCGATCGATCGAGCTTTCCAATGAGTGATTCAAGCCAAGGCACCGTGGTAGTCACCGGAGGGGCGGGACTGATTGGCAGCGCCATCATTTGGGCCTTGAACAACCTTGGCCGCGACGACGTCTGGTTGGTCGATTGGGCCGAACCCGGAAGTCTCAAGTCCAGAAACCTTGCTCCTCTCTCCTTCTCCCGTCATCTGACGCCGGAGGTATTTCGCAAAATGATCTTGGACAAAAGCAATGAACTTGAATCCATTTCCACGATCTTTCATTTGGGCGCCTGCTCGAGCACTACGGAAACGAACGAAGAATACCTCGATGACAATAATTTTGGATATACCCGAGAACTTTGCGAATGGTCGCTGGAACGTAGCGTACGGTTCGTCTATGCCTCCTCCGCCTCCACTTACGGGGACGGTTCCCAAGGAATGGACGATCAGGACGAGGACTTGCAAAAGTTCCAACCGCTGAATCCTTACGGCTGGTCCAAGCACAAGTTTGATTTGCTCGCTCAGGCGAATGGATGGCTCGATCGGATTGTCGGCTTGAAATATTTCAACGTCTACGGTCCGAACGAGGAACACAAAGGGGATATGCGATCGGTCGTGAGCAAAGCATACGAGCAAATTTCATCGACCGGCGAAATGACGCTCTTCAAGAGTCATCGTGAGGACTTCGAGGATGGTGAGCAGATGCGTGATTTTCTCTACGTCAAGGATGCCGTGCAGATGACCCTTTGGCTGGAAGACAACCACCGGGCAAACGGCCTTTTCAACTTGGGCAGCGGACATGCAAGAACCTGGCTTGAGCTAGGCAAGGCAATCTTTTGCGCCCTCGGCAAGGCCACCAACGTCCGATTCGTTGAAATGCCCGTAATTCTTCGTGACAAGTATCAATACTTCACTGAAGCGAGGATCGATAAAATAAGGGATGCCGGATACAAGAACGAATTATTCACTCTCGAAGAAGCGGTCAAGGATTACGTGACCAACTACCTTGTTCCGGATTGCCGGCTTGGCAGCTAGGCGCTCTAGGGCGTAAATTGGTCAGTCCACGACCTCGACTTCGGGCAACTGGGAATTCTTCCGCCCAAGCTTGGCAAGGGATTTGATCTTTTGGATAAGAGGCAAGGATACCGGAGTGCCGGATGGAGCCAAAAGGTTGCCATCCGGAAAATGAAGATCGGTGACGAGTTTCATTCCTGGCATCAATTCCAACAATGGATGTAGCCGGGATTCGCCAAATTTGCCACCAAGCTCGAGGCTCTTTGCCAAAGCATCCAAGGAACCCGGAAGATACCTGGATTCGTCCCCATGCAAACTCGTGAAGATTTCGCTTTTTGATCTGCCCATCCGGTCCATCGATTCGTAATCCCTGGCCAACCGAATGACCGATGCGAGTTCCCGTTCTTCGCGGTCTTCCGGAATGCCAGGCAGATAGTCGGAGTCGATTAATTCGATAATCCGGCATACCCGCTTCATTCTTGGAATTTCCTTGAGTAAATCGCTGACGAAGGCGGGAAGCCTGTCGACGATCTTACGGAGGTCCGGGTCCAATTCCTTCCCCGCAAGCACTTGTTCCTGGGCATCGTCCGGCAAGGTCAGATATCCGAGATAACTGAACTTTGCAGCTATGCAAAGGCGCCAGCTACCCGGAAGCATCAACAAGGCGGTAATTTCCTTGGCCAACGTTTCCACCCGGTTCGCCCGGCTTGCAACCATCGGCCGGGATGCCGCAAGCAAAGAATTGAAAACAGAAAGCGTACCGTTAAGCGTTTGCTCAAGCAGCTCCTTTTCAGACCGCACCAAACGATACTGCCGAATGGCGTGCTCGAGGTTCTTTGCCAGCAAGTCAGGCGGACAAGGCTTGCCGAGAAGACGAAAAATTTCCCCTCTTCTAACCACTTCGCACAAATCATCGAAATTCGCCTGTCCGGTAAGGAGGATGGTAACCACTTCCTTGTCCTGTTCCCTGACTTTTTCGAGGAACTCGGCTCCATTAAGTCCTGGCATGGCAAAGTCGGATACAATCACCTCAAACGGACCATCCTCCTCAATTAATCTCAGAGCCTCACGCCCCGATTCCGCAGTTCGTAGATCGTAAGTTCTACCCAAATTCAATTTGAAGGCCTTGAGGATGGATACTTCATCGTCAACAAGTAAAATCTTGGATTTGTCAACGGTATCGGGCATTCTCAAATTTGTTGGCAATTCATCATCCGCGTCAAGGTATAATCACAGCCACACGATATAAATCCAAACTCAACGAATCCATCGTAAGTTCCTGAATTCAGGAGGATCTCCCTTCCAGTCATTCCCCAGGGATTTGCTCAATCCGCCTCCACCGCCCTTCGATCCAAGTTTTTCCTGATCACTCAAACGAAGTTCACGAATGCCCGTCCAAGAATTCAGTGGAGTACCATCCCCATCTTTCAATGCGGAAAAAGACAAAGCAAACCTTTGCCAAAGGTGGTTTCCCAAAAGAGCGCACTCCTTGCCGAAACCATCAAGCCACACTACCAAGTTATTGGGCAGTTGACTACGAACTTCAAAACTTAAGCGAGATTCGGAATCCGGCGCCGCCCAGTGTGGTTCGATCAATTTATTGGTTCTTATGCCCCACTTGTTCAGGTTGTAAGTGAACCAGTTCTTCCTCCATTCCGATTCAAAGCTTTCGATCAACCGGTTCGAATTCCACTTGGGCAAGGCAGCTTTTTTTTGGAGGTCTTCCGAACTCGCCAACTGGAGAAGCGAGGAGAGGATGAAGGACTGGGTTTGGTAATTCCCGTAGTAATATCCTGCGCCTTTGATCGGCTCTTCCATCTCGTATCTGACGTTGGCATAAGCCCACAGGGAACGATCGGCTGAAAAAATCGGTAATTCGGCGACCCACGTGCCTGTCCGCTCATCCTTGAGCGGTCGAACGAACTGCCAAAACCGATGTTTGGTTTTGGACGAGTCATCCTTGGCCCCCCCCCGCTTCTGAAGAATGCCTTGCTGAGTAAAATAAACTTCAACTCCAGAAATCCGCGCTCCAGTGTCCGGTACGACCCGAAGTTTCGGAAGCTTGCCTTCTTCCAGAATGAGCTCGCTCTTCGGGTTATCCGGCACCACGAAATTTCCACGCAGGTGATGATCGAACCAAACCTGCGTGGCAACTTCAAACTCGGGAGTGTCCTGGTGGTTCAGATGCGGAGAGCATGAAATTCGCCATTGCGTTGATTGGATCTCTTCAATCGCAGAGCCCAAATCATTCACTCTGCCGTGAAAATCATTGGCCGGACTGAGGAAAACAATCGGAGCTGTAATTCTTTGTAAACTGGGCGGATCACTAACGGTTGCAAAGTGCAGTTCATCATCCGTATACCGATCGCTTATTCCGCCACAGGAAGGAGCTGCCGCCCTTACTCTATTGTCCGCTCCCGTAATCATCACGGTCAACTTCCCTCCCATTGAATGACCGTAGACACCCAACCTGGATCCATCCACCTCCGGTTGTCTTTCAAGAAAAGTGAGAGCCCGACGTCCAGCCAGAGCAATTAAAAACCAAGAGTTGTTTCTGGGGGACGCCACGGGATCCAAAGTCCATTCAGCGACGGGAATCGATGGAAACGCATCCCTGCCGTATCTACTGGGAGCATGATAGGCATCAAGTTTCCCCCAATCCGTGGTCAGTTTATATTTTGGATCGTTGGATTTGCCTTCCCAGAAAAGTCTTACCTCCGCCGGGGCAACCATGTATCCAGGGGCAGAAATCCGGCCGGCCCAGGCGATCGATAAAGTCGCATAACCGCGTTTAGCATTAGTCTGGACCGCATTGGAATGGGCATACTGCCCTCCCCCATGCACCTGAAGCAGACCTGGCAATTCCTTCTTGCCCTTAGGATAGCCGTAAATTCCGGCCATCATAGCCTTTTGTCCCTTGAAAACACCAATCCGAAAACGGATTACCCGAAGCACCACGTCATCCTCTTCCCATTCTTTGAGCACTTCGCTTTCCAATGGTTCGGCCCTGGGGTCAAATCCTCTCCACATGTCATCGTATTCAAGAAGCGGTTTGCCCGCATCATAGGGAGCCAAACTTTCCCCTGACGCCAAATGAACAAGGAGACCGCAAAATGGTATGAAAAAGAGGGATCGAATTGTTGGTTTCACGTATATTGAATCATTACATATTCAAAGATTTAAAATCCACACAAATCGTCCCCATCAAGGCTGGACGAACTCACCCTTTGAAAGGTACTTTTTAAACGTTGATAACTCAAAGTAGACCAAATCGCGCGACTTCCCTAAAGTACCCAACATGAACGAGGTCACTATTTCGGGAAAGATTACCTTTGTGGATGAAATCAGAGAGTTTGGCAGCAATGGTTTCCGCAAGCATCAAGTCGTTGTGGAAACGGGCGATGGGCGATGGGACAACCCGATCCCAGTTGAGTTCACCAAGGAAAACATTGAAAAAAGCAAGGATTTGAAAGTCGGGGACAGGGTAACGATTGAATCGAGAATCAATGGCCGAGAATGGCAGGGCAAGGATGGGTCAACCAAATGGTTCACTTCAATCAATGGCTTCAGGATAATCAGGGAAGAAAACCCATCGCCGATGGAAGAAACAAGCTCTTCGTTCGATACCTTCGACGAATATGCGGAAGACGAACAAGAGGACGTTTTTTGATCTTTTTGCCATTTTCCAGACAAGATTTTCAACTCGTTTCACTGGTCGGGAAAAAGAAAAATTTTTTTTTCGCACAACCCTATGTATTTTATCAACGAATTGCGCTAATTTATAGTTGATAAAAGTCTCCTTTTTGACCCGTTAATCCTAGTTAATAAATAATTGATAAGTATATCTTTTACAAAGGATTAATTACTTAAACGTGCTTTAATTCAATATAATACTTACTCACATGCGCAGGTAAGTTTGATTTTTACCAAAAAATTCTGCTATATTGTGAGTAGATGCGCCTTTTGAATCTGACCTGCCCCGCCTTGGCATGTTTCCTCTTATGGGGGATGCAGCTTTGGGGTTTGGTCAAGGAGGACGACCTGCTTGTCAGGTTGCCTTTCGACGAAAACCAAAGCAGCCTCGCCGAAGATTCGTTTCAGTCAGGCATAGCCGCATCCTTGAGCGCCGATGCTTCCTGGGGTTCGGAAAATGATGGGAATGCCATCTCAAAGCACTCTCTGGACGTCAGTGAGGGTGGGTATGCGGTAATCAATCATGACGACCGATTGAACGTCGATGGCCCATTCACCCTGCTAATCTGGTTCAAACCCAACGGACTTCCTGCCTCCGGATCAAATTTATTCAATAAGAACGACGGTCTGAACTCCGCTTATTTCTCCAAATTCGAAAGCAGTGGCAAAACCATTTCCGTCAATTATTTGAAACCGTCACTCGACTTTGCATCCACCGGTAAATCCTCTTTCGCCCAGAATAATTGGAATTGCTTGATTTCCAGCTATGACGGTCAGAGGTTCAAAACCTTTGTCAATGGTGGCATGGTGGGACAACTTGAGATGCTTCTCACTCCATTGAGCAACGAGGGTGACATGGGGTTGGGCGGAACCCCTCAAGGCGGTAATCTGTTCCGTGGCTGGATCGATGAATTCCGAATTTATTCCGCTTCCTTCAGTTACGAAGAAGCCGTGCTTGCTTATGGCGACGGGTACGGCGATCTGGGAGCCACCCCCGTATTTGAGGCAAACCGCACCACCGACGAACTGGATTCCACCATCCTTCTTTCCTTCGTTAATTCATCCGGCAAAGCCGTGGGCGTATCCGATATCGTTCTATCGGATTTTCAAGTTTCCGGAGGCGAGATAACCGAAATCCTCCCCCTTCCTGAATCCAACCAAACCAGACTGACGGTCAGGGCGGAAAACAAACCAAGACGCCTCGTGATCTCCAACCTGCCCGGAGCCATCAAGGACGACAAGAACGTATCGGTGCGTTCCGGTTCCCTTCGCATCAACTGCGTGGAACAAATTACCCGGGCCGAAAATCTGGTCGGTTGGTGGAAGTTCGACCAGTCATCCGAAAGTTCTTGGGAAGACAACTCGCAGGAGAATCCCTTGACAGTCGCCTGGTCCCCTATCGATCATTCTCCCATCGTCTGGTTGGACGCATCCGATTCCGACGCCGTGACAAGATCGTCGGGCAACGTTCAGCAATGGACGGACAAGAGCGGAAACAATCACCACGGTCGCCCCTTGGCAAACACGCCTACCTACGATCCGACCGGCCTAAATTCTCTGCCCACCATCGAACTGAATGGGGCATCCCTGGTACTGGACGACTCCAAAGATCCGTTTGACGGATGGGATGAACTGCATGTATTTGCGGTTCTCTATCAGACGGCCTTCAATCACTTTTCAAATATTTTTGGGAAAAGCAACCAAACGGGATGGGTAAACAGCAACAGCCATAACTTCTCCTGGGTTCTAAACATGCACAGGGCCGACTGGGGTGGGCATAGAATCTGGGGACCTGCATTGAATACCAGCAACTCCGAGAACAACAACGCCTACATGCGTACCAGCAGCGACGCGATTTGGACGCACTCCGATTTTACCGGCGGCCCCAGTCTTGTAAGCATCAGTTACTCATCGTTTTCGGAAGGACCTAATTTCAAGTTCGGAATCAATGGCGGCACCCATGCAAGCTCCACCTTGACAGGAAGCATCAAGGAAACGCCCGACCTCGACTTCGTCATAGGAGGAAGATCGGACGGAAGTGGCAACTGGCGTGGAAACATATCCGAGTTCATTCTTTTCGACAAATACCTGGATGAATACAATGCGACCTTCATCGAGAGCGCCTTGATGAGAAAGTGGAGAATATCCGCCAACGACTTTCCAATCGATCCAGTGATCAACGAACCATCCCTGTTGTCACAATTCTCGGATCAATCCGGAGGGGACTTGCCACTGCTCCTCTATGGCGACCAAGAGCAATTATCGGCCGATGGAAAATTCGATGGAGCCTTATTCTTCGATGGATTGACGAATTTCGGGATGTTGCCTGGGGCAACTGGAAAAGAAGACGTGATTGAAGCAGCAAATCTGACCCGTTCCGACTCGCTCGTCGCCCGATGGCCTTTTGATGGAAACGTCAGCAATTGGGCCCCAGTCGAGTGGGACGTCACCAGAATTACCTTTCTAGCCACGAGCGAGGAGGAGGCCCGGCTTGATTTCACCAATGGTAAATTCGGCCAATCCCTAGTCCTCAGAAATGGGAATCCTTTATTCTTCCGGCTTGACGATTCCAACAACTTACCAAAGGACAACTCCCCCCGAACGGTATCCGCGTGGATCAAAACCCGGTCCCGAGGGGGAAGCATCGTCCAGTGGGGAAGTGAATCGGCCGGGAGTAACTGGAATTTTCATATCGATTACAAATCCTGGGTTGGAGGAACTCTATCCTTGGACCTTTCCGGCAGCAAGGGCTTGCAAACCGGCAGCCATTACCGGGTGGATGACGGCAAATGGAGACACGTCGCCGTTACCTATGGCACCAATACCAGAGAACCTTTGGTAGCGCTATACGTCGACGGAGTTGCGGAAGAGGTCTATGCAAATGCCATCAATCATAGCGTCAGAAGCGTAAACACTGCCAACTTACCCGTCATTCAAGTCGGGGGCCCCGGATTCGATGGCTTGCTCGACGAGGTACGAATATATTCCGTCGAACTTAATCCCGGAGAAATCATCAACCTCTACCGGGAAGGATTGGTATCCGATCTCCCCACCTTTCAGGATGACTACACCATTTCCGCCTGGATCAACCCGACAAGATTGCCTGGGCCGGATGAATTCGAATTCGCTCACGGGCATTTCTTTTGGAGAGACTGGCCCAGTGAAGTGAAGATTGAAAAATGGCCTCACGGCAAAAAATTGGCCAAGATCCCTGACCTCAATCCTGCCGATCGGGAATTTCGCGAAATCCTGGTCGAACCGGTCGAGTTCCATGCTCTGTCCACCGAAAATTGGATACAGAAATACATTGGATATGGAGCGAATGATTTTTCAATTTCGGATTTGGACACAGGATTCTTTTCCGACATCGACAAGACCGATGACCCAAAACTCTTGCAAAGTCAGTATGGAGCGAGCGGTTACAGTCCCAACATTCAAACCAGCCTCAGTAATCATCCTACTAATCTGGCATCTTCGCTCGGAGTTTCCTTTCCTGCAAATCAAAGTAATCCGGATGATTCACCCATGGGATTTTTGATTGCCAACGGTTACCTAACCCTGGCCAACGAAGCGAGCGATATTGGAGGCGTCGGCACCTACTACCTGGCCGCAGGTGGCTACGGATACAATACTTTCTGGGTGGACCGTAATCAAAACCGCTATTTCGAAAAGGAAATCGAGGATATTATCAACACAAGTGGTTTTGAGTTGCACAGAGAACTTGTGTTCCTAGGCCACCAAGTCCCATTGCTCACTACACCTGGTTCCGTTTTTGAACGAGGCTTGACCATAGGGGCCAACAAGTCGATCGGAACATGGGAAGGAACTGGAAAAACTCCGATTCATGCCTATCAGGAAAACCTTTTGCAAAACAAGCAGTGGTATCACGTCGCTTCCACCGTCAGCCGTACAAACGGCATCGTCTCCACTTATCTAAACGGCAGGTTGGTTGCATCTTCCTCGCTTGACCCCGACAATTTCGAGTTACGAACGGACAACTGGTTCGTTGGTGGACCGGGGTCCTTGGGAAGCAACCAGTTTTTTATCGGCAAGATGGACGATCTGCGGATTTATGACGATGATCTGTCCGCCAAGGAGATTTTTGAAATCTACAACAGTGGAGAGGGGGATCTTGGCATCATGGGTACGGTAATCGCACCAGTGGTAAGCCGTGAAGAGACCTTTCAGATCACTCTTCAATTTTCAGAATTGGGAGTGGACAAGAACCTTTCCGGAATCACGGAGGAGAAAATAGCCGCCAGTCTGCAAAACGCGGAATTGCAAGTGGGCAGCCTATCCTTCGATGAGGAGACGCTGTCGTACTCTTTTTCCGTACTTTCCTCCGCGGGCGAACGGGTCTTTTTCGACCTCCCTGCGGGTAGCGGCACGACCGCCGAAGGCAATCCTTCCCTCGCGGTACGCAAGGAAATCATGGTTATGCCGGATTTGGCAAACAGGGAAGAACTCTTGCATTGGTGGTGGATGGATCGCGGGATGGGAAACCAGTTGGAAGATAGCGTGAACGACGGCAATGGCAGCGCTTCGGGAGAACTGTTTGGAAACACCAGTTGGACTGCAGACACCATGCAGGGAACAGGTTTGTTTTTCAGGTCATCCGGAGACTATGCTTACCTTGGACCAACGGCCGAAAACTTCAACCATGAGCAATTCAGTGTTTCCTTGTGGTTCAAGCCTGAAGCCGACACCATTTACCGGACGCCTGAATTGGTCGGAAACGTGATCCTGTCCCTGGGATCGGCAAAATCACCAAGTTTCCAGCTTGGCTTTGGCGGTTTGGCATTCGAAATCTTCATGGATTCTGAAATTTACTCGGGCAATTCCCGCATTCCGTACACCCTTGAAGAATCCAAGTGGAATCATCTACTCGCTACTTACGACGCCTTGGCGAAGGACGGTTATGAATTCAAACTTTTTCTCAACGGAAGTCTGATCGGAGAAAGTGGAGATTTCGGTGGAGAGATCCGATTTCAGGATAACGCTCCATGGGTATTGGCCCGATCCCTGTCCGCGGAGTCCGGCAAGGGACAGTTTCTGGGCAAAGTCGATGATCTCAGGATTTACTCCATCGCCCTTCCCGCCCAATCAGCCACAGACTTGCACAACTCCGGATATGGAGATTTCAGCCTGACGATCGAGACGGTTTCGTTCGATCCGAGCTTCGATCCAATCACCGACGATGAAATACAAGTGGAAATGAAATTCAAGAAGTTCGGTTCGTATCAAAAAATCGACAAGTTCGATTTCCCCGACCTCAATTTTTCCTTGCTCACTCCAAATCAAATTCCCGGAATCACTTTTTGGATTGATGCGCAGGACAATGATTCCCTCGAATACGATTCATCCTCGAACGAAGTCATAAGTTGGCGGAACAAGAGCGATCCGAACGTGCTCCTGCAAGGGATTAACCGTCCGACTTATGGTGATTCCTTGCTCAACGGTTTGCCCGGGGTCGATTTCAATTTCGGGCAAACCCCGGATGGCACCGCTTTTTACGACCAACTCTCAGCAAGATGGGAAAGCAATGGGAGCGACTGGAGCGCCCTGAGCGTCGATGGTTCGGCCAACAAGACTTACCACGACGTCTCCTTGTTCATCGTCTTTCAGGTCGATTCCAACCAACGAACGGGTTGGCCATTCGGGCTGAATTGGGGTGGTCATTTCCCATGGCAAAACGGTTACGTCTTTCACGACGTCCCCACCAGGGCCTACCGAATTAACTTCGACTTGTCGAATGGCAAGGAAGAGCAACCGATGATTTTCAACGCTTATTATTCGAATACGGACGCGGTCAGAAAATTTTACAAGAACGGAACGGAAATCCTTTCCGACCCACGGGTGACCCTGCATCAAGGACAAGCCTTCAACTTCCCCTATTCACCTTGGAATACCGCAGATTACACCGTCGGAGAAATCCTGATTATTCCAAACACGCTTTCCGATGACGCACGGCTTCAAACCGAAGCCTATCTCGCCAAGAAGTGGAATCTTACCGATTCACTACCCCGTTCAAATCCCTACCTTGAAACCTTTCCACACCTGACCCTTACCGATATCAGCGGTGATTCCGTAAGCATCGATCAAGTCATCAGCAAGAGCGAGGACAACGAAACCCTTGTCTTTAGTTTCAACCCCGGAGAAATCTCCATTGAACCACAGAACCGCTTTGAGTTGAAGCTTTCCCCAGGTTTGGCAAAGGATCAAAATCAGGTTATCAATGAGGGTAAAACGATTGATTTTGCCTATGGGAGACAAATCAGCGCCCTTGAAAAATTGGTCGCATGGTGGACCTTCGATGATCAGGACGAAAATCAAACCGCAGAGTATTTTGGCCGGTTCCCAGCCTACTTGATCGGCAAGACCGTTTCCGAAGATGAAATCAGGAACTACGAAATCTCGCTGACGAACGATCCTGGAGACGGAAATCTTGCCACTGGAACTTTCATTGATCTCGATCACTCGCCCTCCGGTCTGGCCTTGTCGCCGGACGAAAGATTCCTTTACTCCGTCTCGGAAAGCGGAAATTCCATAACCTGGTTCGAAACCGCGCATTCTTTCAATCCATTGAATCACGAAAATCTGGAAATCTGGATGGATGCGGACGACGCATCCACCATCATCGAGTATTCCACAGTGATCAGTTCCTGGAGGGACAAGTCGGAAAATGGTTACGACTTCGTTGAAAAGAGTGGAGACCCCTCCGTGGTTTCGGGCCCGCATGGCAGAGGCGTGGTAGGTTTTGACGGAAATGATCAAATCTGGACATCCAAACCCTATACGGAAACAAACTACACGGCATTTGCCGTGGCCAGACAAACGGGTGGTCTGAACGGAAGACTGATAACGAACAGGACGGACAACTGGCTGTTAGGATACGGGCTTGGAAAAAGGAACGTCTGGTGGCTCAATGACAACGGATCCCTCAGCGGAGATGACTCCGATACGGAATGGCACTTGCACGTTCTTACGGCCAACGAATCGGACCAAACCAACTTTTGGGCTGATTTCGTTCAACTCGCGACCAATTCCAACCTTGGTAACGACTCGGTCAATTATCCGGGCATCATTTCCTTCGGGGCAAGAATGGATCTGCTGGAAGCCTCGGAGGGAGAAGTTGCGGAATTTCTACTTTTCAATTCCGTTCTTTCGACAACCGACAGGCAGGAAGTCGAGTCTTATCTGGCGCACAAGTGGAACCTTTTTAACAAATTACCGATTGATCACCCAGGGAACAAACCTGTTTTCAGGGGTCGGTTCCTCAACGGCGATCAAGTCCTTGCTCCATCCTCCATTGACTTCTCGGAGGATGGCAACCTGGCCTACGTACTTTCAAACTCGAATGATACCCTGTCTCTGTTCACTCGGGATCCAGAAACCGGCTCCCTGTCCTTCCAATCAAAAATCAGAGATGGCGTGGGTGGCATCGATCAAATCGGCGGGCCATCCAAAATCATACGGTCCGAGGACGGCAAGATTTTATACCTAGCCTCTTCAACCGACGGATCGGTAAGCATGCTCACTTCAACCTGGCTACCTTCCTTGCTTGGTCCGGAAGTGTGGTTTGATGCAAGTGACTTGAATGCAGACTCGGCCACGGACTCGGTTTCCTCATCTGACATTTCCGTATGGAAGGACAAAAGCTCGAACCAACGTCACGCATCCGGGGGTGGCAACAGTCCTTACCTGAACGCCACTGGTGGGCCAAACGGAATGCAATGTATGGAAATCCGAGGTGGTGAATACCTGAACGTGTCGGGAAATTTCTTTGCCAAGGATCATTTCTACGTTTTTCGCTCGCCTCCGGCCAACACCCGATGGTCTGGATACGGAGGACCGCTCGGTCACAACCCTGCATCAGGCAACAACCAACGGGCGTCCAATTACATAACCCAGCATAACCGCACCTATTTTCACACTAATCAACTGCCAGCGGCGGTTTGGAAATTCGGCAATTCATTGGGCGGGAATTTCGATCTCCGCCCCATCAATCAGTTCATGGTCGTACGCTTGCAGGTAAACAATGGAAATACCGGTCCATACAACAGTTATCAGATTGGCCGAGTTTCCGGCTTGCAATGCAATTTGGACATTTCCGAAATCGTCGCATTCAATTCCGCTCTTTCGAGCGATAATGCCGCAAAGGTCGAGGGCTATCTCGCTCACAAGTGGGGACTGGCCGGCAGTTTGAGCAGTTCGCACCCTTACAGCAACGACCCGCCCGTAGGCCTCACCCTGCTTTCATCCCTATCGAACGGCCAGGACGGGGCTTCAGGAATGGGCGGAGTCGTGGATATTCTGATATCCGCCGACGGCAGCCAAATGTTTGCCTCTGGCAAGGCAGAGGACTCTTTGGTGATCCTTGACCGAAACCTCACCACTGGTGGATTGAGTTACGCAGGGCGGGTACTGGATGGTCAAAGTGGTGTCGACGGGCTGGATGGAGTCAACCATCTGGCTCTGTCTCCCGACGGAAAATTTCTTTACTCCGCATCCGATGGAGATGATTCCCTGAATTGGTTCCAGGTTCATTTCGATCCGTCCAATCTTTCCAGCAATCTATCCGTATGGCTCGACGCCAAGGATTCCGATTCCATTGCCACGGATTTGGTTACCGGATGGAATGAATCTCCCTTGATCGACGATTCCGATTCCGGTCTCTCATCCGATTACACTTACACCGTAGCCGTCAACCTGCATGGCTCGAACCAGACGATCAATGGCGTAACCTTTACCGGAACCACGGCAAACTCGGGCACAGGATGGGCCATCACTCAGGGCTTCACCAGTAGTGTTGGTTCAAGTGTCTCCTCGGTACAGGGAACCATTGGAACCATGCTTGACCAAGGATTCAAGTATCACGGAGATGCCGCTGACGGTCTGAAGCAAAAATTAAAGTTAACCGGTCTGACTCCGGGGCAACCCTACGTCCTTTCTCTTTTCAGCCAGGCTTGGGGAGAAGAGCGTCTTGTCGAAATTCATGGCTCGGACTTGGCTGAAAGCATCACCATCAACCAGGACAAACATCATAGCGGAACCACCGATGGACTGCTGATTGAATGTACCTACGTTGCCAGTGACTCGGAAACGGAGTTCACTTTCTCGCCCCTCACCGAATCGACTTTTCATCTTTACGCATTCAGCAACCGTTTGTCATTGCTAGGAAACGTAAATCAATGGGCGGACAAGAGTGGAAATTCCCATCATGCAACGTCCAGTGGAAACGCCCGTCCGCGGAAGATCGGAGATGAGATTACCTTCAACGGGGCCAACCACATGGCTCTTTCCAACGATCCCCTCAAGAATCTGTCGACACCCATTGTTTTCTTTGTTGGGAAACTTTCCAATTCGGACCTAAACTCAACCTTCATAAGCTGGGATGGCGGGCCCGATTCGTTGCGCGGATGGAGCATCCGGGGCAACGCGGTGGATCGTTTTCTAAACCTTGGCCTTCAGGATGGCGAAATGGATTTCGGGCTTTCTCATTACCCCGCGTATTTCCTTGGTGATTATTTCATCGGAAGCTTTTTGCCCATGGCATCCGGAACCACAGTTCAAATGAGAATCAATGGGAGTGAAGTGGAAAATGACGATTCCGAACAGCGGGAAATCTCCTATTCCAACGGAAACGGCCGCTCGGCCATTGGCGCATTCTATGGTTCGGAAAATTTCTCGAACCCAAAGGAAAATCTTTCAGGCTCCATTCGAGAAATTATGGTGTTCGACTCCTTGAGCGCCGTTCAAGCCGAAAAAATCGAAGGTTATCTGGCTCACAGGTGGAATCTGCAGGATTCCCTGCCCCAACACCATCCGCACAAGGATGCTCATCCCGAAATGAGTCCCTCTTTTCGAGGTTTCCTCAGGGATGGATCGAATGGGGTCAGTGGTTTGAACAACCCGCAGGATTTGGATTTCTCACCCGACGGACGGCATCTTTACGTCACCAGCTCCCAAAATCAAGCCGTCGCATGGTTTGATCGCGACCCGATCAGTGGAAACCTTTCCTACGGTGGAATTATGGAGGGTAGTGGAAACGGCATCTCTTACGATCAACTGCTGATTTCCAAACGAGGTGACCGCATTTTCTCTGCCTCCACAACAAACAATAAGATTTATTCCATCAGCCGCAACGCATCCATGAACGAGAAATTCACCGCATTGGCGGACGACAATTGGATCGGATCCGTGCTTACTGATTTTCCCGAAGTTGATCGCTCGGGAAACAAAGTGACTCACTTTCTGGTAAGTGGAGCTGGCGATGACCACAATCATCTCTTCAGCCTGGAATCATCCACCGGAAAACTTAACACAACCGGAAACCTTGCATCCTCTTCCAGCGGTCAGAAACTAAGGATTCGGGTTCGTCACATCACTAACAAGGCCTACGACGTCGGATATGAAGATGGTGTTTTCGGCTCGGCCCTAAGTTTCCCGGGGTACAGCCGTGCGGAAACCGGAGGAACTGCGGACAAGCTCGATATTTTCAGCGACCGGCCGAGAACGGTTTCTCTCTGGGTCCGGGCCATGACGGGGAATAACGATAAGAGCGTAATTTACGGCCTAGGGGACTTTTCACAAGGATCTTCATGGGGCCTACAGGGAGTATGGAACGGGAATTCCTGGGACAGAATGAGTTCCTTTTATCATCAGGCAAGCGATACCTTCATCAATTCACTTGGTTTTTTTGAGAAGTGGACGCACCTGACCCACGTATACGATGGTCAGGCAACCAAGGTTTATTTGAACGGTGAACTTACCCAGGTTTACTCACGTCCGGGCATAAGAACCTTGTCGAAATACCCCCTGACTTTCGGAGGTCTGGGCCCTCATTCCCAGACTTACCGCGGTTTTGTCGGATTGATCGACGACTTGCGGGTTTATGCGGATGCATTGAGTGCCAGCGATATCACCGTGATTTACGGAAATGGCGGGGGTGACTTCCTTTTAAGACCGATTATCAGCGTCAGTCCGGTGATTGAGGGTAACCAGGCAGTCGCAAACCTACAATTCACCGTCAAGGGAGAGCCTGTTCCCATATCTGAACTTTCCGAACACAACCTGAGCATAGAAAATGGCTCCATCATTCCGGGAAGCTTGCATTCCGACGACAACCTTACCTGGACCTTCTTTTTCTCAGCAAACCAAGAAAACGAAACTGTCGAAATCAATCTGCATCCTGCCGTTCTCAGCGACGCATATGATGACAGCAGCCTGGGCGCCAGGGCCTCCACCCTCAAGATGTACAGGGACGTCACCCGAAGCAACGATCTTGTGGCTTGGTGGAGTTTCGACCGGGACGATCCCGAGAGAAATATTGCAACCAGTGAAGTCAAGGACCGCTCAACCCTGATTCTTTACGATGCAAAGATCTCTCGGCGGGGCAGATTTGGCAATGGTATGGCCTTTGACAAGACTAGCGAATATGGAAGACTGAAAATCGACCCCAATGGGATTGAACTGAATTCCAACGGGTGGACGATTTCGGTATGGTGCAAGGACTTGATCCCGCCCAATGCGACTGGCATGGCGACCTTGTTTCGTGGGCAGGACAGGCAAAATGACATCGAATTCGACAGATATCTGACCGTCCGCGGGCATGATCATGCGATTGGATTTTTGGACGGAGACGAATCGGATACGGATGCCCGCTTCAAGAATAGTGGATATTACCTTGATTATCTATCCTCTTCCGAATGGTTGCTCTTGACCATAGTCGGAGACGGCAAGACTACCAAGTACTTCATTAACGGTGACTTGGTCGGTCAATCCAGCGTCAGTGACCAGAGCGATCTCTATTACGTTGGAAATTCCAGCGCTAACGAAAGGTTTGCGGAATTCCTCGATGACTTGCGCATATACGAAGTTCCACTTTCCGCAACCGAGGTTCGATCCGTACACGGCAACGGATTCGGGGACGGCATGCTCTCCCCGATAGTGGAGGACGAATCGTCCTTGATCGACCGCAACCGAACCATCAAAGTTACTTTCGGAAAGGATGGGGTCGTTCTCGCAGATGACGTAGTGGAAAACAAGTTTTTCTTCTCCTTGGATTACGGCGAATTATCCGAACCAACGCAGCCTGATGAGAACAATTCCCTGACCATGGTGCTATTCCCGGATGATTCAAGAACCTTACATAACCTTGGCATTCCGGGAAAATCCCTCCGGCGGGAAGACTTGAGCCTTTGGTTGGATGCCGCAGACCATCTTGGCGACTCGTTCAAAGGCCTTGAACCGGCTCTTTGGTTGGATGCGGCGGACAATCGGACTTTTTCCCCAGATCCCAACTCGCTTCCTCCTGCCGATGGAAGCGTGATCGAGTTCTGGGCCGATAAAAGCGAAAATGGCCATCATGCCCTTCGATCCAGTGGGAGTCCGATATACAAAAGCTCCGCACTGAGTGGCATGGCAAGCGTGGAAACGCAAAATTCCGTCCTGCAAATCGAAAACAGTGAATCCGCTTTCGACGAACTAGCCGAACTTTCCATCCTCCTGGTCTACAAGTGGTCCGGTCGGAACGATACCTGGAAGAGCATGATTTGGAAAGGAAGCGGGGCCGGGCATAATTTCTCCGGGACGTTTTGTATTGGCAAAATGAATCTGGGTCAGAATCAGGGGCTTGGAGTTTGGTATTACGACGGGATAAGCGGGAAGACCAAACAGCATGGCGGATTGGAAACCTACGCAGATGCCGAACCGAAAATATTTTCCTTGGTCAAGGGATATGAGGGAGACCCCCGCAAAAGCAGAATCTGGGGAAATGGAATCATCTCGAGCCATAGGATAGACAATGCCTACCCCGCCCTTCCCTCCACACCCACGACCGCTGTACAAATTGGGGATTACCCCGCCGGCAGCGCCAATCAGCTTGGAGAAATCATCATTTTCAAGGAAGCTATTTCCGAGGAGACGCGGCAAAGGCTGGAAGGATACCTTGCTCACAAATGGAAACTGCAAGGCGGTTTGCCCGATTCCCACAATTACAAGGCCACACCCCCATCCCTGGATTCCGGAAGTCCGTGGAATCCCGAACTGTCCCTGCATTATGACGAAAGCAGGGGAAATAATTTCGGAGATAAAAGTCCAAATAGAAGCTATATCGATACGACCGGCAGTCCTACCCTGATTGAACATGCGGGGAGCGGACTCCAGGTAATGCGCTACAGTGGTGATGGTGGAGAAAGTCATTCCTTTGAATCGATTGACAATGGACGGACTTTTTTCTGGGTCATCGCGGAAGCAGCGGATGCTGGGGAAAATCCATCCGGATCCCTCCTCAATCACTCCTCGCATCCGGTGGGTGAATTCCTCGGAAATTTGTCCGAAACCACCCTCTGGTTGGATGCTGCCGACATCAATACCATCGTTACCGGAACCGGTAACGAAGTAATCACCTGGGAAAACAAGATGGATTCGTCCGTCAAAATGCACGGGGCGAACGATAAACCGGATACGGGGGGGTCAATCAACGGATTGAACGCCCTCGAGTTTGATGGCGTGAAAACAAGCGGCCCGTGGAAAGGCATGTATGCGAGAAAGAACAATGCAACGGACTGGAACCCCGCCACCGCCTCAGGCTCCGCGAGCGGAACCTACGATGACCTGGTGGTTTTCATGGTCATGCGCTGCAATGGAAATGGTCAAAACGTCTATGGACTGGGCTTGGGCTGGGGCGGACATTGGTACGGTTGGGGAAACCAACACGTCTATTGGGATATGCCCAACGGCAATTACCGGTTGGAGACCAGTTTAGCTGGAACGAACCTTGTGGTATACGAGTACAGCAAGACGAACAACTATCGTACCTTGTGGAAAAATGGATCTTCCATGGGAACAAGCAGCGCTTCCAATCAGGGCGGACTATACAGTCCAAGTGTGGGAAATTTCAAGTTTCCCGGTTACGATGCATGGGATGGCAGACGTTACTACGATCTGACCCTAGGGGAGATGATGGTGGTCCAGGGAAACCTCCCCGTTCCGGACCGGGAAAAAATCGAGGGATATTTGTCACACAAATGGAACCTTGGCTTGAATGTTTCCCATGCTTACGCCTCTCAGGCTCCATGGACCTCATCCTGGGCAAATGACGGAAACGGCAAGATCTGGGGATCCGCTAACCCAGTGATCACTGATGGGATGACGCGTTTGAACGGCGAAACCATCAACGGAGCAATAACGAACAAGCCCCATGATCTGTCCATCATTGCGTTACGAACTCACGCAGATTTAAGCTTCGACAACTTTAGCTTCGGGGAAGGCATCTCCTGGAAAGGGGATCTCGCCGAACTTCTCGTCTACAACAAGGAACTGAATGATGAAGAGATTGAGTTCGTCGAGGGGTATCTCGCCAACAAGTGGAAAATCGGATTGACCGATGATCACCCGTACAGGGAAGTTCCCCCGTCCTACGCTTTTGGAGAACAGCCGACCTACGGAGGGATTGAAAGGAAAGAGTTCGAACCTTATCTTTACACCTTTTTGCACAAGTTGCCCGTTCATCGTGAGGAAAAGCTACTGAGCCGATGGTCTTTCGACGAGGCGATCGCCGAAGACTTCAAGGATTTGAAGGTGCGTGACCTTGGCCCGGGAAGAAACGATGCCTACCTTGCCGCAGACGCGAGTCTGGTTCCCGGACGTTTTGGAATGGGCTTGAGTATGGATGGTTCGGACGACCACGCCCTGGTTCCATCCCTTAGAACGTCGCGTGATCCCAATGCGATCACTTTCATGGCTTGGATCCATCTTTCAAAAACCGGATCCACCGACGACGCGGACGACGGCACGATTTTTTCCCTTGATGGGGATTCCGTCTCCCATGCAAGAATCTGGTATGACGTAAATGCCGATCTCGGAGGCGATCACACCTACTCCTTTGGGATCGGTCCGCCATCGATTGCATCCAATCTGGCAAGCGCCCCATTCAACGTGGCAAAACCCAGGAACTGGCAACTGGTCGTCGCCGTGATGAACGATTCCAGAAGGATGATCTTCGTGGACGGCAAACTCGTCACGGAAGCGCAAACTTCCACTACCACTCTTCCCATGAGTGGAACGAATGGAAGAATTGGCGGCTGGAACATGGACGGGAACGGTGATTTCGACGGCTTGATCGATGAGGTACGAATTTATGAAACCGCATTGTCAACCGAAGACGTCGTATCACTATGGAACAACGGAGCCGGAGATTTGGGAATCGTTCCAACCGTTGAAATAAACGGATTGACCGAAAACAACGAAATCAACGCAAGTGTTCGGTTTTTGCAAGCTGGATACACCGTTGCAGTCACGGGCTTTGATGCCAATGATCTTCAGATCGAGGGAGCCAGTCTGGTTTCCTCCTCTTTCCTTGAAACTGGAAACTTCTTTCAATTTCTTCTGATCCCTCACCGTTCGGAAATACCAGTTACCATATCCTTGTCCGAGGGCGCGGGAGTCGGAGAAGGCGGTACCTTGCCATCGATTCCCACAACCTTTCGCTTTATCACGCCCACTGAAGTTACCGCTGAGGAACACCTCTCGCTTTGGTACTCCTTCGAAGGCAATCAATCGGAGGTGGTTCACGATCTCTCCATCCATCATGCGGACGGACTCCTCTTGGGCGGAGAGCGTGTCCCAGGTAAGTTTTCTCAATCCCTCGCCCTTGCCACGACGGACAAATTGACGATTCCAGCATCCGAGTTTTCATTCGGTCAAACCTTCACCATTTCCCTGTGGGCCAAGATTCTTGAGGATGATCTTGGTTCCTTCCTGCGCAACGGCCAGGTTGTATTCGAATATTCCGATGACCTGCAGGTTCATGGCAAGGCTTACCTGGACGGTCAGTGGCTTGACCTGACAGGACCGGCGCATCCGGGGAGGTGGACCCACTATGCTCTTTCCAGAAGCGAACTGGAAATGAAATTGTACGTAAACGGACAATCTACAGATCAAAAGAACGCGGAGGGTGTTCTGGGAAGTGAAAACGAAACCGACCTTTTCCTCGGGTCCGGCAACTCCATCCGCTTGGGCTCGAACCTGTTGCTCGATGATCTTAGAATCTACGCGTCCGCGCTGTCGGATGATGAAATTTCCTCGCTCTACGGAGATGGAAGCGGAGATTCGGGCATTCGTCCTCTTGTATTGGGATCAACCCCGTTTGTTACCAACCCCATTTCGCAAACTCTTTCTTTTCGCAAAAACAACGAAACCACTGAATTGGACGAGGATTTCAACGAGTCCACAATCATCGTAAATGGAGGAACCGTAGATCACTTTCAGACAACAAGCATGAGTTACGACCTGAACGTCGGTTCCTTCGACAGCATTGTCCGGGTATTCTTGCCCGAAGGAGCGGTTACTCTGGATGGAAACAAAAGTTTGGCGGGAGCCTTTGAATTCCACCATCGATCCTTGTCAGCCGCTGAAGATGGCTTGGTTGCATGGTATGACTTCAATGGCGGTTCGGGCATGCAGATCCTTGATTATTCAGGCAATCTAAGGCATGCAACCTATCACGGGGCGGACTTGACTTCGCCCGATGGAGACGTCTCCACCTCCGAAACAACCACCACTTCCTATCCAGCCTCCAATGCCTTCGACAATGCCTTCACCTCGGCTAACGACAAATGGCTGGCTCTATGGGAAAGCGATACCATTGAAATCGTTTATGATTTCCAAGGTCAAACGGAGGTAGCGGGTTACGCGATCCACGCGCAGGGCCAGGATGAAGAAACCAAATCGCCAAGTTCCTGGAAAGTTTTGGGATCGAATGACGAAACCAACTGGGAGGAGATTCATGCGGTTGACCAACAAATGGAATGGTCGGAATGGGAGATGCGCGTATTTGATTTCCCCGAGGCAAAAACCTTCCAAGCCTTCAAGATCGAGTTCTCCTCAAGCGTTGCCGACCTCCAATACCTTTCCGTTGGTGAGATTGAGTTTTTCGGGCCACAACGGCATCAAGGCGGACTCTTGGGCAACGCCCTGCTTCTGGACGGGGACCGGGTGGATTTGCCTTTTAGAATCGATCAATCGATCGATTCCAGTGGATTGAGCGTCGCGCTCTGGCTCAATCCGGCGATTCACTCGAACTCCGTCAACGATCGTTCCGTTCTCCTGACCACCAATGACGGAGGATACGATTGGTCGGCAGGTCTGCGGGACAATCACCCTTACGCATGGTCGGGTATCGCCGATTTCACAGGCCCACAAAGGATTCAATCAGGGCAATGGGCGCACTTGGTCTATGTCTTCAATCCGAGAACAAGAAAAATCAACGTCCATGCAAACGGCACGGCATTCACCATCGATTCACTCGGTTTCGACTCATCCTCATCGCGCCTTTCAATCGCAAGCGAAATAAACAATGCAAACGCATACAAAGGTCTGCTGGACGATTTGAGAATATGGAACCGTCCCCTTTCCAGTGACGAAGTCGGATTGCTCCATGGGGCCGGACTGGGTGACCTCGGACCGCGGGCGCGACTGGATGTAACCACTCCCAGCTATCTCCAGCAATTGGAGGCCAGACTCTCCTTCAATCAACCGGTTGGCGATTTCAATCCATCAACGGATCTTGATCTCACTGGTTTGTCCCTCATGGGAGACGCAATTTCCGAGGACAACCAAACCTTCACCTTGTTTTTCAACCCTGTCAATTACAACCCCGGTTCCTTGAGCATAACCCTGAAGGCCGGAGCGGTTTCGGACCTGTCCGGTTCCACCAATCCCGAAACCTCCCAAACCATAGATTATCGACCACACCGTATCGCCGAGACCGATCTTCTACTTTGGTGGGAGTTGAACAGTACCACCAACGATTCCTCTGGCAACGGCAACCATGGAACGGGTGCGAATGCCGATTTGAACGGAGATGGCAAATTCGGGAATTCACTCTCCCTTGATTCGACGACCGTTAGATCGATCACGCACGACGGACTGGACACCGATTTCCCCTCGATCACACTTTCGGTCTGGGTATATCCGGAAAGCGAGGATTTTGAGATCTTCGACGTTGAAACCTCGGGCCTTGATTGGACTCTCGAAAGGCGAAGACCGCTCCTCTCCTTTTCCGGATTGTCCCAGATTCATCTACTCGGAGAAGAGGAGAGCGAAGTCCATGCCCGCAAATATCTGCAAATGGAAGAGTGGTCCCATCTCGCTCTGTCTTACGACGTTGAGGCCAGACTCGTCCAACATTTCATCAATGGTGAACTCGATTTAGAGGCGGCTTTCGAATCTTCGATCGATTTTCCGCTTAGTTCCGGATTCAGATTGGGATCGACCGGTGGATTGAATGACTCCATCGGCCAAATCGATGATTTCCGAATTTACAACCGGGCGCTCTCCAAGGACGAGATCAGTCGCATTTACGGTGGTGGGCATGGTGATTTCAACAATCATAACCTTGAACTCGTCCATTCGGAAACGCCTGACCTTCCCCTCACCGTAGTCGCACGCTTTCTAAGAGACGGATATCCGGTCGATCTGAATGCATCGTTGGTCAAGGAAGACGTGGACGTAATTTCCGATAATGCCGAGGTGATGTCGGTTGAACGAATATCGGACGGAGTCTATTCCATTCGGATATCTCCGGAAGACAACTCCACTGATTCAAACGTCACGGTTCAGATACCCGGATCCCCGCTGTCTACAAGTTATTTTGGAGAAACCTTCACCGATGGATTGATCGTGCTTCAATACAATCCTCAAACTCCGGTCCTTTCATCTCCCGATGAATCGTATTGGGTCAGGGAAACGTATTCGGAATTTCAGATCAAAGCCCGCAACCATCTTACAATTGAAGTCACTGGATTGCCGGACTGGATGGAATTCAACTCCACCACCGGTATTTTGAGTGGCATCCCAAGCGATAAAAACTCCTCGATTATCTCGATTACCGCATCGAATGCCGCGGAGTCGATCGTAGAAAGCCATAGATTGAAAATTTTCGATCCAACCGCGTTCGGTTCCCGGATGGAACTTACCCCGGGTGGAATCCTGTCTCCTGAAACACCCCGAAACTTGCCCGGCTTGGTTGTAAGACTGGATGCATCCAGCAGTCTTGAGCATAATGGAAGCCTGATCACATCCTTACTGGATTCCTCCGGAAACGGTCGTGACCTGGATCAACATCGGGGATCTCCAAGAATCATGCTCAATCAGGAATTGGATGGTCGTAAAGTGGTGCATTTCGATGGATATTCTCAACTCTATTCCACGGTTGATTTCGGGTCATTGCTTGATGAATACACAATTCTATGCCTGATGAGACACACCGGCGGCAAGGATCAAGCGGTTGTATCGTCCGTGGGCACGAATTGGGTCTTTGGTCTGGGCGAAAATCAATCCGCGTATTGGAAAATGGGAACGAATCTGGTGGAAAACAGTCCCGCAAGCGATTCCCAGTGGCACCTCCTTTCCGGGACCGTTGGAAGGATGGGTGAAATTCAACTTTGGAGAGATGGATTCCTCATTCATCAGGGCAACCTGCCCCAAGGTTCCGATCACAAACCCATGCGACTTGCGCTCGGCGGAACGGGGGCAAATTCATCCTTTTCCAAGTCACAGGTTGCCGAACTACTGCTCTACGACCGTAGACTGATCGATGCGGAGAAACGGGACTTGGAGGATCATCTGAGACTGAAATGGATGTCGGAAGGTCTTGAGGATTTCCCGATGCTCGTAAGGTTCAGCCCCGGACATCATCCGGATTTCAACCTCAATACTTTTGCCGATCCTCAAAGTGCGGGCGACTTGAGAATTCTTGATCAAGACTATCGCGAACTGCCCTATGAGATTGACGAATGGAACGGAACAAATGGTGAATCCACTCTGTGGGTACGAGTGGGCAAGGTTACGCCGGAGTTCAAAGTTTTTGCATACTGGGGTAATGAAAACAACGTTTCGTCTCCCAGTTACAATACCGATGGTTCGACATGGTCGAACTTTTCGGGTGTTTGGCATTTGTCCGACAATTCCGACTCTTCCTCAAATCAAAGGCATGCAAATTTCAACGGCTCTCCCGAACTTAATGAAATCGGGATAAGCGGAGATGCCATACGATTCGACGGCAACCTTGATTATTTGACTGTATTGGATTACAACGATACCGCGGGCAGCTCCCCGAGATCCATAGAAATTTGGGTAAAATCCCTACAAGAGGAGTCAGGCATTCTGGGCTGGGGAACAAGTGGCAACCGTTGGAATCTAGAATGGAACTCCCAGGGCCCCCGCATATTCACCGAGAATGGCGGGGACGACAGACAAGGTTACGGAGAAATAGGAAACGGGCTGTGGCACCATTTGGTTGCAAGCTATCCCGGAAATGGCGCCGACCTGAGTATGACCAGGCTTTATCTCAATGGCCGATTGATCGATGCGCCTGCTTCCTCGACCAATGGTCAGGTAAACACAGGAGAAAACGTCGACCTGGTAATCGGCGGCCATCCAGGAAGCGAATCACGACTCGAAGGATGGTTGGATGAGTTGCGCATATCCAAGGTCTCCAGAAGTCATGCCTGGGCAAGACTATCCTATGACAGCCAGCGTCAGGAATCGAACTTCCTCAATCAGGATCTTGAGCATCTAAATGCTCCGGAATTCCCTTCCAGTATCAATCTCACCATGGTCACGGGAAGGCAAACCAACTTCCGCATATCGACCGATCCACCGGCCACTTTCCTTGAGCTCAATGCCACACCCCCGGCCGGGCTCGAATTCAATCCAGCTACCGGCATCTTGTCCGGCAGTCCGGCAAGCGTCGGCGTTTTCGTTTTCACGGTTTCTGCCAGCAATGGGGCGGGCTCATCGTCGGGCACCCTGACCATTGAATCCGTGGACACCGTGGAGACACCGGTCATTTCCGCCGGTTCGGTCGTTTCCCTTTCCGGAAGAAGCGTTGCATTATCCACGGAATTGATTTCGAGTGGCGGGGCGGAATGTTCCGTGACTCTTTTCTATGGTTCATCCGATGAGATACAAAATGAAGGAGCCTGGGAACAAAGCGAGAACCTCGGTAGTTTTTTCAAGGGCCCGATCAATCTTGCCCTCGATGGTCTTTCAAGCGGTAAAACCTACCATTACCGGTTCAAGGCGGACAACGGGGAATTCGGATGGTCCGATTCCGGAACTTTCTCCACCTTGCCCTACGACGAGGGAACCTTGCGAATCAACACCGGCCTCGACGATTTGGGTACCGGATCCGGTTGGTTTTGGGACAGAAAGGATGGAGATGGCGAGCAAAGGATTCTTGCGCCCTCGATTTCACGGCATCTTTATTTTGCCCCGGATGGATCTTCCTGGACCTTGACGAAAGCAATGTTTGATTTCAACGAGTCGCTAACCGTCGGATCCAATCTGGAAAACGTGGTACTGGAAGGGGTGAACGCCCTGTCAATCCGGGCAAACGGCAAGGTTACAATTTCAAAAAACCTCATTGGATCGATCGTTCCCGGGAATCCTTATCTGCCTTTGGGCACCTTGTCCGATGGGTACAACCCGTTCTATCCAGATCATTCCTCCAGAGGCAATCACTTGGCGATTGGAAACTTGGGAGGATACTCCGCAGGGCAAGGCCCGGGCAAGGGATTCAGTAATGGAAGCGTCTACGCGGGAGGTGCGTCTGGAGGAGGCGGATCCTATGGTGGCGAAGGAGGTCCCGCTGCCTCTGGTGGGGCTGGAATCCTTTACGGATCAGCTGCAATCCCCGAACTATTGGGCGGCTCGGGGGGTGGAATCGGGCAATTGGGCGAAGCTGGCGCAGGTGGTGGCGCCATCGAGATCAATGCAACCGGATCCTTACTGATTGATTCGGGCGTTCGTATTGCGATGCGTGGAGGTACGGTTTTCGTAAACCCAGAGTACGGTGCGTATTATTCCGGAGGCGCAGGGTCGGGAGGTTCCATTCGCTTGATCGGATCTTCCATCGAGAACAGGGGTATTCTGGACGTCAGGGGAGGAGATGCATCGGGAACGGATCCAAGGGAGCCGGGAATCCGACATTTGAAGAATTCCGGGGGTGCGGGTGGTGGTGGTCGCATTGCAATGCTTTCCAATGGCACGATCCTACCCGGAACCACTCTTGTCAATGGCGGCCAAGGGAGCAAGGATGGCATGCAGGGACTGCCGGGGAGTGTCTTCACAGGTCCTGCCGGCCAAACTTCGGAAACCGATGACTTGAAACTGGATAGCGGAACCTTGATCTTCGATACCGCTGGCTCGTGGAGTCATAGTTCCGGACTCAAGGGATACGGCAGGATCGAATCGGGTTCAGTCTGGATCGATGGTCGGCCTCACGGATATGGAGTATGCGACTTCGAATTTGACAATCTGACGATCGGGCCCGAGGTTTCGGTCGTCGTTCGTGGATCCAATTCCCTCCGAATTCGAGTCGAGGAAAATGCCACCATAGCATCGGACTTCAATCTTGATGGCTCGAGTGGTCTCCAAGGTATCTATTCCGGGATTCCAGGTCCTGGAGGGTGGTCTTCCGGCAGGTACATGAGCCACGCGGATTATCCTGAATCCGCCCAACTGCCCCTTGGAGGGCTGGGGCCAGGCGGAGGAAAAGGCTTTGACTCCCCGTTGCGCTCCGCCGCAGGAGGAAGCCATGCTGGAACCGGATCCACCGGATCTTTGAGCGGAGTTACGGGAGCGTCCTACGGAGACGGAAACGTCACCCATCTGGTTGGGGGATCCGGAGGGGGAAGATCGGGCAATGCCAAGGCCAACGGAGGGGGCGGAGGCGGAGCCCTTTCCTTCCTCGTGGGAAATACTTTCAGGCTTGAAGAAAGCGTCACTCTTTCCGCCAACGGGGGCAGGGGTTATGCTTACGGAACGGATAGTGCCGGGGGTGGAGCCGGTGGAGCGATACGCATTGAGGCTCAAAAAATCGTCAATCTTGGGATCATGGAAGTCAACGGGGGAGACGCAAATGGTACTGGCGGACCGGGTGGAGCCGGATGGATTGCGTTGATTTCTCCAAATCTCGAAGAAGAAGGCAACCTTAGTCTGGACGGAGGAACCAATGATGATTCGGGCGGCGCATTGCAGGGTGGCAAGGGCACCTTTTCCAGAATTACTCTGCCCGAGCTTCCCGAATTTGATGACTTGAACGCACAGTATTCAGTCGCCATCGCTTCCGTTGACCTGGGATTGACCGCTGGGCAAAGCTACGAAATCAGCGGATTGCCAGAGGGGCTTCAACTCGACGAATCTCTGCTCGTTGGCACCCCTGAACAAGCCGGTCAATTCCCCGTATCCATTCGGGCATACAACCAGTTTGGGGAAGTCAGCTCGACTTTCTCATTGAGCGTAAGCTCGGGCCCGCCCTCGATCAGAACGCTCCCAGCTTCCGAAATTGGATCGTCCTCAGCTCTTCTCAATGCCGACGTCCTGGATTTCGGCGGCGAGGAAGCGACCGTAAGCTTTGCATATGGAACCGACTCAAATGACCTGAGTTTCTCATCATCCTCCTCCATTCACTGGGAAAATGGACCGGTTTCCATACTGCTGACAAATCTTGATCAGGAACAAACTTATCACTTCAAGGCCCGGGTGACGAATTCGTCAGGAACCACAACCGGTGATGAAGTTCATTCATTCACTACCTTGAGTCACGAAGTCCCTCCCACTGTAAGAACCCTTGAAATCACTTCTGTCAGCGAATCGGAAATGAACCTCAATTACGAGCTGGTATCTTATGATTCCGAGCTTCCTAGCCTTACCCTTTTCTGGGGAAGCGTCGATCAAGGTGATTTGGCGGGCTTATGGGAACACAGCCTAGAGATTGAAGGTGTAAGCGGCACCGGCAAAGGCAGTCACCGTATCGATGGGATCGAGCCAGGGGAAAGAATTTATTTTCGCATCAGGGCGCAGAATTCAAATTTTACCTCGTGGTCGGAAAACGCTCAAACGGCCCGGACCACCGGACTTCCTGAAATCGAAGTTTTGCCTACCATCGACCAACGAATTGATTCGGCCACCTTGCGAGGCAATCTTATTTCCAATGGTGGTGAATTCTCTCAAGTTCAATTGGCCTCACCCAGAATAAACCAAGGCTTGATCGCTTACTGGAAATTTGATGAGGGCAAGGGCAATCAAGTCAGTGACAGTGTAGGGAATTCCGGAATGGGATGGGTGCGTCATGGCGTTGGCTGGAAGACTTCCCATTCTCCCGATTTCGGAACCTCCGTTTCGCTAAATGGAGAAGAATTTTCCTTTGTCGAACTCGGAGGTGGAACAAGCGGAGGCGTTACCCGACAGAAAGATCTCCTCGCATGGTTCCCATTTGATGAGACGACAGGCGAAACAACTTCTAATTTCGGTGCTCTTGGCTCTTACGCAACCTTGATCGATGCAGCGTTTTCAACCGTTGAAAAGAAGTTCGGCCTTTCATCCCTTCATTTGCCTGAAAGCTCTCAGTTGTCACAAGCAAGGATTGAAATTCCCATTGAAGTCGGCCCGAACGACTCCTCCATTCCCTACTCTCTCTCAACTTGGTTCAAAGGTCTTTACGACTACTCGGACAACGAGCAAGGTTGGCGAACCCTGACTCGTGGATCCGGGGCAAATCATCAGGTCATCGTAAACAGGGACAATCACGAACTTGGAACCCATTCCCCGTGGGTCTCCTCTGGATTTGCCCTGCAACCGGAGCAATCCTCTGAAAAGTGGCAACACCTTGTCGCAACTTTTGACGGCACTTTCACAAAATTTTACGTCGATGGATCGATTGTCGGCAGTTTGAACGCCTCGGAGGGGAACAACATTTACGCCATCGGTAACGCTCCTTCGGGAAAACAACGCTTCGCCCGCTATATCGACGACTTCAGAATTTACGGAACAACCCTTTCCCCGGAGGAAGTATCCGAAGTATACTTTGATGGAGCGGGTGATCTGCCAGATTCGAACGACTCCCTTGAATTGGGTGGACCCATGACGATTTCCGGTTGGTTCAAGGTTGAGAAATTCGGGGATAACTTACGGGTTCTTGATTTTGGAAATCATGGAGAGAATGGAGAATTCTCATCTATCGTTCTTTCCACCCGTGACCAGGGCAACGATGCCAATCTTACCATCTCTTCAGGGAATCGCTCGACTTCTTTCATTATCGATTCGCTTTGGAATCTACACGAATGGCAACACCTGGCTCTCACCATAGATGAGGACGGGTTGGCCCGTGTGTATTCGAACGGGGAATTCGTTGATTCCAACTCGCTTCAGGTTCCTCCATTGATCAGAAGATCACATCACGTGCTTGGAGGTTACCGTGCTGGCAAAGAGGTCTTCACTCCCTTGACTCTGGAAAATCTCGATCTCTGGCTTGATGCCAGTGACCATTACACGATGGATCGCGGTGAATCCCTCGGCCAAACGGGGACCCCAATCGACGGCCAAAGCATAGGTTTCTGGGGGGACAAGAGTGGAAAGGGCAACCATGCCACGCAATCGACCATCTCCGACCGCCCAACCTATTCATCAGCGGATAACACGGTCGTTTTCAATGGCAGCAATTCGATACTAAGCATAACCAACGACCCATTCTATGGCATGCAGGAACCCGCCGTTTTTGCTGTAGTCAAATGGAATGGACTGTCCACTTGGGGCAATTCGATAGCCAGCTTTCATGGAGAATCCGGTAAAGGATGGCAACTCAGGCAAAGAAGCAGCAGCGAAATGCTTTGTTTTACGATTCGCGGAACCGGAGGTACCGACGATCCTGCAACCACTTCCACGCCGGATCTCACCGGTACGGTATTCCTTGTCTCCGCTCAGCGAAGCTCGGACAAGCGGATTCTCAATTTTAACGGAGTACGGCTAAGTGAGGTATCATCGGACACGGGCTCCATTTACTACGAAACTTCCAGCCAGTCTGCAATCGGAGGGCGCTATGAAAGCCAAAACTTCTCAAGCCCAGCCGGTCACTTGAATGGTGAGATTCACGAAATTCTAGTGTTGGATGCAGCGAGTTCCGACGAGGTTCAGTACCTGGAGGGCTACCTTGCCCACAAATGGGAATTAACCGACAATCTCCCATCTATCCATCCCTTTAAAACTGCTTTGCCGACAATAAGTGACGTAACCACGGAGTTTTTCGAAGGAATGATCGATGACCTGAGAATTTACGATCGTCCGCTGTCCCTCGTGGAGATAGGTGAGATTCACCAGGGGGATTTGAGTGATGGCTTGAACCTGGGGGGGCAAAACCCCAGCGTAACTCTTTTCTGGGGCACTCAAGATGGTAATCTGGATTCCAGTTCCTGGGAATCGAGCATCGAAATCGGAACGATTGAACCGGGTCCCTTTTCCTATCCGTTGAGCAATCTTGAAATCGGGCAAAGCTATTTCTTCAGATTTCGCGCCGAAAACGATGCAGGTTTGTCGTGGTCTGCCACCGCCGGTTCCTTTTCCAGTGGTGACTTTGGTTTGAGCTCCGACACTTGGGAGGACGCGAAGCCTGGCCTTTGGCTCGACTCATCCGACCTAAATGGCGACCACGACTTCAACAACGAACCCTACGGAGGAATCGTCGACCAGTGGCGGGACAAGTCAGGAGGTGGCAGACATGCCCAGAATGGAAGCGGTCCGGCCATTTCCTATGCATCTCTCAACGGACGCTCGACTCTCCACTTCAACGGACTTGGACAATACCTCAAAGTGGAAGATTACCCGGAGGGAACGGTCGGAGATTTCGATTTTGGAGATGAATCGACGCTATTGGTTGTTCTTAATGCGGAATCCATGGCACCGGCTTCCACCATCCTGAGTAAAGGATGGGATCCGAACCGGGGATGGACACTCTCATCGGACAAGGATGGATTGTTGTTTTTTGGTCTTCGGGGCACGACCGGTTCCGATTTATCGCCCCAGTCAGTCCGTTGGGACGGAAATTTCCACGTCCTCGCACTTAGAAAGAGCGAATACCGAAGATTGTTCAGGCTGGATGGCTCGATGAATTATGATGTCCTCGACCAAGGCTCGGTGAGTGACACGCTTGGAGCGCCTCTGATCGTCGGGGCGAGGGATGAGGAAGGAATTATCGGGCATGCCGATTTTGAAATCGCTGAATTACTTTTTTACGAACAGGCGCTTGATGATGAGCGTATGAAAATGCTGGAAGGTTTTGTCGCTCACAAGTGGGGACTTTCGAACTCTCTTCCCCTATCCCACCCATACCACAAAGAACCACCCGCTTTTGAGAACCGTCCGGAAATCCTTCTTTCCGACGATACTTTTCTGGAACTCGGCAAGTTTCAGGATTTTATCATTCCCACTTCCTCAACGGCCACAAGTTTTTCCGCAAGCGGTTTACCACCCGGCCTGGAAATGAATGAAACTGCAGGACGGATAACCGGCGTACCGGAAACGGTTGGAAGTTTCCCGACCACCCTTGGGGCATCGAATCAAAAAGGGACTTTTTTCAAGATCGTCAACCTGACCGTTTCGGATTACTCGGATTGGCTCTATGAACTGGAGATGAACGTCACCGGTTACAGCGAGCCATTCGAAATAAGGGACTTTCCGCTCTACCTTGAATTAGGTACCGATATCGAGGGCTTTCACTATGATCAATTCTCCGAAGATGGTCGGGACTTGATCTTTCTTATGAGTGATGGGGCGACGGAAATCCCCTACGAAACAATTAAGTGGAATGAATCGGGTGTCTCTTCCTTCTGGCTGTTGATGCCAACGTTGAAAGACGACTCAAGAATTATTGCAAGATGGGGAAATCAATCCGTTCAATCACGCCCAGGTTACACCACGGATGGTAGCGTATGGAAAAAGTACCGTTCGGTTTGGCGGATGGACGGAAATTCGGATCATTTACTCAAGGATCACTCAACCGGATTTCATGCCACCCCTAAAAATTTCAGTGGAATGCGGACCCAAGGAATCATTGATCAAGCCATTCATTTTGACGGAGTGAATGATTATTTATTGATTCCGAATTCCGCTCATTCAAATCGTGACACCAAGGTATTGACTATTTCCTTTTGGGCTAGAATCGAAGGGAATTCGGGCACGTTTTTGCATTCCGAATCACCCTTCGGAACTCATCTGAAATTAGAATTCCCTGGGGATGATGCAAAAGTTCACTGGAAGAAAGGAATCGGATTTCTGGATGATGCATTCATTGAAGTATCCGCCTTGAATGATTTAACGGGTTGGAACCTATGGGCCTTGCAGACTGACCTGATTGGGGAAGTCTCGAAAATTTATCAGAACGGCAACTTGCTGGTGGAACAAACCGGCGCGGGAACCCTGTTTGGAGGATCGGTCGATTCATTTCTTATCGGAGCGCAGTCACCCGGACAAAATCATTGGAAAGGATATTTGGACGAACTTCGTGTGAGCGAAAATCCTACTTCGGAAAGATATCTCCAAGCTTCGTATGAAAATCAAAGACCCGATCAAACAAACTACCTTGCCTTCGGTAAGGTTGCCGGACCACCGGTAGTTTTCGCCGGACAATCCGGTAATGGCTTCATCGGGGGAAATTTTTCCATGTTTATAAATTCATACCCTGTATCCAATGACTTTACCGCAGTCGGACTGCCCGCCGGAATAACCCTCAATGCAACAACCGGAGAAATCAGTGGCACTTCCTTGCAAGCAGGCAAATACCGGACAACCGTCACCGCTTCAAATGAACACGGATCGAGTTCCAGTGAGATTCTGTTGGAATTTTTCAATGAGTCCAAGTTCCTGCAAAAGGTAAGGATTTCCTGCGAGAATTTTCCATCCGCTGAAGAAAAACTCTATAATTTCCCCTTGGCCGTTGAATTGAACTCCTCCATTGATGGGTTCAGTCTTAGAAACTTTTCATCCCCCGCTGGATACGATCTAAGATTCCACGACACCAACGGCAAGGAACTCGAGTACGAACTTGAGACCTTTGACACGACGCGCAATCGATTGATCGCTTGGGTTAAAATTCCGGAAATGAATGCGACCACCGAGTTTTTCGCGCACTGGGGAAACCCGGATCTGGCAAACTCTCCACCCATCTATTCCATTGATGGAAGCGTCTGGGAAGAAGGATACCGTGGCGTTTGGCACATGACTCCGGTGGAGGGAGTTCAAACCTTGCCTGACGCAACTTCATTTCGCAACCATTTGCTGGATGCTTACGGATCGACTCGGACGGAAGGAATCGTCGGCACGGGCAGACAATTGTCCGGGAGACCGGAGGAAAGCATCCGGGCACCCGTATCGGAATCCCTTCATTCCTTGATAGGCAAGAGTCATTCGCTGGCTCTGAGCGCTTACCTGGAACGCCGGCCCGAGACACGTCTGAACGACGCGTTCCTCGTACTGGGCTATGATTCGATTCCCAGGATGGAGTATTTTGACAATCCTGAAAAGTTTCTCTCCGTGGCCGCCGATGGATCCGTGATCGTAAGGTCGGGATCGGTGCAGACAAAACTTGATTTCAAGGCAGCGGACGATTTCCAGGCCCTCAACGCAGGCATATCCAAAACCAGCGGATTCATGGCCGCATTCATGACAAGGTTCACACCAACGGTGACAACCTCGTATCAATTCAAAAGTACCATGAACTCGGAAGATCTTTCCTCCATGTGGATCGATTTGGACGAAGACGGTCTTTTCGAGTCCGTGGAACGGGTCTTTTACTCCGAATCCCCCTCATCCGGTCAGATACCTCTTGAAGCAGGCACCTCTTATAACGTCCTGGTTGCTTACGGAGCGCCTACCGTTTCTCAAATATCAAGTTTCACTCCATCGGGATTATCCAACCTTGCGCTTTGGCTTGATGCATCGGACACCACCACCATCGTTACCGAATCCGACAGCCCGGACGTCGCTGGCTGGATGAACAAGGTCGACCCGGAGGTGGTTATGTCTCCTGGCAACATACAGTCCAACGGGAGTCTGCAGGGTTCCGAAAACAAACCATCCACTGCCGTCAAGTTCATCAATGGTCTTAATGCGATAGATTTCGAAAAAAGAAGCAACAACAACATGGAAGCCCTCTATGCAAAGAAGCTTGATTCCTCTTGGAACCCGGCCGGACAAAACGGCAACCCCACTGGCGAAGTCGAGGATATTTTCCTTTTCATCCTGGCTCGACTGGATCTTTTAAAAAGAAATACATTTCCATTCAACTTTGGTTGGGGAGACCATTTCCCGTGGAACAACGGAGCGATATTCTGGAATTTTTCCGATACTCGCAAAGCGAAGAATATTTTTTCCAGCGGGGAGACAGCCATGATAGGCCTTGAGTTTTCAATGAGCAACGAAGACCAAACGGTTTATAAGAACGGGACCAGTATTCTTACCGGGCCGCGTACCACTCCCTCGAATATTGGTGGAGCATTTTTCTTCCCGCCCACAGGCGCATACGACGACAGTTGGGGCTCATCCTGGTCTTTGGGGGAAATCCTAGTCTTGCGGGGAAATCTCAAGGAGATCGATCGTCAGAAAATCGAAGGATACATTGCTCACAAGTGGCAGATTCTTTCCAAACTCCCGATTTCTCATCCCTATAAGATCGATCATCCGGAACCCGATGAAAATTCCCTTGAAAGCGTCGTTTCCTCGTACTCCCCGAATTTCGCCCTGCAATTCCTCGCCCCGGATGCGGGCTTTAGGTTCTGGACGACCATCAACCCTGGTGACATGGCACAGAACCGGATGTACCATCTCACCTATGACGGCAATCTTTCCGACCGGCTCAACCCAGTTACGTTTGTTGAATACGGAGCTTCCGAAAAATTGCATTTGCAGGAAATGGCTCCCGTCCTCGAGTTGTCCAATCTCATGGAATCCGTTTCTGCGGATGCCAACGGCAGCGTGGTCGAAAGAACATGGTTCAATCTAGTCGCGCAGGTCGACAACGAAGATGAAAAAATCGAAATATTCCTTGATGGAGATTCGGTGGGAACAAGCCCTTTTGAACCGGAACTGTTCTTAACGCCTGAATTGATCGACTCTTGGAATTTTCTTCAGGGATCGCTCGCTTTCGGCTTTGATGAAATAAGGATTTCCAACGTTACTCGATCCCCCGCCTGGATCAAGGCCGTTCATGAGAACTTCAGATCCGCAAGCGAATTCCCCTCGTATGGCGAGGTTTCGGGAGATCCGTCTTTTACCTCTGCCTCAAGCTATGAAATGAGCGCAGGCGTCTACTTCGAGACTTTCGTCAGCGCAACGGGCTCTCCAATTGCTTACCTTGCATCCGGATTGCCCGGAGGATTGATCCTCAACCCCACGGATGGAAATTTATCGGGTGTTCCGGTTCGGGCGGGATCCTATGAAGTGAGCCTTGATGCGTTTTACTACGATTCCGAAACCGGAACCGAACGAACGGCAAGGGATAAGATCAAACTGGTGGTCAAGCCTGCCCCACCCCTGCTTGTAGTCAATAACGTCGAAAGCGATGGTGAAACCACCTTGCACGTCGATTACGAAGTCAATTCAACGGGAGGGGATGATCCGGAAGTTTATCTTTTTGCCGATACTACGGATCACGGCAAGGATTTACATGCCTGGCAGTACAAAGTTCCCTTGGGTAAAAAAGGATTCGGAAGCGCCACAACCTCTCTTGGCGGCCTAGACACCGAACAGCGTTATTACGTTCGGATGTATGCGCGTAACGTTGCGGGGGAATCCTGGACGGGCAAGGAATCGTTCTCGAGATATCAACCGGATACCGATGAATTGCCGGGCTCTCTCTTTTTGTGGTTTGACGCCAATGATTTACGGGCAGGCAATGAACAAAACCCTCCTGTCCTCGATCCTGGTTATCCAGTGGACGAGTGGAAAAACAAAGTTCGCGAATCCAATGCAGACAGTGCGGCAAAGAAGGATTTGTCAAAACCGGATGAGGAGGATGCAAGCAACAACCCAGTCATCCGGCACGTTAATGAAAGAGGATTACAAGTGGTAGAGTTCGATGGGAACGATCGCCTGGAAACCATTTTCGAATTTCAGTCCACTTCCAACGAATCCTTGGATGATTGGAGGGAGTACGGATTCTCCTTGTTTGCAATATCACGATACAGCGGAACCTACAGGCACAGATTGATCTCGTCTTCCGATGGATGGCCGTGGTTTGTTGGTCATGATTCCAATACCATCGGAAGTTATTATCTGGGGGGTTGGATCGATCAGGGGTTTGAAGCCGACCTTGACTTTCATCTTTTCGAACTTCTACACGAAGGTGTCGACCCTGACTCGCCCTCGGACGATCCGATCGGTAGAGTCTGGAACGACGGAGTCACGGGATCATACTCCGGGGATGGCAGCCCGAACGGATCGAGCGTAGATTATTTTCTTCCCCGGCAAATCGTCTTCGGAAGAGGGAGTGGAGAAATTGGAGAATTCTTATTTTTCATCGGAGAACTGGAGGAACAGAAAAGACTGCTTTTGGAAGGATATCTGGGGCACAAATGGGGAATTCCGTTACCCAGCGCTCATCCGTGGGCCTTGGACGCTCCTGTTTTTGGGGAGATCATATCCTCCGGCAGTACCCCGTCTGCCGCAACCGGCATGACGGATGCGCCTGTGGCGGTAAATCATGCCCCCGCAAACCTAACGAAAAACTCCGCCATTCTTTCCGGGCAACTGATCAATGCGGGGATAGGATACCCATCCTCCAATCCATTCTCTCCTCACGACTACCCGGGCTTGAGGCTATGGCTGGATACGAATTTCACTGAAAATACCGGCGACGGAAATGACTCGCAAGCAATTCGATTGGTCGACCGTTCTGGCTTTGGTAACGACGCCATTCAATCATCGGCGATTCATCTTCCGGAATTTCTAAACAATGGAATCCATGGTCTGAGAGTATTGGAATTTAACGACAGCGACTATCTGGCTTTCGAGGAAACGATTGACGATGCCCGTAGCATTTTCCTGGTCACCCAGAGAGCAACGGACAATCGGGGTTTTCTACTGGGTCATGACGCAAGGCCGGCTTTCTATCCGGGGATCGACACCATATGGGATTACCAAGACCTTTCCACCAACGTTTTTCTGCTAAACGGGATCTTTCGGGAAAATGGAGCCCAAAGGGATGGCGCGGTTGATGATTACACCTTCGGGCAACCGGTTATCATTAGTCTGGTCACGGACGGCGTGGTGCAAGCTTCAAATTTTTCCCGCAATCTGGAAACCGAAACCTATTGGCACGGATTACTTGGAGAAGTGTTGATCTACAACACTGAACTCTCTTCAGCTCAAGTACGTCTGGCAGAAGGTTATCTGGCCCACAAATGGGGTCTTAAAAGTGATTTGACCCTGACCCACCCCTACCGTCGCTACGATCCGGTAACCACAGACTCATCCGCGAAGATCACTATCTACTGGGGAGGAAATGACGGAGGTACAAAAGCCGCATTATGGCAAAACAAGTTTACCTTGGAGGGGGTGAAACTTGGATTGAGAAAACTCAGACAAAATGAAGTGGTCGTGTTTGCGGAACCCGACCCCAATGACTTGGGCAAGACTTATCCTGCATCCAGGCTTTTGGATGAAAAACTTCCTGATGACGGATGGAGATCCTCGTGGACTGCCTGGTACGGAGTGGATCCTCAGTTGACCTTCTCCTTCGATCGCAAGCGACCCCTGGATAAAATAAGGCTTTATTATCAACCCTTTGCCCGGGCGGATGAACTGGACGAGCTCGAAATTCAGGTAGCTGACGACCTGATGAACTTTGAAGTTCATCAGGTTTTGAATGATATGATCGGGCTTCGCGAGCAAGGGGGATTCCTCGAAATTGAAATGGGCGGAGTGGAAACTAAAGCCATTCGCATGCTCCCCAAGCATCGTGGATGGGGAAACCAATGGGGAGAAGTTGAATTCTGGATCCAGGATGACGGTAGATTTTTCGAACAGGTAACCGGACTCGCTCCGGGCGAATCCTATTATTATCGAGCCTTTGCATCCAACGAAGGAGGTTCCTACTGGTCTCCGTACACCGAAGTTTTCACGGCTGAGGAAAACGTCAAATACGATCGAGGCACACTTATGATCAACACGACTCTTGGCACTTGGGAACATTCGAACGGTGACTCCAGAACCGGAGAGGTTTCCGAGCTTAGCTTCATCGATGACTTTGGGAATTCGCATCCTTACAAGTTGTGTGAATTTTCTTTCGACCGCCTAGATTTCTCTGGAAACTTAAAAGTAATCGTTTCTGGCGATGCTTCTCTCCTCATTCGGATTGGATCCGATGCCTACCTAGGCGTACCTTTGCAGTTGAACGGTGCCAACGGAGATCAATCCACGGCAGGCCACGCCGGTGCAGGTGGGTTCAAGGGGGGGAAGGTGGGCGAGCGTGGACTTGGACCGGGAGGTGGTTTGTCCGGGACGACTCAAGGTGGCGCCGGGCATGGCGGTACCGGAGCCCGCTCGACTACAAACTCCGGCAGAGCCTATGGAGACGGAAAGATTACCACCTTGATCGGAGGGAGTGGAGGTGGTGGATATATAGTTGACCATGCCGGTGGTAGCGGTGGTGGAGCCATTGGACTCGAAGTGAACGGATCACTTCTGGTTGACCATCTTATTGAAGCGATCGGAGGAGCAGGTGTCACCGGTAGCGCCGGAGGATCCGGTGGAGCGATCCGTTTGTCTGCAGGTTCTCTTATCATAACCAAGAATGGCCGACTGGACGTTTCGGGTGGAGCCAATGGCGGTGCAGGCGGGAGGATTTATCTAAACGGAACTTCCTTCCTTGAAAACCAGGGAGAGAACAACATCGTAGCCTTGGGTGGTTCCGGGGCCATTCCCGGCGGACCGGGAACCACGCGTTTCAACCGGCCCATTGAAAGCAGGAATTTGATGCACTTCAGTGGCACCCTGGTCATTGACACGGATGAGGCAACGATTCTGCACTCCGATGGCAGCCTGTATTATGGATTGATCGACGAAGGCAATTACCGTCAAGAAGATGGTACGCTTTGGTCTTATTCGGTTTGCCGTTTTACCTTTGAGGAAATTGAGCTTGGCGGAAATCTGATCATCAAAACCACAGGCAAGAACGCCCTTTTCCTCGAAGCCGTTTCGGGAGACTTTTCCCTGGGGGCAAATCTGAGCGCAAACGGAGGAAGCCCTGACCCCGAAAACCAAACGGGGGGAATTGGAATACTCGGAGGTTCCCATGGGGTCAGAGCAGGGCCTCGCCCCGGATCAGGCCCAGGTTCATCCCCTTTGACTGCGGAAGAAGGACATGGAGCCGGATATGGCGGTCATGGCTCGGGCTTGGCTCAAACTTATGGAGACTATCAATTGAATGACCTGATGGGAGGAAGTTCGGGCGGGTCATCAAAATCCTTTGGATCGGGTGCGGGAGGGGGAGCTGTTTGGTTAAAGGCTGCAGGAAACTTGAACATCCTACCCAATACCGTTCTTTCAGCCAATGGAGGGGACGGCAGAAGACTTTCCGCTTCCGGATCCGGAGGAGCTTTGCGACTGGAAGGACAATCCGTACGCAACCACGGAAAAATCGAAGCCACTTCAGGTTTGGGAATTCAAGTTTCGGGGGAAAGTCAAGATCGTGGATCTGGTGGTGGCAGGGTCGCGATCATTGCCGCACAGGATGCAATTGTCGGAAAGGTTGACGTTTCCGGCGAGTGGTTGTCCAGCGCAGGAACGATTTACGTGGGAGGAACCTTCAATGGAGCAAATCTCGTCATCAACCAAGGAAAAGTCGTCTTTGACACTACTACAGGCTGTTTTTACACAAGTGAAGGTTCCCATGGCACGGGGACTTTCGATCGGGAGACAATCATCGACTCGACCGGAAACGCCTGGGAACTGGAGAGATGTACGTTCACCTTTGGAAAAGTTGAAATTGGCGCGGACGTGGAGGTTTTCCTGCAAGGCGACAAACCTTTGATCATACGGACGGTGGCAGGGGGTGATTTTACAACTGCTAGTGATTTCATTCTCGACGGGGGAGATGCATCCAGAATCGATGGATATGGGGGCAAGTCAGTTTTGGGACCATGGAATGGAAGAAGTTCAAAGACCTTGAATGGATACGGACCCGGTGGCGCAAAAACCGTCGACGGAGCGGGCAAAGGCGCGGCATATTCGAATGCGGATGGATTGCTCCTGCCCGGTAGCAGTGGTTCGAGCGGAAGTTTTCTGCAGGGATCGGGCGCGGGTGGTGGCGCGTTGTCCATTCAGGCTGATGGAGACATTCATATCTTGAGTGGCGCTCTCCTCAGCGCCTCAGGAGGCGATGGCCGCGCGAATCAAAGCTCCCTCTTCTCCGGAGGTGGCGGATCGGCCGGCATCATTCAATTGATTGCCAGAAATATTTACAATCAAGGCATGGTGCGTTGCCTTGGAGGCAACGGAGGGGCAAGTGATGGAATGATTTTGTTTGCCACTTCAGGCGACTTGGAAACCGGAGTCCTCGAGGTTGGGAATGGTCAGGTTATGCGAATCCTGCCACCTTCCATCGAGATGGAAGGTGACCTCCAACTTTCTTACAAACGGGCAAAACAAACTTACGAGGTCACGCGTGCAATCACCCGACCGGATAATCTGAAGGTTTTCTGGGGAATGAATGAATCTGAAGGAACGATTGTAACGGACACCCAAAATCTATGGGTTGCCAATTTGGTCGGTGGAGTGACTCGCTCCGTGGGTAAATTCGGAAAAGCTCTAGAGTTTGACGGCACAAGCGGGTACCTGAAAACAGAACTAACCGCCGACATGCTGGGTATTTCCTACAAGCAACCCAGGACCGTTTCCTTCTGGCTCCTTGTTGATCCCATCCAATCAAATGGGCTGACCGGCGCCTATGGGTTGGGTGGTTTAAGTGAAGATACTGATGGTTTCTGGGGACTGCGAAGTTTCAACCAAAATGATTTTTCAAGTTTTGTCAGCGATCATTACTCCTGGAACTTTTCCGTTCAGCATAACCTCGAATTGCGCAACCGTTGGAATCATTTTGCTCATGGGTACGATGGTTCCAACGTTTTCGTATACCTCAATGGTGAAAAAGTGGCCTTGCAACCTCGATCGGAGATTGGAACAGGTAATCTCAATCCTTTGCAAATTGGAAGAATCTTCGATGATCAAAACTCATATTTCAAAGGATTGATCGATGAATTCAGAATCTACGACATCGACTTGAATCAGGAGGAAATCAGCCAACTTGTCGAATCTGTAGACTTGCGAACGGAAACCATCCAGCATCAGTTCAAAGTTGTTCTGGGAGGCGAGGTTGACGAGTCCAACTTCATCGGACTACCTGCGGGGTTGATTTACGATCCAGTCTCTGGAGTCGTTAGTGGATTGCCAATGGAAGCGGGTATCTTCGACCTAAACTTCACCGCTGGGAACCGTGCGGGCACTTCGAAGACGTCCCTTACTCTTGAAGTGAGCAAGTCCTTGCCTCGAATTTCCAGCTCCAAGCCGGGCTTGAAAAGTTCGTCCTCCGTAAAAGCCTTGGCTCAAATCGATTCCGACGGTGGCGAACCTCTGAGTCTCACTCTCTTCTGGGGAATCGAAAATGGCGGTGACCGGTCTCTTGACTGGGAGAACAATCTAACTCTTGACTCTCTTCACGAAGAAGGACTGGCTGCTCAAACCATTTCCGGATTGGACAAAAACACATCCTATTTCTACAGGTGGATGGGCGAGAACTCGGTGGCGTCCAAGGTATGGAGTCAACCTTCCTCCGATGGATTGAGCCACTGGTGGCCTCTGGACAACGTGGTTGACGCCCGTACGCCCGACCTTGCAGGCAACGAGCCTGCGACCCTGATCAACCTGGATCAGGGATCCCGTGTTTTCGCCCATAGGAACAGAGGGCTGTATTTCAGTAACGATTCATCCGAATCAATCCGTTTTGAAAATCATCAGCCGATTCAAGGCAGTCATCCCAGGACCGTTTCGCTTTGGTTGCATACGTCCGATGACAATGCCACTCTCTTGGATTGGGGCAAAAATGAATCAGGGCAGGCATGGACTTTGTTTCTGGAAAACGGAAATTTCTGTCTCGGGGTCGGAGGCGAGGATGAAATCATTCGTACTTCAAGCAGCGTCAACGATTCAGCCTGGCATCATCTTGCCGTCGTCTTACCCAATGGATCCGAATATCTAGACGAAGTTTTGCTATATGTAGACGGGATCGCTTCAAACTTGGAGTTCCCAGATTCCATCGATCCTTCGGAAGTGTTGATCAATACCGGTTCGAACCGGAGTCTAAGCATAGGAAAATCTTTCCTGACCGATCCACTGGAGGGAACCATAGACGAGATCAGAATCTACAACCGTGGATTAAGTCCGCATGAAATCTTGATTCTAACCCACGATGGCAGCGTTCCCTTCCGCACTTCCGAGACCGCTCAACCTCCTGTCGTCGAACTTACTCACTCGGTGGTTCTCTCAGGAAGCGAATTACAGGTTTGGGGAACCCTCAAATCGGTGGATGAAAACAATCCTACCGTCCTAATCCTCTACGGAACGCAGGATGGTGGTTTTGAGGCTTCCAATTGGGAAAGCAACCTAACCGTAAATTCAGGCTTGGCATTGGAACCTGGAGATTTCAACGCTACAATTTCAGGATTAATTCCTGGTGAGAGATATTACTTCCGTGCATTGGCCGAGAGCGCGGATGGAAAGGACTGGTCGAGCGGAGAACCTGAAATTCGCGACGAACTGATCGCATTCTGGAGAATGGACGAAGCCAACGGCACCCTTGTCCATGATGCAACCTCCCCTTTTCATAACGGAGAGATCGAATGGGATCCGGACACCTCCCTGCCCGATCGTCCGATTGGCAAGAACGGTTATGGTCTGAACTTCGATGGGTCATCGCTTGCTCTCAACCTTGATCCAGCGGGAGAGGGTTATCTCAACGAACCCTTCAATGGGAGAACCTTTAGCGCATGGATTAGCGTCGATCAAAATGTCTTTACCGGACCGAAAGTAACCAGATACGAAGATATAACCGCTTATTTTTCCATGGATTCGACAGCAGGTAATACCATGCAGGATCTTGGTGCCCAGCAATTCATGGCAACCTTGAAGGACGTCACCAACAGCGCAGGCAAATACGAGAACGGCCTAAAATTCGATGAAAGTGAATCCTATCTTTCGATTGATGCAGACAAGGGAATGGATCTCATTCATGAAAATGATTTCTCCGTATCCCTTTGGATCAAACCCGAGCTTGAACAGGACGAAAAATTCATTGAAGCATCGATCAATGTCCACAGATTTCTCACGCCCCCCAACAATTACTACTTTGAAAATATAGAGAATTTGCTTGTTCGAGAGCCCGACTCTTTCTTGGCTTTGGATGGATCCGTCGTTCAATTCGGCCCGACTTCCTTTACAGGCCTTACCCTTTGGCTTGATGCCAGCGACCTCAACGGCGACGGAGAAACAGACCTGTCCGTTACCGAAACTCCTCAAATTTGGAAGGACAAGAGCGGCGCCGGCAACGACGCCCTCAAAAGCGGCAATCCGGAAATCGTTTCGGGCTATCAAAACGGGTTACCCGTCATGAAATATTCCGGAGCGAACAGGGAGTACCACTCCTGGCAGCAATTAACGGACATACGCACGGTATTCTGGGTGATCAGGGAAGAGACTCCGAGATACGCCCACCTTCTGGGTGATGCCGCGTCCTATCATTTCCATTCGTTCTACCAGTCCAACGGTCAAAGAAGAATTTGGAATGGAGGCGCTGCCTCTTCCAGTGTGAGGGATGGCACGACCAGACTCAACGGTTCGATCATTGACGGCACTACAACCTCCATGCCCTCGGCTTTCTCGGTTATTTCATTAAAGACTACGGCAGACACGATCGCCTCAAGATTTTCGGATGACCGAAATATAAGAAACCGTACCTGGAAAGGACAGTTGGCCGAACTGATTATCTACAATACCGTTCTTGATGATTCCGACGTCAAGAAAATGGAAGGCTATCTGGCTCACAAATGGGGACTTGCCGAGAATTTACCGACCGATCACGAATACAGGGAAGAATCGGCTGTTGAAGGACTGACTGCGAGAAAAGCCCTAGACCTCACGAGTAACTTTGAATTTTCGCTCCTCGGACTTTCCGACTCTTTCTCTGCTGAAGACAATGAAAATTCCATCAATTTATTCCGAGGGATATTCGTTGCCCGGGAAAACGGTGTCTACCATTGGCAGTTCGGTGAAATTTCAAGTGAAGCGGCCTTTTGGATAGACATCAATCAAAACGGAAGTTTTGAAACGAATGAGAAGTTACTTCGCAGTTCCCTCGAGTCCGCTCACCTGAACGTCGAATCCGCCACCAGTTACCTGAACGCCGGAAACTATGAATACGCCTTGTATCATGGAAGCAGGCAGGGGGCAAGTCCCTCCCTTCAACTGCTCTTTTCAACGCCCTCGGAGGAATCCGGACCAACCTCCCTCACCTTTGTCGACCCATCCTACTCAAACCAGGCAAACGTTTTTGTGACGCAATCCAGAAAGAGTCTTCTTCGACGGGGTCCGTTACAATTCGGAATTCATGGAAATGGGACGCCTTTTTATAGGCACTTTCTAGAAAACGAATCCGTTTTATTGGATGGCAATTTGTCTGTGGAAAACAGTGAATGGTCACATCTCGGCGTCAGTGTGGACCATAATCTGTCATTAATAAGATTATTCGTCAACGGCTCACCTGCAGGGGAGAGAATTCTTCCCGCTGGGCAAGCCATCGACTTACAGGACTTCCCACAATGGATCTCTGGCGGAACGAATAAAATCGATCAGGACTTTTTCATGGGTTCCATGGATGATTTACGGATTTATGACATTGCTCTCGGTGAAGAGGAAATGACGGCAATTGCTAATGGAGACGTAAACTCAGACCAACTCGGTGGATACCGCAAGCAAGTCATATTTGACGGCGGGAATTCGGAAAATGGTTTCTTCGTGCTTAACGACAACGGAGTAATTCGGGCGGTAGTCAGAGAAAATGGTGACTCGGTCGAAGTCTCCAGTTCCAACCTCATAGACATTTCTGACAACGGAATTTCGATGCCTTTGAATGATTTGATGGTTTGGTTTGACGCTTCCGACCTGGACGCTGACTTCAAAACGGATACGAACGAATCCGGCGTCATCTCGAGTTGGATGGACAGAAGCGGGGAGAATCACCACGCCGAATCCGCCAACGGTACGCCAGAACTAAAAACCGGTAGCGGGCCAAACAGTGGCAGAGTTGTGGAAATTCGCAGCGGAGACTACTTGAACGTATCCGGATCCTTCTTTACCAAGGATATGTTCTTCGTCTTCCGTTCTCCTCCGGCCAATACGGTATGGAGCGGATATGGCGGACCGTTCGGGAGAAATCCTGCTTCCGGCAACCGATTAAGGGGGTCCAACTACATCACCCAGCACAACCAGACTTATTTTCACAGCAATCAATACCCTGCGGAAGTGTTCAAGAACGGAATCGCGCTGAGCGGGAATTTTGATCTCGGAACAATAACCAACTACATGCTCGTTCGCCTGATCGTAAACGACAACGACACAAGAGATAATTCCTACCACCAGATTGGAAGAGTAACTGGCTTGCAGTGCAACCTTGACGTTGCCGAGATTCTTGCTTTCCAAACCAGGCTTTCGAACGGCGATGCGGATGCCGTAGAAGGATACTTGGCTCACAAATGGGGCCTAGGCAGCCAACTAAGCACCGATCATGCCTTTAAAAATTTGGCCGCAGCGACTTCTCTCGTCGAGGGAGAGACTAGATCCTTGATCCTGAACAAGAGCCCTGCCCTGTCATCCATCGATCCGGATTGGCATTATTGGACGGCCAGTTTTGGGGAAAACCCAAGATCCCTGAAACTTTACATGGATGGAGAACTGGTGGATGGCCCGAGGATTCTTCAGTCTACCGGAACCATTCCCATTCAGGAGGATCTGCCCGTTATCGGCAGACCGCATGGCTCGCTGGGCTTGGAAGATTTCGGTCATTTCAAGGGAAAACTTGATGAGGTTCGCATTTTCAATCGAGGCGTAAGCGATGCCGAAGTTCATAAGATGTACGCAGGTGACTTCAACAATTCCGGCTTGCTTGATTACAGAGTCGTCGAACAGCCTCGGATCAAGACGCTTACCGCCATAGAAGCCCGACCAAACTCCGTTACCCTGAGAGCCGAAGTCTTATCCATTGGAGGAGAGGAATCCAACCAAAGCACGGTGATGGATCTAAGTTTTAACTCCCTTACCTTTCCTGGAATGCAGGCGTGGTACTCCGCTTACTCCATACCACTAGCCAATGGTGAGACGGTAAAAAACTGGAGTGATGATTCCGGGAAAAATAGAAATTTCATTACTTCCTCAGGAAACCCCAGACTCTTGACTTTCGGGCTCAAGGGCAAGCCGGTGGTCAGTTTCGATGGAAATGATTACCTTGCCACGGGACACGATTTCGATGGATTGGTCAGCACTGGTTATACCATTGTATCCCTCGCCCGCTTCTCGGGTGAATTGAAAAATCGGGTCATATCTTCCAGTAACAAGGATTTTTATTTTGGATTCGCCTCATCCGGAATCGGTCTTTGGGGAGCTGAGGGCGAAATTGCTTCGATCAGTCAGCCCAAAGATACCGATTGGCACCTTCATATTGGAACCATCGGGAAAAAGGGCGGAGACCCGGCGGCATCGATGTGGATGAACGGCAATCTTCTGATTCGTGATTCAAGAGGTTCGCACAATCTGGACTTTTCTCCCGGTCAGTTGAGAATCGGGGGAGGAATTTCCGAACAGCAAGGTTCCACCTGTGAAATTGCTGAAATCATGATTTTCTCGAATGAGTTGAACGAATTGGAAAGGTCGAAAATCGAAGGATACCTCGCCCATAAGTGGAATCTTTTCGAGGAAATCCTTCCCCTGAACCATCCATACCTGAATACATCTCCCTTCGGGGGAAAATCAAGTTTCGTAAATAAGGTCAGTATTGGGGGAGACCCGGTTGTGACTCGTATTTACTGGGGAAATGAAAAAATTCTTTCGAACACGACCGAAGTCGATCCTCTTGACGACGCAAAGTGGGATTTTGTAGTTGAAGCCCCTGAATTATCGGATCTCGGGGTCGTGGAAATTCTGGTGGACGAAAACTTGGTGGAAAACTCGACTTATTATTTCAGGGCCTACGCTGAAAACGTTGCCGGCAATGCCTGGGCGACTGGCATACAATCCTTTCGTACGATCGATACGGAATTGACGAAATATACCTTTGAGGGCCTCGTGCTCTGGCTTGATGCCAGCGACGTCGATGGCGACTCAACCAGAGATCTAATTACGGACAACAGCAAGGTTTCCCTTTGGGTGGACAAGTCCCGATCTTCAAAAGATGCAAAACAGGGCCTTGTTTCCCGCATGCCAACCTACGTCCTGGACGGTATAGGTAGCAAGCCTTCGGTCAGGTTCCAAGCCAATCATTCCATGGAAATTGGAACACTCAGCGAATATTCCGGACCGATTAGCGTGTTTGCCGTTGCCGATGGGAACGGAGTGATCGTGGGCGCGGACAACGGTCTTTTTTCATGGACTCTCGATGCAAAGACAGGAACAAGCCTGAATGCCATGCTTGGAGAAAATGACCCACTCAAACAGGTGACTTTGGGTATTGATCCGCGTACCGGTTTTGGAGCGTTGTCTGGAAAAATCGCGGAACTTATGGTATTCGATCGCATGCTCGAGGCGTCCGAAAGAGAAATGATAGAGGGTTATCTGGCTCATAAATGGGACCTTCGTGACGATCTTGCCGAATCCGGATTCTCCGTGCGCGAAGGACTCGTTCTCTATTACCCATTCAACGAGACCGATGGATCGATTACCGAGGATTACACCAGGGACTTGCGACACGCGCTCATTGTAGACGCCGATCTTGGGGAACCCGGAAAGTTTTCATCCGGCATAGGCTTTGACGAGATCAATTCCTCTACTGCGAAAATTGATTTGGGTTACAATGAATTCAATCACCTTGGTTCGAATTGGACGGTCTCTACTTGGTTACGCACTCCTGTTTACCTGGAAAACGTAATCGATGAAGGCTACAACCTTTTCTTTGCGGACGAATTACCCTACCTCAAATTTTCGTCCTTCGACGACATGCTGCTCATTCAACGCAGGGATGACCCCGAACCTCCATTTTACCATACAAGTTTCCCCCCTGGCTGGAATCACCTTGCCATGGTAGCGGACTTCGACGCTATCAAGATTTACGTCAACGGGCAGAATGTTGCCACTCTCCTCGATTCGATCGACCAACTTGGAATAAGAACCATTGGCAATCTTCCTTCAGGGGATGGTCGTTTCGCCAGTGCAATGGACGATTTCCGCGTCTACGACCGGACATTAAGTCCCAGCGAAATAAGCAGTCTCTTCGGCAATGGAGAGGGTGATTTCGGAACTCATCAGTACCTCGAATTTCCGCCCGTTTTTCATAACGTTCCCGAATTGATACTTCCTAGAAATTCTGCCTTGCACTGGAAATTTGATGATTTGAGCGGGATAGAACTGACCGATCTCTCGGGTAACGATAACAATGCAAGCGTTATGGACGTCAATGCCTCCGATTTCGAACTTTTCGATCATTCCATAGATGGAAAGAATGGCAAGGCATTGGAATTCAGGGATGCCATGACCATTGAGTTGTTACAAAGCAAACAAAATTTTGAGCTTCGGGATGAATTCACCCTGTCCTTTTGGTTCAAGACGGACGAACCGAATGGCGACATAGTGGATTGTGGAAGATTCAAGGTATCCATTTCCGATGGTCACTTGCATGCAAAGGTCTTCACCAGTTCAAGGTGGCGATCCACCAATTCAGTCCTGTTCCCAAGCGGATCCTGGGTACACGTCATCGTGTTATGGGATGGTATAAAGTTGAAACTTTTCATGAATAATGAAGAGGCTGTCGAGCCTGTGAACGCCAAAGGTATTCTTAGTGGAACCAGGGACTTGTTCATTGGGGGCCGGAGTGACATAGGTAACGAACACTTTGTCGGAGCTCTCGATGATTTCCGGATTTACGAGCATGCCCTCACCCCCCGGGAAAGGGAGGAGGCCTATCTGATATTGGATTCTCAGTTGATCACTTATTATGGAGAGGAATACGCTTTTCTCCCCGAAACCTTGCGGGGACCCGAAGAATTCAACGCCACTGGGCTGCCCCAGGGCTTGTTCATCGACCCGAAGGATGGATTGATCTTTGGTTCCGCTACGGAGGTTGGAGATTTCAACGTCTCCCTGATTGCAAGAAATTCATCCGGATTCGACGAGGAAAACATGACTCTCCGTGTCTTACCTGGCAAACAAAGCATAGAACCGCATGACGTGGGCATCATCCGTTACGGGGATCCTCCAGTCGGACTCGACTTCAAAGCCACTTCCGGCTTGCCGGTTGAAGTGGAAATCCATCGTGGTTCCGAGGTGATCGAGTTGAATGCAAGTACCATGCCCGTGAGCATGAGTATCCTCAAGACTGGATTTGCTCAGCTTCGTCTCTTTCAACCCGGAGCGCCGGATGGTAGTTACGGAAAGGCGCCCGATATTATTTGGGACGTTCAGGTCTTTAAACGTGAGCTACTTGTCAGACCGCACGATCAGTTCAGAAAATCGGCTGAACCAAATCCCGAACTCACTTATGACTTGATTGGATTTGTCGGGGAGGACAATTCTTCGGAGTTCAATTCCTCCGTCATCGTTGCCATTGTTCCCCCAGTCGAAGACGGATCTGAAGAAAATCCTACTGCGGAGGGTGAATATTCCATTCAAGCAAGTGGAGCGGTGGCGGAAAAGTACTTCTTCACCTACTTGAACGGCACTTTGACGGTCGGAGACAAAAAAGTGCAAAGAATAATTTTTGACCAGGACTTGAGTCAGTCCATTTCCTCAACCGATGCGATAGCCCTGAGCGGATACTCGGTAGATTCCGAAACCAATGACGACACCAATCTCACCCTCTATTACAAATCTGAAAACCCGGACATCGCCACAATCGAAGTCACTCAGGAGGATGCGTTGCTCTCGCACTGGAAATTTGACGAATCTCTATACGTCGAGGCTAGCGATGAACGGGGCAGACATTCTGGAAAGCTTAAAAACCTGATCACTATCGGGGACGACAAGGCATGGAAAGTAGGTAAGTTCGAAAATTCCGTGTCCCTTGAATCCCCAAGGGGCCACGTTGATTTCGGTGCCATAAGACTGGGTGGAAGCTTTACCTTTTCATTTTGGATAAAACCTGATCTCGGTATGGTTGAGTCCGCTCAAATGACTCTACTTGGAAAAGATGGGGTTCCAGGAATGAAGCATTTTCTTCTGTTCAAGCAAGACTCAAACGGTTCCCTGGGGCTTGCCGTATATAGAGATGGAAACAACCCTCAAACCTTTTTCAGCGAGAACACTGTCTTGGAAGATGGAGACTGGACTCACCTTGCGCTCAAATACGAAAAAACGAACGCCAAGTTCACGGTCTATGCAAATGGAGAAGTCATCATTGAACAAGAAGACCTCTCGGCCAACGGCACCTATCCATACAGCTTGAGATTCAGTAATTTCACATTTGGAAGCGAGTCCCGCTCATTTGCCGGATTGGCTGATGACTTGCGCCTCTACGACATTCCTTTATACCAACATTCAATTGACCGAATTTACGGAAACGGCGGGGGAGATTTCAACCATGCGCGAATCAGGGGAGCCGGTGAGGTTTTGTTAAGCGCCTATCAAAACGGGAATGAAATTTATGGAAAGGCGTCGCCTGCATTCAATTATCTCAGTGTCAGTCGTACGAGCCAGACCATTGAATTCCTGCCTCCGAGCGACACTTCCATAGGTGACTTCCCCTTTACTCTTCATGCATCCGCGAGCTCAGGACTACCGGTCAGTTTTCAATTGTCCGATTATTCCATGGCCAGCATAAACAATTCTCAGGTATCCGTGCGTAAGGCTGGTCAACTTTCCATCACCGCCGTTCAGCAGGGCAACTCGACTTTCCTGCCCGCTCCCCCGGTCACCCACACCATCTCCATTGAATTCGCCAATATCTTTGCCGATTCGTTCTCCGGTCTGTCCCTGTGGTTGGACTCCGCGGACGTCAACTCCGATCAGATCCGGGATGAGGTCGACGATTTCCTGACCGGCCAAAAGGTCAGCAGTTGGGCAGACAAATCAGGCAGGAACAACACCCCGATTCAATCCAACTTTTCCAGGATGCCTGAATGGGTGGAAAACGGCTTGGCTGGCAAAGGAATCCTCGAGTTTTCGCTGGATGGCAATCAATCCTTCGAACTTCAGAAAAGCATCGAAGAACCAAACCTGGTTTTCTTCCTTGCCCGTCAAGCCGAACCGTCTTCCAGCAAATTAGTTGGAGGCAATCTCCTGACCACGGACCTAAACGGGTTTTTTACCCTAAATTATGACAGTGCCGGCGTTGACATTACCTCCACGGCAAACTCATCATTTTGGACGATCGTCACCCTGTCATTCGAAGAAGGCAATCAGAACCTCTGGGTGAACGGAGAATTCAGTGGAAGTGAGTCAAATCTTGGTTTCCCCGAACCTCTTGACGCGATCGGGCTTGATTTCTCAGGGCAGATTGCTGAAATCCTTATTTTTGACCAAATCATCGGTAACAACGACCGAATGGCGGTGGAAGGTTATCTGGCTCATAAATGGATGCTTGAGGAAAACCTTCCGTCCTTGCATCCCTACGGTTCCTCACCACCCTCCTTTGGCGGCGAACAATCGATAACCTGGATGGGTGTTTCCGAAAACATAAACGGAGTCTTTCCTTTTCTGCCTACGAAATCGACCGAAGACCCCGTCTTTTATCTGGAAGCGATTTCTTCTTCGGGCTTGCCGGTTTCATTCGAAGCGAACAATCCAGGCGCGCTTATAGTAAATGGATCCGAAGCCAGAATTACCGGAGCCGGAAACGTGGTCATTACCGCCTATCAAAATGGCAATGATCGGTTCTTTGCAGCCGAAGCCCAAAGTGTTTCGCTTGAAATAAGAGATTATTCGAACGAGAATTTTCAGAAGGACGATCAGGAGATTACTTTTGAAGAAATTGCTACCAAGGTTCGTGAAGATCCGCCATTTCAACTTTTCGCCAGTTCCGTATCCACGGGAGTAAATCATCCCGTTTACCGGCTTCCGGTTGTTTTCGAAGCGCTTTCCGGTCCCGTTTCCATTGACAATCGGGGAGTCGTTACCCTGGATGGCACCTCCGGCACCGGAGTGATTGCCGCCAATCAAAGTGGCAACGCCTTCGTCAACCCTGCCCCGACGAAACAAATTACTTTCGAGATTTCATCGAAAACAAGGCCCAAGATCTTGTTCAGTGACAACAAGGCCTCGGGGCCATTGGCATCGGTTTCCAATTCCTCGATTCCCATCATTCTCCCCGGTGCCTATGCCAGTAACTCCCGCAAGTTAACGATCACGAGCTCGGACCCGGACATCATCCAAATCATTGATTCCAACAAGATAATTACGAGAAAGACCGGTGATGCAACCCTGACCTTCTCACTACCGGGCAATGAGGAGTTCGTAGATGCATTCCCTAAAACACGCACCTTGGAAGTCGTCAAGCCATCGAAGTCTTCCTGGCTTAGCCAAAGAAGATCGGATCCTCGCTACTCCAGTATCAAACAGGTGTACGTAGAAAGACGCCTTATGGAGAAACCCCAGTGGAATGCGGAACAGGCGGAGTTTGAGTTCGATTTGGACGACGTTGATTCGGATGGCGATGGATACAGTAATCTTTTCGAGAGAGCCCTTGGCATGGATTCTCTTGGATCTGACCGGTTGAACTTGCCCGACATGCCAGTATCACCGGATGGAAGGGCGCGGATTTCCTTCGTTCGATTCTCCGAGCAGTATGAATCGGACGAGTCCTTTGATTATTTGATTGAAGAGAGCACCAACCTGAAGTTCTGGAAACCAGCTGACGTCACTCTTGAAAGTCGAGTAAGCCTCAGCGGTGACCGCGAGCGCGTGACTTTCCTCGCAAACCCTTCAGCCTCTACCGGAAATCAAACACAAAGATTCCTCAGGCTTAGAGTTCTTCTAAAATGACTTGTTTCCGCTTATATTTATCTCATTCCAAATATACCAAACAACCAACATTCGTTATGATCAAAACCCTGACCACCCTTATCTTTCTTTTGACCTACACCTTTCTGGATGCAGCTGAATTTGCGGATATCAGCGTCGAAAGCCTTAAAAAGGCCATTGACTCGCAAAATGTAGCCATAATCGACGTCAACGGAGCCAAATCCTATAAAAAATCTCACATTCCCGGTGCGATAGATTTTTCCATCGGGGAGGAAAGGCTGAAGGAAAAATTACCAAAAGATAAGAACACTCTTATCGTCGCCTATTGCGGGGGTCCTGGATGCAGGGCATATCTGAAGGGAGCTCGTGCAGCGAGTGAGCTTGGGTATGTGAACGTCATGCATCTATCGGCAGGAATCTCCGGCTGGAAGAAGGATGGACAGAAAGTGAACCAAAAATAACCAAGTGGGCATGTCGCAGTGAGCCTAAAAATGCATAGAATCAACTTGAGAGCTTTTTTTCTTTTTTGTGGTTTGCTATGCAGTCACGCCCAAGACAAGGATTATAGCGAGCCGGTTGGATCCACCCAAGTGGTCTTGGCCGGAGGCAGTCCCGTAGCCCCAAATTATTGGATTGTTTCTCCCGGATACAAGGGCGAAGCCATCTATCGCGGTTTTGTGGATCATAGCAATGAAAACAACGTAAGTTTTCATACCACGCCCGATCTTGCCAACCCGTTTGTTCAAGTCGGTCCGTTTCAGGCAGGAGTCCTCGCGAGCAAAGTGGCCAGGGCCGAAGCTGTCCTGGATGCAAATGGTTCCATCACCTCCATTTCAATCGTTTCCAACGGTGAAAACTATGATGGAGAACCCAAAGTCATAATCGCTGCTCCGGTCGTTGAAAATGGGGAACTTCATGCATTCGAAAATGCCTATGCACGGGCCAATCTTAATGAATCCAATGACAGGATTGATTCAATTGCCATCACCCATCCGGGGAGAGGCTATCAAACCCCACCCAGAATAACCGTGGATGGAGGATCTCATTTCATCAGACTCACGGATCCGGACTCGATTCACTACGGTTTGTGCTTTTCGATCAGCGGGAATACGGACCGTACCTTGACCCTCGAAAATCCCTCGGGGGCAGACATCGAATCAATCTTCACCCCATCGTCCCGTGTCGAGGTCTTCAGGGGATGGACGATTGGATCCTTCCTGGGCTATGAACACACTCCTTTGCACAGCGACCAGAACTCGACTTTGGCCGATTGGATTTATTTGACCAAGAACTCCGTTGATCAAAATGATTCCTCGTTCCATTCGGCTTATTTTCATGACGGTCAATCATGGAAGTCAGTGGATAATCCTGCGTTAGATGCATCCGACCACCCCATCAGGCCTGATGAATCCATTATCCTTGCTCGCCGATTCGCTGATGAACTGACCCTGAATTTACAAGGTTCCGTATTGATGGACGCCAATTACTTGGATCTGCCTGAAAAAGGAAAGCGCCGACTGGGATGCAACCCCTACCCAACCGACGTAATGCTCTCGGACCTGATCGCTTCATCCTCCATGACTACTGCGAACGAGCTGAATTCTTCGCTTTGGATGACTGATCCGAATCCTGACTATGCGGATAATTTGCAGATCATAAAGGGCTCCCTATGGATGACTTACTGGCACGACGGATCAAATCTGCAAATCACCGAGCATGCTCGAATTTCCGCCCGAAGAGGCTCGGGATTCGGAGGTTCGATGACGCCCGTTGATTTTTCCTTTTCATCGGGTGAGATATCCAGTTTGACGAATTCCACGGATGGAAATCTGATCATCACCTCGAACTCCCATGGTCTTAAAGATGGATTTCTAGTTGAAATCTCTGGAGTCATGGGTTACCGAACCGACGAGAACGACCAAAGAATCGACGGGGATGGCAATCTCATTGTTGACGGCCCCGGGTTCGTAATCGAATCCTCGGTCAACGGGAAATGGGAAATTTTAAAAACGACTGCCCATACCTTCGAACTCTCGAATGCAAATTTGGATTGTGAATTTATAAATGATGGAAAAGCATCATGGGCAACCGGTTTTGCGGGCAGTGGATATGACAGCAACGTCTCCCTTTCAATTATCGGTGGAAATGGACAGGGTGCCAAGGCCACGGGCATTGTGGAGGACGGCAAAATCGTGTCCATTTCCATGAAATCGGGCGGCATTGCCTACGTCAAGAGGCCTGAAGTCATGGTTCATCCCGGTGGTTGGAAGTCCATCGTTTCCGGAAACGTTCCATCCAGCACTCTTCGGATTCCAGCTGGTTCCGGTTTTCTGATCATTCGAAAGCACCCTACGGGAATTGCATCTCGACTGGCTCTTGAACCGTTTGTCGAAAGGTAGTGTTTTTACCTCACGAAACTTGATGGGCATCCACGTCCAGTAGATCGAACACCTCCTTGTCCAAGGGAAATCCCTTTCGCAGAGACTCAATCTGATCCAGGCATTTCTTGACCGACAAACTCAAATAAAAGAGATGAAAGCGGTAATAACCCTTGATCTTGGCGAGAGGAGTGGCCGCTGGCCCCTTGACTTCAACCCCTTGAATTTTTGCTCCATTGAGAACTCGCCTCCATTGCTCGGCGTAAAATCGAGTCTTTTCCTCGTTTCTGCCCTTGAATACATGGCGAATCAAGTGCCGATAGGGGGGATAGCGAAGTTCCTCGCGCAATCGCAGTTCATCTTCGGTAAAAGCCTCAATTTCCGCCTTGCGGGCAAATTGTATACAACTTTCATGAGGAGCGTAGGTTTGCACGTAAACCTCGCCCGCCCGATCTCCCCGACCAGCCCGTCCGGCAACCTGAACCAATAATTGAAAAGCCCGTTCGGACGCGCGAAAGTCTTCCATCCTCAGGGGTAGATCCGCATCGATCACACCGACTAGGGTGACGCGCGGGAAATCCAAACCCTTGGCAATCATCTGGGTGCCAACAAGCACGTCGATATCCCCCTTCCTAAAGTCCCTTAATATTTCACGAAAAAGATTCTTTTTGACCATCACGTCAGCATCCACCCTGACTATTCGCGCCCGTCCAGGCATGACCGCCTCCACCACGTCTTCGATCCGCTGGGTTCCATGCCCCTTTTTACGAATATCCAAGGATTTGCAATTCCCACAGATCCGCGGAGCAGCCCTGCGGTAACCGCACAAATGACAATGCAGAAAGTGATCCGTTCGATGGTAGGTCATGGCAATACTACATTCGCGACACTGCTCCACCTCTCCGCAATCGGTGCAAAACATGGTGGTATTGAACCCCCTGCGGTTGAGGAACAAAATACTCTGCTCTCTCGCTTCATATCGTTTTTGCAAGGCTTCGACAAGGGACTGCGATAATATGGGGGCGATTTTTTGTTTTTGGGCTTCGCGCCGCATGTCCACTAAATGCACCAAAGGGAGTTCTCGACCATCTATCCTTTGAGAAAGCCTGGAAATCGTATATTTGCCACGCTCCACGTTGAGAAAGGTTTCCAAGGAAGGTGTTGCCGATCCAAGCAGGCACACAGAATGATTCAAATAAGCCCGATAGACTGCGACGTCCCGCCCTTGGTACCTTGGCGAATCCTCTTGCTTGTAAGCGGGTTCATGTTCCTCGTCGACCACAACAAGTCGCAGGTTTTTCACAGGAGCGAAAACGGCGGAACGGGCTCCTACGACTATTCTCGCACGCCCCTGTACCAGGCGCCGCCAGGCATCCAGTCGTTCTCCGGCGGAAAGATGACTGTGCCAGACCACTACCTGCTCCCCCTCTTTACAGAATCTCGCCCTCAACCGGTCAACCGTTTGAGGCGCAAGCGCAACCTCGGGCACGAGAAACAACACTCCTCCACCCATATCCAGGGCTTTTTTCATTGCCTGACAATACACCTCTGTTTTGCCGGAACCGGTCACACCTTGTAAGAGACGTGTCCGAAACTCTCCAGAGTTCAAGTCATCGAAAATTTCTTCCGAAGCTTTTCTTTGCTCATCGGTCAAACGAGGATGGGATGCGACGGAATCAGCCATCTGTTCGCTAAAGTCATCGGCATAAGCCTCTCGTTCGACTTTTACAATCTCCTGCTTGATTAACCCTTTCTTCTTCAACCCCTCCGTAACGGACATGGAAAAATTCCATTTTTTTTCCCACTCCACGGCATCCACTTTTTGACCGGAAAACTGCAACAGTCCGGCATACGCCTGCATCTGCCTGGGAGAGCGCGCAAGCCGTTTTTTCACTTCGTTTGCCGGCATGACCACCGCTTCGATCATTCTTCGCGTCCTGGCATCCATTCCATCCCTTATCGAGGCTGGGATCATTGCGCCAAGAGTAAGGTCAAGGGGGCATGCATAATACGAGGACATCCATTTTGCCAAATCCACAAGCTCCTGTCCGAGAACGGGTTCAGGTTGCACCAAAGAGGATACGGAACGCAGTTTTTCACGAGGAGGAGAATGTTTGGGCGAAAGTGATGAAACGAGTCCGATTATTCTACGCACACCCAACGGAATCCTGACAAGAGAACCAATTTTAACGCTCGGATAAAGAGATTGGTTTACGACGTAGGTAAGAGGATGATCAAACCCTCCCGCCAATGGTAAAACTTCAACGAGGCGACAAATATTTCGATCCGTCATCATTTTCCACGGAGATCATAACAGAGCAGCCTACTTGGCAATCCGCTCATCCGGTCGGTATCGTTTTGCATGACGTAGAGCAGACCATGACTCAATGCCGGCAGAGTCCAGCTCTCTGGAGCAAAAAACAATTGACTGTGTTCCCGCATAGTCCAACCCGTTGGCGAAAACTCCAAGCGGAGCAAGGATCCGAACTCGGAAAGAGCCAGGTATTCGGCGCCCACTTTCAAGAAACTCGCCCGAAAGAGTTGCAGAACGAGGTCGCGACCCATAAGATTCGTGCTCCAGGAAACGGGTTCCTTCCACAACACCTTGCCGGTTTTCCAGTTCAGGCAAAAAACTTCCGCGCCCTGCTGATGTCTCCCGGACACCCCGTAAAGGTATCCGTCCGATTCTATCGGAGTCATCCAGTGAATTCCAGTATCCTGGTTCTCCCAGACCACCTCATAGGAAAAATCAGGCATGATCCTAAGCACCACCGAACCCTTGTCATAACACTCCGATAAAAAGACGTACCCATCACCCAGATGAAGAGGTGGACAAGCGGTAGCGGATTCGTACTTTGAAGAACGCCAAGGGAAACGAGTCAGACGGCGACCGGTTTGCGGATCGAATACCAGCAATCCGCCCCTGGTCGGCTTGCTTTCCCCACCCGCAAGAGCGAGGCAGACCTTACGATCATGAATCTCAGCCAGGGTGGGAGAAGAATAACTCGCTCCCCATTCGTCTTTCAGTATCCACTGGGTCTCCCCGGTCTTACGATCAAAGGCGGCCATACATTGGCCTTTCGAACCGCCAAGATTAAGGAGTAGCGAACTGCCCGAAACAATCGGATTGGACCCCTTGCCAAAAAAATACTGAGGCACCTGGTAGTCCTTGGTCAGGTCTCGCTTCCAGATCAATTCACCGGTGTATAAGTCGAGACAGGTAAGCCATGCGGTAACCCCATGCAGATAGACAAGGGAATCACTGACGACTGGACTGGCTCGTGGACCGGCGGAATATCCGTAACGGTCTCGGTATTTCACCGGATACGAATACTCCCAGATAGGCGCGCCCGTTTCCGCCCTCCTTCCTTCGACCACTTCCCTACCATCCACCCGGTGAAATAAGATCAGCACCCCGTCCACGATCGCAGGAGATGAATACCCTTGGCCTTTAGCGAGCGACCAAACCAGCTCGGGCCCATTCCTGGACCACTTGCCGTTTATGCAAGTTTCGGATGATTTTGCGTCATTTCCCGCTCCGTTGAACCGGGGCCAGTCCGAAGTTTTTGCCACCTTGGACAGAGGCGCTGGACTCGCAAGCAAGTTCCACCGATCTGATCCATCGGCGGACAAGATGATCCCAAGGAAAAAGGTTACGCAAAAATTTCTGATCACTCTGGAAGCATTCTTCCAATGCTGACGATCTCTTCAATCCGAAAGCAACTTATTCAGGAGGGAAACGTTTTGGGCGCAAAACATTCTCGCACACCGATCGGATACCATCTAGTGATTGTCGTACAGACATGAAAGATTCGATACATTTCATGCCCTCGATATTCAGGGAACGCAACAGGCGGAAAAATGCGAACCGCCTCTTTCGTTTCTTTCTGGTTCTGGCCGTTTTCGTGGTGGTTTACATGAATCTCTACCGTTCTTTCATGGGTGAGGAGCGCGGGGGCGACCATATCGGATGGGTCGAAGCCTTTTATTGGGTACTTACCACCATGTCGACGCTGGGATACGGAGACATCACCTTTTCCGGTAACACCGGACGTCTTTTTTCAATGGCCGTTATGTTCACGGGTGTCTTTTACCTTTTCATCGTGCTTCCTTTTGCATTCATGGAATTTCTTTACAAACCATTCGTTGAATATCAGTCGGGAGCGAGGGTGCCCAAGAAATATGAACCCGGGCAGCAAAAGCACGTCATCCTTACTCATTACGACTCCATCAGTCATGCTTTGATGGAAAAATTAAGCCAGTTCGGCTACCCCTTCGTATTGGTATCAGACAAACTTAAAGAGGCCCAGAAATATCACGATATGGGCATACCCGTAATGTTCGGCTCCATAGAGGACCCTGAAACCTTCGAGGCGGCCGGGATTAAAAATGCCGCAATGGTGGTGGCGACCGACGATGATATACGAAACGTCAACGTCGCCTTCCGGGCAAGGGACGTGGACCCCAAACTTCCCATTGTCGGAACCTGCAACAACCCCAGCTCGGAAGACATCATTGAGCTTGCCGGAGCCAATCACGTCATCCGCATCGCCAAGCAAATGGGCAGCTTTCTCGCCCGCCGAATTTCATGTACCGACAACAACACCCACGTAATCGGTTCCTTTGGAGAAGTATTGATTGCCGAAGCTACCGTTCATGGGACACCGTTGGTCGGCAAGCAACTTCAGGAAACCAGTCTGCGTGAAGAGTACGGCGTAAACGTCGTCGGCATATGGGAACGGGGGAATTTTGAGGCTCCCGCACCCACTACCATGCTCAACAATCACACGGTTCTCCTGCTTGCTGGCACCCAGAGCAGTTTCAACAAGTACGATCATGACTTTCGTAATTTCAGTTCCAATTCAGCTGCAGTCATCATCATCGGAGCAGGACGAGTGGGTCGGGAAACCGCCAAGACTCTTCACGAAATGAACGTTCCTTACCGGGTGATCGAAACGGATCAAAAGAAAGCCGGTATGGTGGATAATTCCATCCTCGGAGATGCCTCGGAAAAAGCGGTTCTCGAACGGGCGGGTATCAACAAGGCGCCTGCGGTCGTTATCACCAGTCACAATGATGAAAGTAACATGTACCTCACCATTTACTGTCGCAAACTGCGACCCGACATTCAGATCGTCAGCCGGGCATTCCTGCACCGGAACGTAGAACCGTTGCATCGGGCGGGAGCTGACTTCGTAATGTCCCAGGATTGGATGGGGGCAAACACCATTTTCAACCTTCTCAACCGGGCCGAAATTCTAATGATCACGGAAGGGCTTGACGTGTTCAGTCAGAAAACCCCCAAGTCCCTGGCCGGAGTTTCAGTAAAAGAATCTAAGATTCGTGAAAAAACGGGGTGTAGCATCGTGGCGATCAAAGGAGACGCCGGAACCATTATCACTCCCTCTCCAAACGATCTGTTTTGTGAAAACGGGGAAATTATCTTGATTGGCAGCGAGGCGTCCGAAAAATCTTTTGAGTCCAGGTTCCGCTCCTGACCCGACACTTCTCTCCGCC
>JAYOWQ010000003.1:0-73079 GCA_038152055.1 Opitutales bacterium | reverse complement strand
TCGACTGTAAGATTGAAGGAAGAGATACCATCGATGGGGTCGCCAAAGACGGGATCCAGGTGAAAGTAAGAGCACGAGTTACAGTTAGAAGTAATTTGGACCGCTATGTTGGCAGTGCTCAGGAAGAGACGGTTATTGCCAGAGTGGGAGAAAGCATCGTCTCAACCATTGGATCCTCAGAAAACTATAAAGTAGTCCTTGAAAATCCTAATCAAATTACTCAACAGGTCCTAAATCGAGGACTTGATCAAGGTACGGCATTTGAAATATTATCAATAGATATTGCGGATGTGGATTTAGGAGAAAATCGTGGTGCTGCATTGCGTTCCTCTCAAGCTTCTGCGGATAAAGAGGTGGCCCAAGCCCAAGCTGAAATCAGAAGAGCGGCCGCAGTAGCTCTTGAGCAGGAAAACAAGGCAAAGGTGCAAGAAATGCAAGCCAAGCTTGTAGAAGCCGAGGCTCAGATTCCTTTGGCTATGGCAGAAGCTTTTCGAAGTGGAAATTTGGGGATCATGGATTACTATCGGATGCGTAACATCCAGGCTGATACCGAGATGCGTGAAAGCATTTCCAGTGAAAAATAATCCCTGTTTGATAAAAGATTCAACGATCAGCTCATGCCTGACATCCCTTTAGATACTTTATTCATTGTAGGACTGTTGCTAGCCTCATTCGTTGGCAAAATACTGGAAGGCAAATCAAAAAACCAAAAGGGTTCTTCCTCAAGCAAGCTTCCATCGACCCCCAAAGACAGAGAAGATGAACTGGGGGAAAAGCACCTGCGAGACATTCTGCGAGATACTTTTAGTGAAGCGATAGAACCAATCTCGGAAAGTAAAAACTCCTATGAATATCAAGAAAATGAAACATTTGATCACTCAAAACATTCCATTCCTTCAAGTCAGCATAAGACGACAAAAACCAAGGATTCTGCTCGGCGTATTTCTTCCAAATCTTGCCCTGGGCATGACATAACACCACCACTATCAATCCGACAATGGTTAAGCGATGAAGGGCTAGGTTCAAAAAAATCCCTTCGCAGGGCCTTTCTCTTGAAAGAGGTTCTCGATCATCCGCCGGGATTGAGACGAACTTTTTTTTGAGATTTACGAATCCTTAATGGCTCACCCTTAGTCTTTTTTGCATCCAGGCTTTCTTGCAAACCTTGTTGCATACATTTCTTATTCCAGTCACATGTGTTGGGAAATTTGCATTTCTTGAAGATGCAACTCGTGTGGGTATTCTTGTTCATCACTGTAAATTTAACAAATCTATCCTACAATTGTTTTGCCATCTTACTGTCCCAGTTAATTCCGAGATTCATTGAGAGATTTAAAAAAGAAAGGAAGCAAACTAACTTTGCGGCATTAGCTTTTCTCTTTGATTGCTCAAAATCGTTCACTTTTTCTAGTAACTTCATTTTTGATAAAAGGCCTGCATTAAACTTATTTTCATTTAGTTGAACTAATTTCGAATTTTCATGCACCAGATTTTGCAAAATCTTTAAATCTTCCGATAAGGAATTATACATTATCATTGAAGTTTCGATTTCCATTATGGCTTGTAGAATAGTATCTTTCCATTCAAGTTCCATAACCTTTAGTCCCTTATTATCGACATCAAGCCTAGTTTTTCTTCTGGGACTCCAAATGGGGATATCCAATATGGGACCGCCGGAAATCTTCCATTGCTCAAATGGCTTTGAGAGATCACCGCTCATGCCCACGGTGGACAAGTTTAGATTAATGGAAGGATAAAGATTAAGTGCTGATGATTTGGTTCGTTCCGATTGCGCCATAAATCTTGCCTTGGATGCCAGAATATCAGGTCTGCCCTCCAGCGCTCTTGATGGCATTCTGTTGGGAGGACTAGGATTGGCCTCCTTGGAAAATTGAATGCTACTAGATATGTTAAATTCAAGAGGGTCGCCAACTAGTGTTTGTAACTGAGTCCGGCAAATCGACTGCATCCGGTCTTTTTCATTAAATTCCAAGACAAGTGACTTGATTTCACTTTCCATCTTAATAAGACTAGCGTTGTCGTCCAGTCCCGCATGATAATTATGAAGATGAAGGACGTGAGATTCGTGATGATTTCGAATTATGCTTTTAATTAATTCGATATCCTCTTCTAGATAAGCATATTGGTACCATAAATTGGCAATTTCATAGATAAGAGTGAGTTGGGCGCCGTTTCGGGTGTTTACTTCTGCATCAATCAAGTGCTCGGCTTCTTTTTTATGAGCAACCCATTTACCCCAAAGATCTAATTCCCAGCCGAAATTTGCACGGGAATGCCACTCGGGAGTTCGAGTGGTTTTGAATTCAGATTCACGGTTGTTCTCATTGCCCGGCATCCATGCCACCGAACCGTTCAGCTTGGCCTTGGATTCGTCAATAAAATAACCGACTTTAGCCCTTGCTTGCTCAATTTTTGCCAATTTTGCCTGCCATCCGGGGTTTTCTTTCAATGCAATTCCGACTAATTTAAAAAGTTCAGGATTCAATTGCAAAGATTGAAAGAAGACTGGATCGCTCGCATTTTCTTCTCTGCTTGGTAAGGAAAAAGACAGATCCGAAGGTAATGTGAGATCGAGATCAGTGTTTCTTTTAACTGTGCTGCAACATGTTAGTAGAAAGTAAATTAGTAAATATAAATAAATATTCAAATTTTGGTTGTTGGATTTTGGTTGGTGAAAATAATTTAAAGGGTTTCTACTCGTATGGCGTTTATGATCATAGCATTCTGCAGCGATTGCTTGTCAACTATACCCATGACTTTGACCTTAAGACCCGGCTCAAGGCCCTTTACCCCTTCTAAGTTGCCATGGATCAAAGTTGCATTGTTGTCCAAAAACTGTACGCCAAGACTGCCATCAAGAATTTTTTTACGCTCTTCACAACATGCGTCCCAGGGTGTCGGGCAATTGTCTCCGGGAATTTTGTCACACGTTTCTATGGAGATATCGCCTAGGATGAAACTCGCGCGATTTGCCGAGAAAGGGTCTTTTCGGCCACCTATGAAACCTTCTACCAATAATTTGTTTCCAGCCGTATTTTGCTCCCTGGCTTCCAAAACGGATATGGATGTCCCAAGCCCATTGACAAAAATATTATCTGATAATTTCGCTTTCGGAAACTTATCATGACAAATTTCATCTTCATGTGCATAACTTTCGTTGCGGGAAAAATCGCATCCTGCTAAAACGAAAAGTGCAGTACTAAGGAGAATTAATTTTGCGAATGTATTTTCTTTCATAAATGTCATTTATCAAGCTGACCCCAAGGTTTCCGGCAAGGATCGCCTCAGGCAGTTCCATGCGGGAGGCAGTCCTCCAACTAGACCAAGAAAGAGTCCGGTAGCTACTCCTAAACCTAATATTGGAGTGGTAAAATCAAGTACGAAAACCCCTATCGAAAAAGGAACTGTAAGCCCTTGCAAAATTGCTCCAACTATCGCAAATGCTAGGACGAAACCCCCAAAACCAATCATACTCGATTCTCCGATTAAGCTAAATAAGATCTTCCATCGGTTAAACCCAATGGCTTGAATGGCTCCAAACTCTCTTATTCGAGAAGAAAATGCTGCGTAAAGTGCATTCAGTCCTCCTAGCAGAGCGCCGATAGAGAGCATGATTGCACAAATCCATGCCATCCAGCGGATGGGTGCATAAAAGCTTGATAGTTTTCCATAATAAGCGGTTTCTGGAATTGCAACTAATTCTAAATCAAGCCTTCTTTTGGCAAAAGCGTCAAAATCTCCAAAGTCACCATTTTCATCAAGTGAAACTACAACGCAGGATAGATTGTCTCTCTGTATGTAGGTCATTAGATCCTGAAGAGGAAACCAAATTTCAGCCTCAAGCACGGTTCCTGGAGCTTCGAAAATACCAGAGATCCTTAATTTCTCACCATTAAAAAGCAGGATCTCGCCAATCTGTAATCGGGAATTTTCAATACCAAGCTTTTGATGGGCTAGCCTACCCACTATGATTTCCCCAGAATTGGGGAATCTACCCTCCAAAACCCTAATACCTTTGTGTACCCAAAGAGACTCGTGCTGGACACCGCGCATCAAGGCTTGTGAGCGATATCCATCAATAGTTGCAAGCATGCCATTGAAGTGGACTTCAGGTGAGACGGCTGGCTTGCCCATGATTTGCTGAATGCCGGATACCGAGGATGCTATAATTTCATGGACCCCTTGTCTTACTTCACTTCTCTCAACACTTTCTTCGCTGCCTGCACCAAGAAAAATCAAATTGTGGGGATCACCGGTGTTTCCAAGAGTTTGCACCATTGCATGGTTCATTGAAGCGGCAGTCATAATCAGAGTCACTACAAGGGAACTGCCAGCAATCAATTGAAAAGATTGACCAGGCCTTCTGAATAGATTTCTTACACAATAAGAGAGCGGGATCATTGATAATTCTAAGTTATTTTCAAACTTTCGCTAATTGAATTTCTTCCAGCTTTCCATGCTGGGTAAAGACCCGCCAGCAAACCAAGTGCAAAGGCGGTGAAAACTCCCCAAGCGAGCACATTCTGAGTAGGAAGAAAAGCTAATACCAGACCTTCGCTTCCAATAGAAATTTGCTGAAAGTGAAGGAAGAACAAGGCAGATAAGATACCAATTGTTCCTCCGAAGGAAGATAGCAGTACACTTTCTGAGATAACCATACAAGAGATACAGGCCTTCGAATACCCTAACGTTTTGAGCACAGCGTGCTCAGATATTTTTCCATTAACCGTGAGCAGAATGGTATTTGCAACCAAGGCAATAACAGCGATCACACAAGCTAATCCAATCCATCGCGAAAATCTGATTAACTCGATCAGTTCCATCGCAGTATTGGCGAAAAAAGCTTTTTCGGGCAGGGTGGAAGTAGGTTCGGTATCCGTAGAAAACCTTTCGTCAATTATATTTGCCACACTTTCGAGCATGGAAGGACCTGAGACCTGAACGTTAAATTGAGTAACGATGCCAAGACCTATTCTGGATGCATGCTGAAGAAAGGAAAGATGAACAAATGCTGCATTATCATTTTGCGGACTATCTTCCGTTTCCACTATACCTGAAACTAAAACGGAAATGCCAGCTGCATCAAACCTGTCTCCAATGTTTAGATTTCTTCGAGCAGCCAGATTCTTTCCAATCAATGAGCCATCATTCCTCCTCCTCCAGTCCTCAATTGAGCCCTCTAATAAACGAATGCCAGCGAATCCATCTTTAAAAGTATCGGCAGGAACGCCTCGAAAAACGACTACATCCAAACTGGTGCCACAATTGTTGACCACAATTTGCATTGGGGTAACTGACTCTACACCTGTTATTCTAGAAATTTCATCTTTATAACGTTCGGGCAATCGACTGGTCGCCGGACAAAACCTATTTTCCCTGTAGACAACCAGCGTAGAATCTTCCTGGCCAATAACAGTGGCCTGGTGAATCGTATGTTGCATGGTTTCTATACTTGTAAAAAGAAACATCCCTGAGGCCACTCCACCTAGCGTAAGTAATGAACGGGTGCGATGCCGGAAGGTATTTTTCGCGGACAAACCGATCAGGTTAAGCAGTGTGCGTAAAAAAGTCACTTTTCGTCGAGGATTTTTCCCTTATCCAGAAAATATTTCCTGTCAGCCCGCTCAGCTGCCTTCGGGTCATGTGTGACCATTACAATGGTCTTGTGTTGATTGGAGCTTAAATCTTGCAGGAGGCTTAAGATATCGTCAGCAGAATCTCTGTCTAAATCGCCAGTTGGCTCATCTGCGACGATTAAGGAAGGATTGGCTACAAGAGCCCGAGCTATTGCAACTCGTTGCTCTTGCCCGCCTGACAATTCCTTGGGTTTATGATTTTTTCGATCAGCCAGACCAACTTGCTCTAGAACCTCCTCCACCCGTTCTCTTCGTTGTCTTTTACTCATGTTATGGATTAACAGTGGAAGTTCAACATTTTCAAATGCAGTCAGAACCGGAATAAGATGATAAAGTTGAAAAATATAGCCGAGGTTTTTTGATCTCCAATCAGTCAACTCGTCTCGAGTCATTTGATTTAAAAAAAAATCTCCAACCCGCACGGTTCCTGATGAGGGCACGTCCACACCAGCGAAAATATTTAGAAGTGTAGTTTTTCCACTACCAGATGGGCCCATTAACGCGACAAATTCAGAGGCGTGAATATCCAAGCATAAGTCGATTAGAGGCGTTATCAACTGATCTCCCTTGCGGTATTCCTTGGTAAGATTTTTTGCTTCTATGAATACTTTCATTGGTTTTTTAAAACCGTGACTGAATCGCCCGCTTGTAAAGCTTTTGGGGGATTGAGGATAACTTGATCACCTGCGCGAAGGCCTGACTTCACAATGATGTATTGGTTGATGATTTGATCCCCAAAGGTCACTTCACGCACCTCAGCCTTTTTCCCTTCGGTTCCCAATACCCAAAGTTTGGTTACGGAAAGATCGTTTGCAGGTTTTAGAGAAATAGGAACGAACAGACCAAGGCCTTGACTTTTTTGAGGGCTCGACTGAGTTTCAGATTTGGAGAAAAACTTTGCGCGGCAAAGCATTTCCGGTCTTAGTCTGTCGTCTGGGTTCAAGATTTGAACCTTCACCTGAAGGGTATTTCTTTGCAGGTCCGCCTCACCCGAAATTCTCGTTAAACGACCAGCGAAATTTGTGTTGGGAAACATGGAACAATTTATTTTTACTTCCTGTTCAAGAAACAATTTCGAAGCATCGGCAAGCGGAACGTCAATTCTGGCTTGCAAGTTTTCATCATTATAGATCGATACGGCAGTCGATGCTTCAGGAGAATCCATTTTCTGCATCAATCTTTTACCCGGATAAGCATAGAGTCGAAGGACTCTACCATTAATTGGGGAAAAAATTTCAGTCCTGTTCAAGTCCAACTCCGCTTTTTCAAGCATTACTTTTTTCATTTTAGTAATGTGTCCTTGGGCACGGAGCTTTGCCTGAAGCAGATTCAACCTCTCGCGGGCGATATTCAAGTTTGAGAGTAGTGCGTTGGAGGAAAATCTCGTGTTATCAGCCTTGTATCTTGACTGGTTAAGATCAAACGAACTGATTGAGCCAAGCGGTAATGATTCTAGCCGCTTTAAATAATCATTGTGCTCATCCAAGAGCGCTTTTGCCTGAAGGTTTTCATAATGCGCCTTTTCAAGAGCTAATTCTTGAATAGCGATTTCTGAAATAATTTCATGCTCTCTTGATTCGGCTTCCTGTAACTCAGCAAAAGCGAAGCGACGAGCCAGTCGTGCATCGTCTTTGATTAAAGAAATTATTTTTTGGCCTGACCGTACAGGTTCTCCCTCCAGGACAAGAACTTCCTCAACAAAACCGTCTGATAAAGCGGGTATCCGAATGGGAAACGGGTCCGGCTCAATCCAACCACTTGCTTGCAGGACAAGATTAGCGTTTTGACTAATATCTGATGATTCTATTTGGTTGTCGCTGGTAACTGGATACAGGACTACTTGAGTAGTTGAAACAACGGGTGTCTCGAAACCCCCGCATCCGCTGATCAATAAGGATGCAGGTAAAAGGGAGATTAGAAGCAAAGCTTGTTTTCGCCAAACGCTTGCTACGATCAAGGAAAACAACGTTGGACTCATATAATTGATTTTATTTAAGGACGAACAATATATGTCGGCACGGGGTGCAGACCCATTTCGAAAATATAAACAAAATCAGATTTGAATTATATTAAGAGCCAAATGAGATTTGATTTTGCCGAACCATGCAAGATGATCTGAAACAAAGCAAGTGGACTTGAGGGGATTGGAAAGGAGGGACCTCGATATCCGAAAATTGTCATTCGTGGAGAGATAGGCTTGTGCGGAGTACTCAAAAGTGGCAAAGAATTCCAAGGAATCCAAACATTCATGATGTGAGTCTGGCATTTGAGCGGCACACGGACAGTTGGCGCAGTCGTCTTCGGCAGGATGATCAAAGACGGGGCAAATACACTCAAAGAATGGTAAAGTGAATAGAATTGTAATTAGAAAAATCACAACTTTCATGATAAAAACAGCTATCATATTTTGGCTTATCTTGCAAGTAAAACATTGATCGCGGAAAAAACGCCTTTCTTGCAGGGGAGAGAAGAAAAAATTTAAAATATTTAAATAAATATAGGGACGGGTGGGCTTAGGTTATACCATGCATCATTCTGGGATACACTAAAAAGATACAAGGATATCAATGATAAGTATCAGTATTTATCAATCCTAACTACTTTATTCGACAAGTGTTTTGAGAAATTTATTTTTTCATGAATGTCATGAAACGCACTTTCTTAATCAACCTATTTAAGGGTCGCCACGATCTCGTCGGGAATGCTGCATATTTACCGAAAAATAAATAAATCTCCTCGAGGAGGGTCATTTTCCTCTGATCAGACTTGAAGGTAGAGCAAATCTAATTGAAGAAGTTTGAGATTAATTTTTTCCATAATCTGCTTCTTTTTGTTCTGGAAAATAATCCGGTGGGAAAACAAACAACTTGCTTGCCAGACAACTACATCTGGTTCATATTATTTCACTTTGAGATTAAAACCCCTCCTTACTATGTCTGACATAACTGACTCGACACTAGAGGTTCATCCTCGCACCGATCTTGGTAGTTCCTTTTCCAGAAAATTACGATCCAATGGACGTATACCTGCTGTATTCTACGGCAAGGATACATTAAAACATTACTCTGTTGATGACAGTAGATTTAGGTCACTCCTGCGATCTTCCGGCGGTTCCATTTCGTTGCTCGAGCTTGACGAGGAAAATGGAGAAAAGGAACTCGCCTTGCTCAAGGAAATGCAAACAGATCCGGTAAAGGATTCTATTCTTCATCTAGATTTCGTGCAGGTAACAAGGGGGCAATTGCTTGAAACTAAAGTTCCCTTGGAACTTACTGGCGAATCTCCCGGGGTTAAAAACATGGGCGGTATTTTAGAATTTCATCAGAGCGAGATTGTTGTTCGTTGCCGTCCAAGCCAATTACCTAAGGGACTTCAGTTAAACATAGACACTCTTGAACTCGGAAATAGCTTGGTATTGAAGGATATTGCGCCTATTGAGGGGGTCGAGTTCGTAGGAGACCCAGAATCCAATTTGGTTACTTGTGTGGGGAGCGCGAGCGGAAGAGCCGATGCTTCTGAAGAAGGTACTGATGAAGCTGGTTCCGATCCCCAAGAAATTTTAGAGTCAGAAGATGCTGAAGACTCTTCAGTTTCAGCTGAGTGATTTTTTCCTAATGTGGCAAACTGGATTGCGCTTGGACTTGGGAACCCTGGGGAATCCTACATAGGAACTCGCCACAATCTAGGTCATTGGTTTGTCGACGCTCTGGCAGATTCTTGTGGTGAGAGTTTTATTTCAACAAGAGACTTCCTTGTTAGTAAATCATACCTTGGTAAAAGCCAACTAATCCTTGCAAAATCCAGTTTTTACATGAATCAAAACGGAAAAGGCATTAACAATCTTCTCGAGAGTTTCAAATGTTGTCCATCACGCCTACTGGTCGTTCATGATGAATTGACCTTGCCGTTTGCTCGCACGAAGTTATCCGCGGGAAAAAATTCTGCGGGACACAAAGGTGTTGAGAGTGTCTTGGCCCAATTTACTACTTTCTCTCCGCTTCGCTTACGCTTAGGCATGGGAGTAGCCAATCAATTGGACTGCAAATTATCAGAATTCGTTCTATCCGTTTTTTCAGCATCGGAGCTTTCCGTATTCAAATCCCTCTTACCCAACTTGATTTACGGTATTCGCCTTTTGCTTGAACATGGCTCGGATCGTGCCATGAATTATCTTAATCGCCATCCCTTGTCTCAACCACCACTTTTATGACAGCTCAAAATTACTCTGCTACCATCGTTCTTGATCCTCGGGGAAGTGATGGATCCTCTAACGAAATGATTCCAAAATTAAGCGAGATCATCGTTCAATCGGGAGGAGAAGTAAGTAAAGTACAGGAACTTGGACAGCATGACTTTGCTTATCCTCAAAAGAAAAATCTCACACGGGGCTCTTATCTGCAGTTCGAAATTGCAGGAACTTCGGATACCCCTCGTTTGATTAGAGAAAAGCTAAAGCTTGAAAAGAAAGTAGACCGCGTGCTTATTGAGCGTGCAACCAGTTAAACGATACTATCATGGCCTCTTTGAACAAAGTCCTTCTGATTGGAAATCTGACACGCGACCCTGAAGTAAGAATGATGTCTTCGGGGAGACCGGTTTGCAATTTCGGATTGGCGTTAAATCGAACTTACAAAGATTCCGATGGAAACAAGAAGGAAGAAGTCACTTTTGTCGACGTAGAATGTTTTGGTCCGCGAGCTGAAGCAGTGGGCAGATTTTTCACCAAAGGAAGACCCATATTTGTCGAAGGCCGTCTTAAACTCGACCAATGGGAATCAAAGGAAGGGGAAAAGAGAAGCGCCATTCGGGTTGTACTCGACAACTTTGAATTCGTAGACGGTGGGCGAATGGATTCTTCTTCGACTGCCCCCTCAAATACATTTCAACAAGAATCTTCTACCCGACCAGATTCTGCTGTAGGCAACGACGCTGATGCGGATCTGGATGAAGACGTTCCATTTTAAATTTACAAACAACCCAACTTTTTTCTGACATGGCTCACTCACAAATTTTACTCTTGAAGAAAATAGATAATCTTGGATCCGAAGGGGACGTGGTTCGCGTTCGCTCTGGTTATGCCCGTAACTTCTTATTGCCACGATCCCTTGCTGTTCCATTGAATCTAGCAAACAAAAAGCGTCTTGATGCCCTTAAAATCGCCAGAGCGGCTCGTGAGGCCGATGAATTGCGTGGAGCCGAAGAAATGGCTGGCAAAATTGAGAGTCTATCTATTGCAATTGCTGTAAAAACTGGTTCTGGTGGCAAGTTGTTCGGATCCGTTACCTCGCAGCAACTCGTTGATAAACTAATCGAGGAAGGGTTTTTGGTTGAAAAACGCCATCTCAAAAACTTCAGTCCTATCAAAGAGCTTGGTCAATCTAAAATTCAGTTACAATTGCACAAGGACATTGTTGCCACTTTTAATGTGGAGGTTGTGTCCGAAAATCCGATAGAAGCTGAATAAAGGCCGTTCCCGTTCGCGCCGAGGAAACAAAAATTGTCCCCTTCAACCCAGTCGCGCGGTAACGAGTCTATTCTTAAGGGAGAAACCCTTGAATTAGCCAAGGCAAGTCCTCCTAACTCCAGTAACAAGGTCGAAGGCAAACCATTGCCGAGTAATCATGACGCGGAAATTGGGTTATTGGCAGCCTGCATAGTCGACTCGTCAGGAGAAGTTATTAGTACTTGCATCGAAAAATCTCTTTCTCCTGAAGACTTCTATTTTACCAAGCATCAGACCATTTATGATGCCCTTTTGCAGTTGCATCAAAATACCATTGAAATTGATGAGATCGTTCTCATTGAAAAACTAAAAGCCCTCGGAACTCTAGATCAGATTGGAGGAAAAGAAGAAATACTCACTCTTTCATCCAGAATTGATACTTCGGCTCATGCTTCATTCTGGCTTGATATCGTTAAACAAAAGTCTCTCTTGAGAAAATGCATTTACGTTGCGTATGAAATTATCGATGGAGCTGACAGGCAGCCTTCTCAAGTTGAAGAATTTATCGCAAGCCTCGAACAAAAAGTCTGTTCTCTCGGAGATGATCAAAACCTTCGCGCTTCCGTGCCCTTTCGTGAACCTATTCAGCAAGCAATGGAGCAAATACAAAAGATGCTTTCTAGGGAAGAAGTGGATGGAGTGCTGTCGGGTTATCCAGACTTGGATGCATTGACGAATGGATTCAAGCCCGGGGAAATGATTGTATTGGCCGCCCGACCTTCAGTTGGTAAAACCAGTTTGGCGATGAATATCGTTGAGAACATGGCCTTTGCTCAACTTAAGGAGCCTGAGCCCAAGCATGCTTTGGTTTTTAGTCTGGAAATGAGCGCAACCTCATTGGCAATGCGGCTGATTTGTGGTCGGGCTCGAGTAAATATGAACGATTTGCGCAAGGGTTTTGTACCTAAATCCAAAGCAGAAAGCTTACATAAGACCAGTCGAGAATTTCAGCAAGCTGCCCTCTGGGTTGACGATACAAGCGGACTTACAATCAATCAAATTCGAGCAAAAGCCAGACGGCTCAAGATGAGACGAAATCTGGACTTGATCGTGGTTGATTATCTGCAACTCATTTCTGCTGATGGAAGAATGCAATCAAGGGAGAATCAGATTGCGGATATTTCACGTGGCCTTAAGTCGATGGCCAAGGAACTGGATGTGCCTGTTCTGGTACTGAGCCAGCTGAACCGAGATTCGGAGAAGGAAAAGAGAGACCCAAGGCTCTCTGATCTTCGAGAGTCAGGGGCTATTGAGCAGGATGCAGATGTGGTAATGTTGTTGGGGAAGCATCGAAAGGGTGAAGATGTTCGTGAAATGGATGCGGGGTCTGACGAAGATACTCAAGGAGAAGACTTCGAACCGATAGTTCTTATACTGGCAAAGCAAAGAAATGGTCCTACTGGAAAAATCAATCTTGCCTTCCGCCGTAAATATACTCGTTTCGAGAGTATGCAATCGGAGCACAGACTTAATTAATCGCAGCTATGAAAGCCTCTATTCTTTTAACTTTTACATTTTATTTTTTGAGCTGCGTCTTGCTGGGTACTGTTTCTCGAGGCAAGTCGATTGGATCGATTGAAATCGAAGTAGAGGGGCCCCCAACCATAAGTCAGTCATTCGTCAGGCAGAATCTTCAGGTTGAAGAAGGCATGGCTTATGACTCTCCATCCATAGATAAGTCCATTCGCAACCTTATGGAAACCGGATCAATTCGCGATGTCAGAGTCTTTCTCGACCCATCGAAAGAGAATGACAACGAAGTGGGACTGGTCTTCAAGGTGATTACAAAAGCAAGAATTGGACAGCTTGGATTTACTGGGAACAACGATTTATCAGACAAGAAACTTAAGAAAACGATTGCTTCTAAACTTGGCCATCTTGTCGATTACGCAAAAATCAACGCCGACATTCGTGCTTTGGAAGAGCTCTATCTTGAAAAAGGGTATTGGAACGTTCGCGTGCGTAGCGAACTCTTAAAATCAAAAGAGGATCCTTCAGAAGTGAATTTGAGTTTTCAAATTATCGAGAATGACAAACGTAAAATAAGATCCATAAGCTTTGTAGGGAACAGCACTTTAGATGACGAAAAATTACTGGATCAAATGGAAACTGCACCTTGGAGATTTTGGCGTTTTTGGTCAAAGCGCTCGAAATATCGTCCTCGGGTGCTTGAAGATGATCTTGAATTGCTAAAGGAAGCTTATCGGAATGAGGGCTTTTTAGAAGTAGAGATCGAACAATCTAGTGTCCGTATCATTCCTGTTGATTCATCTAATTTGCAATTGGAAATTGAAGTTAATGAAGGAAATCGTTCCTATTTTGGCTCAAATTCAATAAAGGGGAATGCCGTCATCAAAACCAGTGAACTGACCGATCTATCTGGAATAAAGTCAGTTGATATCATCAGGCAGGGCGATCCGTATTCGCCAACCTTGCTCAACAAGGAGCGCAATCGTCTGAAGAGAAAATACGGCGAGAAGGGTTATCTCGATGCCACGGTAAAGGTGATCCGAACTCCAAATCTTAATACCAAACAGATAGATCTTAATTTTGAAATTACTGAAAACAGTAAATTTTCGGTGAATACGATCCAAGTTCGAGGAAATGAAAAAACCAAAACGATCGTGCTTTTGAGAGAATTGGCCCTGGCGCCCGGAGAGACTTTTGATCTTACAAGAATGGAAATTGATGAAGGTAGGTTATACAATACAAAACTCTTCGACAAGGTGAGTATATCCGATGAACCAATTGCCTCGATGGATCCGGAACTTCGAAATTCAAGACGCAACATGGTGGTGGACGTTGAGGAAGCCCGTACGGGTCACGTGGGCTTTGGGGTGGGCTTCAGTACTTTGGAAAAAGCTATGATGTTTGCTGAAATCAGGCAGGGAAATTTTGATATCATGCGCTGGCGCTCACCGCACAGACTTCAAGGAGATGGCCAGAAGTTCCGCCTCCGTCTCAAACTTGGATCAAGAAGCAATGAGGCGCGCCTGGCGATCGAAGAACCTTGGATTTTCAACAGGCGAGTTGCAGCAGGCATTGAATTATTCAGAGAAAAATCTGATTACCAAAGTTCCTATTATGATGAGTTGCGAGCAGGTTTTGAAATTTATTTTAGAAAAAGACTTTTTGAGATCGTCGAAGGTCGTCTATTTTACAGTTTCGAGGATGTTTTAATTGACGACATTGAGGGGTCCAATACGGCTTGGATCAAAGAAGATCCACTTTACAATTCAGGCTCAAATGAAATAGACCGCACAATTTCCAAGGTTGGATTAACGCTTACAAGAGATACGCGGGACGCACTCCTGTTTCCTACTAAAGGAAGCATAGTTACCTTACGCAAGGAATTTGCCGGGGGGATCTTCGGTGGTGATGCGGACTATGGGCGTTTTGAGATTCAGGCAGCCCGATTTTTCAAGACATTTGACGAGTTCGAGCAAGTTTTGTCCATTTCCGGCAGAACAGGAACGCTTGGAAAGTTTGATGGCGAGGATGCAAACGTACCTTTTTTTGAGAAGTTCTTTTTAGGTGGCCCATACAATTTAAGGGGATGGGACTACCGAGACGTCGGACCTAACCAAAGTGGTGAACCAGTGGGTGGCAATTCATTTTCCTATGGAAGTTTGGAATATACATTTAGGATAGCTGATCCTTTGAGGTTTGCGCTCTTTTATGACGGAGGATTTATTCGCAGTAATGATTTTAAATTCTCTCCTGGAGAAAGGGAAGAGGGATGGCATGACAATTGGGGATTGGGCCTGCGAATCATGGTTATGGGCATGCCTCTTAGACTTGACCTTGGTTTCCCGCTTACTGACCCAAGCCATTCCGGTGGTTCTACACAATTTCACTTCTCCGGCGGCACTCGTTTTTAAAGTCTGCTTGCCTTGTGCCACCGACCGCTTTCATAATATATGGTTTCATGAAAAAATTATCCTTTATCCTAATTGCTTTTGCCTTCGCGTTCGCCAACCCCTTGTTGGCTCAAAACATTGGCGTGGTTGACGTTCAAAAAGTTTTTGACGGGTATCATAAAGTCAAGGACGCCCGCGAGAGACTGGATAAATCGAAAAAGGTTGCGGTAGAAGAGTTGGAAATTTTTCGTGATGAACTGGAAAAAATTGTGAATGAACTCCGTGAGATGGAAGAAAAGTTGAAAAATCCAAACATAGAGACGACTTCCTTGAAAAACGAGTACCAGGAGAAAGTCAAAGTGGCTAAGGAAAAACAAGACGATATGGTAGCTTACGACAAGCGAGCCAAGGCGACAATAGCACAAAGACAAAGAAATTTACTTGTCGAGCATCTTGAAGATATAAGAGCCGCAATAAAGAAAGTAGCTGGGGCAAAGGGACTTGACTTGGTGCTAAATTCTTCCGAAACGCAACTGGGAGTCTTTTATTCTTCCGACCAGACAGATTTTACGGAAGAGGTTATTGTCACTTTAAACGCCGAGCAGGAATAAGATTTGGAATGAAGCAGTCCGCTAAGGATTTGAAGTGAGCCTTAGCCTACAAATTAACGAAATTATCGAACTGTTTCCCGATGCCAAGGTTTCGGGAACCTGTAAGTTCGATTTAATATCGGGTATTGCTAACTTAAAAGATGCAAAGCCAGGTGATCTTTCTTTCTTGGGTAATCCAAAATACAGATCCCAAGTTGAAGGCTGCCGCGCAAGTGTAATATTGTTACCTCAAACGCATGCAGGCGATCCGAGAAATGGACAAATATTCATATTTGTTCCAAGCCCCTCCCGAGCATTGGCCCAAATTTGCTCCCTGCTGGAGGATGTCATTGATGTAGGTTTCTCCGCTGGGATTCATCCTACTGCACATGTTGAGGATACTGCACAGGTAGACCAAAGTGCTTCAGTCGGGGCCTTTTCTTACATAGGAAGAGGTGCAAAAGTTTTGCAAGATTGCAAAATTGGAACGCATTGTCATGTCGGTTCATTTTGTGAAGTGGGGAGCGAAAGCACTCTCCATCCCGGAGTCAAACTTCTAAGTAGGTGCGAAATCGGGAAAAAGGTAATTCTTAATGCTGGTGTAGTGATTGGTTCGGAGGGGTATGGTTTTGACCAAAGCTCGGAGGGACATTTAAAAATACCTCATCTGGGCAAAGTGATTATAGAAGATGAGGTTGAGATTGGAGCAAATACATGCATTGACCGGGCTCGGTTTGAGGAAACGAGAGTCGGACATGGTACGAAAATCGATAACTTAGTGCAGATCGGGCACAATGTGCGTATAGGCAAGAATTGTTTGATCGTCGCTCAGGTCGGAGTGAGTGGAAGCGTGGTTATGGAAGATGAAGTAATGGTTGGCGGACAGGCAGGATTTGCAGGGCACTTAAAAGTGGGAAAAGGAGCTAAGATAGCCGGACAGGCGGGAATCACCAAGGACGTTGAACCAGGTGCATTCCTCAAGGGCAATCCCGCCCTGCCCTTTCATCTTTCCCAGAGAATATCTGTACTTCAGAGAAAGTTACCTGAACTTTTCAAAAGGTTTGCCGAAAAAAACCTCCAAGAGTAAACAAAGTGATGCGGAACGGAACCAACCTTAAAATTTTTAGCGGAAACTCGAACCTTCCTCTTGCAAAGGAAATTTGCTCTTATCTGGATTTAGAAACAGGAAATGCGCTGGTCACGTCATTTCCTGACAATGAGAGCTTCGTTCGCTACAATGAGAACATTCGCGGAATGGACGTCTTTCTTGTACAGTCGACTAATTCGCCCGCCAATCACAACATTATGGAGTTGTTGATCATGGTGGATGCCGCTCGCAGAGCCTCTGCAGCGCGCATATCCGTGGTTATTCCTTTTTTTGGATATGCAAGACAAGACAGAAAGGATCAACCAAGAGTTCCGATAACCTCAAAATTAATTGCCAATCTATTGGTTGCCGCAGGCACGAATCGTGTGCTCACGATGGATTTGCATGCCCAGCAAATTCAAGGATTTTTTGATATACCGGTTGATCACCTCTATGCATCTCCTGTATTTTTTGATTACCTGCGTAATAGGAATACTGAAAACATGACGATTTTCACTCCAGATGTAGGGGGCATGAAAATGGCTAATGCATATGCCGAAGTCTTGGGGTGTCCATTGGGTTTCGTGGCGAAACGCAGGACGGGTGCCAGTACTGTCGAAGCTACCAATCTAGTAGGAGAGGTTGAAGGTCGGGAGGTTCTTATTGTTGATGATATGACAGAAACTGCAGGTACGCTAACTGCTGCTGCCAAGTTGCTTAAGGAAAGAGGAGCCAGTCGCGTTTCCGCCGTAATCAGTCATTGCGTATTGAACGAAACCGGTAGGGAGCGACTACAACAAGGTAATCTGGATGAACTCATTACTACGAATTCAGTGAACATGGATACTGGAAGCCTTCCTATCACTCAGTTAAGTGTAGCACCTTTACTGGGCGAGGCTATTCACAGGACTCATACTGATAGCAGTATATCAAGCCTTTTTGAAGTCAAAGGATTCTGACGCTTGAGTCGGGTTAAATTTTTCTTACTGAAAAAAGACAACCCTGCACAATCTCATCGCTTAAATCAGTATCTATTGTCGATGAAAAGGACTCTTTCCATGTTTTTCTTATTCTTCGCCTCCGCAATGCTAATCTCGATTTGCACAGGGCAATCCAATGGCTTTTCCTTGAGTGTGGATGAAACGGATCTGGATCGCATCGAAAAGAGTCCTTTACAAAGCTATTCCAAGATACTGGAAAAAAGTACGCCAGCAGTCGTAGCTGTCACTACACAGCAATTGGTTAGGCGCTTATATCCAGAAGAAAGAAATCCATTCGAAGATTTACTTCGCAGATACTACGGATTTCCTCGATTGGATCAGCCGAGAATTTCGGAGGAGAAGGTACCCGCAGGAATCGGATCCGGGGTACTTGTCTCTCCTCAAGGGCATGTCGTCACTAACGCTCACGTAATAACAGACCCACGGAGTGGTGAACTAATGGAGGAAGTGTTTGTGAAGATTGGCTCACAAACGGAATATTCGGCTCAAGTCATAGGCTACGATCATTCCACAGATATAGCCGTTCTTAAAATCGCATCCGATGGCGAACTACCCTTTGCTACTCTTGCCAACAGTGATCATTTGAAAGTTGGCGACATTGTGTTTGCGGTTGGAAATCCTCTCGGAATCGGCATGACGGTAACAATGGGAATTGTATCCGCTACTCGAAAGTCGGAATTGGGGATTTTAAGGGAAGAAGGAGCCTATGAAAATTTTATTCAAACGGATGCATCGATTAACCGAGGAAACTCCGGTGGCGCTCTATTGGATGCCAAGGGGAGGTTGATAGGAATAAACACTGCCATAATTTCGCAAACAGGCGCAAATATTGGAATTGGACTAGCCATACCGGTGAATATGGTTCGCCGAGCACTTACTGATTATATTGAGGAAGGTAAGATACGTCGTGGTTTTCTAGGAGTTTCCTTACGCCCCGATCCTAATGGAATATCAGCTTTTGTGGGCGAGGTTGTTAGCGGAAGCGCTGCTGAAAGAGCCGGATTTTTGCCAGATGACAAGATAGTCAAGGTTGGCGACAAACCAGTAACATCGGTAAATCAAGCAAGGGTTGCCATCTCCCAAGCTATACCTGGAACGACGGTTCCCATAGAAATCGTACGTTCTGGGCAGAATCTTGTTTTAGAAGTCGTCCTTGGCTCGATGTCTGAACAAACCTCGCCTATACAAGGCATAGAGTTGGTCGAATTAAGTCCTCAGATACGCAAGAAATTTGAAATTCATCCATCCGTCCGTGGTGTAGCCGTCGGTCAATCCACTGGAGAGACGGAAACTTTTAAGGAGGGTGTAGTCCTTGTGGAGATTAATGGATCCCCTATTCACACAATCGATGACGTTTCGGAAAATCTATATTCCGGGATCAATCGGTTTTACATTTGGTATAGAGGAAAATATCGCTTTCTTGCATATCGTATACCTTGAAACCAGGCTTTCGATATTCAGATCTTCAAAGGATCGATTAACTTCCAGGTTTGATCGGTGTTATTGCCTGTAATCGATCTGGCAGTTCATCCTTTCCGTAGGTAGGAAAACTCATTTTTAGAAGAGACTCAAAGGGCACGCCAAAATCCAATTCTTCCACACTGCGATCTACCAGGCTTATCGCGCCCAATAACGTACAAGGATATTGCCTGATTATATCAATCGCTTCTTTGGCTCGACCTCCCTTTGTTATGACGTCCTCCACTAATATGACCCTTTCATTTGAAGCTAGGGAAAAATTTCTTCTTAGGGCGAGTTTATCATCAACTTTCTCGAGAAAAATATATCGAGCGCCAATTTGACGAGCAATCTCCTGACCGACGACCAATCCACCCATGGCTGGAGCAACGACAACGTCAATTTGATCGAAGCAGGAAGACTTTGAGATTTGCTCGATAAGTAGTTCGGCCAATCGAGTTACTCGATTCAAATGTTGGCAAACTTGTGCGCATTGAAAGAAATACTCGCTTCTCAGGCCGGATCTCAATATGAAGTGCCCCTTTAGCAAGGCTCCGGTCTCTTCAAAGATGGATAATACTTCGCCGTCTGACTCTTTCATTTTACAAATAAGAAAAACACTGTGAAAATCCTGCATAAATTAGTTAATATCAGGTTTTTTCCAAGTGTTTTCTAAGGGACGCGACCAGTCCTAAACCTCCATTATCGAAACTCGTTTGCCCTTATCAATCCATCTCATTAGAATCTAACTACTTGTAAAATGAACATTAATTGGTCCAAGGAACTTTGGTTCTCGCTTTTTTTTATTACGGTAGGTTTTACCGTGTGGCCACTGTTGATTTATTATTTAGGTTTGTTTTTTGGCATCGAATTTTTCTTGAACTTAACTCTCAGGACTTGGGCTGAACAAATCGTTTACGGTCCCCTTGCTGGACTTGATTTATCCCTGTTAAGAAGTTTAGTGCTTTTACTGTCCCCCTACATTGTTTTCTGTGTATTGAGGCTACTTTTACGGGGTTAAACCTCGCCAACCTAAACCTCATTAGGCAATAAATTCTTCAAATCAGGTTTTCCTGCAAATTACAGAAATTAGCATACGCTTGATCTCGCTGAAGTAATTGATTGTGTGTGCCAGTCTCAACGATTCTTCCTTGATCGATAAAAATTATTTGATCAGCCTCACGAATTGTACTCAGGCGATGAGCTATGATCAATGTTGTCTGATTTTTGATCAAATTATGAAGAGCTTGCTGAATCAACCTTTCGGTCTCTACGTCAATGCTTGACGTGGCTTCGTCCAAAATGAGAATTGGAGAAGACTTTAATATGGCGCGAGCAAGGGTAAGTCGTTGTTTTTCTCCCATGCTCAACCGTACTCCTCTTTCGCCGATTAAAGTGTCCATACCTTTTGGAAGCCGTTTGACAAAATCCCATGCGTAAGCGGACCGAAGGGCCATCTCAAGGCTTTCTTGTTTTGCGTCAGGAACTGCCATCATCAGATTTTCACGAATCGAGGCGTCAAAAAGGAATGGATCCTGAGAAACAATGCCAATGTTAAGCCTTAAGTCTTGAAGCCGAAAATCATGCAATGATGCCCCACCGATCGTGATTTTGCCCCCCGTTGGGTCATAGTAGCGTAAAAGCAAGTTTGCGATCGTACTTTTGCCCGCACCGGTAGGGCCGACAAGAGCTGTCGTCGAACCATGTTCAAGGTTAAACGAAAGTCCTTCAAGTACAGGACTAAGATCAGTGTAGGAAAAAAAGATTTTCTCAAATCGAATCGTTTGATTATGGGATGGAAAAGGCACAGGCCTTATTGTTTCCTCGACCTCGATCGGAGAATCTAGAATTTCAAAGACACGCTCACCCGAAGCTTTGCCTGCAACCACCAGATTATTAATTCCTACAAGCTGTCGTACGGGTTCGTAAAACATGTTTGCATAAAGTAGGAAGGCGAAGAACTTTCCAGGGGTAAAGGAAGGCTCGGTTTCCAGCAAATAGGACCCCATGCCAACAACTGCAAGAATTCCTAGTGAGGAAGTAAAACTGGCTCCCGGTCCCTGGATCGACCATCGATACATCGCTTTCAGGGATACGCGTTGAAGTTCCTTGGCGATTTGCGAGAATCTCTTCCTCTCTCTGTCTTCGAGAGCAAAGGAGTGGATCAAGCGATTGCCCTGAATGTCTTCCATAAGCAGGGCATTCAACTCACCTGCCTTATCCCGAACTTCTCTCCAATTTCTTTTTGAAATTCGCGCATAACGAAAGGCCATCCATCCCAAGATAGGCAGGGGTATCATTACAAGGGCGGCAAGCCTCGGTTCCGTGGCAAACATAATTGCGGAAACCCCGAAAAGAGTGAGTGATGCAACGACACCTTGTTCAGTGCCATCGAGAATGGCTCTCTCAACATTTTGAACGTCTTCTATCACTCTTGAAGATATGTCCCCACTTTTTCTACGATCGTAAAAATTGATGGGAAGTCGGAGTAATTTATCGTGTAGATCCTTCCGTAAGGAATAAATGACTCTTTGCTCCAGCTTGTTGTTAACGCGAATACGCAAGCAATTGAGGGATTCCTTGAGAAGGAAAACCAAGGCGATAAGAAAAATTCCTCCCGCAAGAAGCGAGCCATCCCCGATCCCGTTTTGCAGCACTTCATCCAGAACTCTTTGTATAACAGCAGGAGCCAGCACTGAAAGGAGAGTCATGCAACATGCAAGCGCAAGTGTGCCTGCAAACAAGGCCTTGTGAAATGTCAGATACAAAGTAACTCTGTAAATGACGTTTTTATTTTTGCTTTGGGTCATACTTGAAAATAGAGTCTACGATCAAACCTCATTTTCCTGACATTTTCAAACTTGGACACTCATATTATCTTCGGGCCGACTGGCGAAACTCTTCTGGACCTGCCCTCTCCTTATGAAGCCCATCCCTGTGGGCTTTTGCACCTGCCTCGCTTTATTGCAAAAATAAGAAAGCATTTGCAGGGAAAATTACCCAAAAGCTATCAACGAAATTTCACCAAGGGGTTCGATGGATTTCTATGCCTGCATTTGGGCGTGGAACCGGAACAAATTATTGACTGCGTCAAAGAATCAAGCACGGAGGAGGATTTGAACCTTAGGCTGGAAAGATTGTTCCCAAGTAAATTGCGTGCTTCGGAATGGAATCGCAGAGTTGTGCAAATCGGAATGTCTGATATGGCCTTGGAAAAGTTGGAAGAAATAAAGGTAGAATTAAATGCCAAGGGCCGTGAGGATTTGAGATCGTTTGCCGATGTCATAGACTTTGACGAAAAAAGAATTACTTAGATTCTTTTGACGGTCATTAAAGTCAGGTCATCTCGATCAATTTTCCGAGGGCTGAAATGATTCAAACTATTGATAATTTTTTGATTCATGGAATGGGAGTCGAGGCTTGAATTTTGAACAAGATTGTCTTGGAGTCGACGGAGTCCGAACTCTTCTTTTTCATGATTGGTCGCTTCGGTAATTCCGTCGGTATACAAACAAAAGACGTCGCCAGTCGAGAAATCGACCTCCTCGTCTTGGATCAATCCCTCAAAAAGATCTGGCTCGACCATGCCCAATGCCATACCGTTGCCTCGTAATTCCAAAACTTGAGATTTTTCAGTTTCATCATGCCCGGGTCTTATGAGTAGAGCAGGTTCATGACCAGCCCGAGCATAGGAAATTTTGTTGGAATCCGTATTAATAAAAGCAAGAAACAGAGTAATGAACATATCCTTGCGGATGCGTGGGTAAAGTTCTTCGTTCAACCTCTTCAAGACTTCAGAAGGTGTGCTATTTCTTTGAACAAGATGTTTGAGGTGGGTTTGGCATAAAGCCATAAGGAGAGAGGCTGGTACCCCTTTCCCTGACACGTCAGCCACGCAAAGACAGTACGAGTTGTTGGATAATTCGTGAAAGTCGTAGAAATCTCCTCCTACTTGAGCGGAGGGAATGTAACGCGCATTTATGTCCAAACCATCGCATCTTGGGAAAACCCGAGTCAGAAAAAGCTCCTGTACGTCATGAGCAAGCTGGAGATCCGCATCCATGCGGGACTTTTCGAACCTCAAATTCATCGCATCCGAATTTTTTATTGCCAGTGCCGCTTGTTCGCCAAGCGAATTTATCATGGAAAAGTCGGTCTCTGAAAAAGGAAGTCCGGTGGCAGGATTGGCAACCGCCAAGACTCCTACGGTTTGATCTTCATGAGCCAAAGGGGAAAAAATCATCGAACGAACCGAAAGGGAAGCATCTTTGTGCTTAATGACACGAGGGTCATGATTGGCGTTTGGCACATAGACGGGTTTCCCGGTTTTAGCGACTTCTCCGACAATGCCCTCGCCCGCTTCAAGGATTTCCGAATTCAAAACCTTTTCAATGAATCTTGCCCGAGGGGCCCCCTTTTCTTCCTCATGAACCTTGATTTCTCTTTGAGGGGGAAAAAGGCCCTCTACCGCAACCCCCTTTAAGCGACCGTTGGGAAGTTTTTCATAAATGCAAGCGCTCATAGCACCGGTGGTGACCACAGCGGTATGAACGATTCTTTGATACAGTACTTTCCTATCCACACCCTCTCCTATGGCTTCGGCTAAATTATGCATGAATTCGACTGCGAATTTCTTTTCCTGCGCGAGTTGGTTTTTTTGATCATGCAAAGCTTTTTGACGCCTTGACCACTTATTCCTGGAGAATATCCAAAAGATAACTCCAATCAACAAGCCTGCCAAAAAACACAACAGAAGCTTCATTGGTGAAAAGTGTTACTGGTTCTCCCTTTTTTGCTCCAGATAGTTTACCACATCGGAAAAAACTCTGAGATTCTTCGCATTTAGATTCATCAAGGCCTTGTGCGCTTGATATATGGTGCACTGGTCAGCGGAAGCATCCTTTGCAAGCGCCAGATTTTCCAGTTCAGTCTCATTTGTAACTTCACTAGAGCAAACATCAGTAATTTGATGCACACCCAGATTACAAACGGTTTCGAGATTGCGACCACGAAGATTGAGCAAAACAACCCCACCTCCCTGTTGATCCTTTCGAATTCTCAAAGCAACGCTAACGATGATCCCCAAGAAGGTACTGTCCATGCTGGTACACTCCTGAAAATCAAGGACGAAACGCGTTTGTCCATTCTTTGACTGTTCGTCAAGGAACTTTCTTAGAGGATTGCAGTTGAGGTAGGAGGCCTTGTTAAAAATTTTTATAAAGGCTCGATCCGGTGTAACATGGACTTTAAAACAGGTTTCCACCAAACGAGAATCAATACGGTAAACCTATGAGGAACAGAAATTCAGTACTCGTACGTTACATTTTACAGAACTTCCTTGATTGCGGTAAAATCGGGTAATTGCTTGGGGTCGTCGGATGACCATGAAAAGGTAATTTTGCCATCCTTGGACACTACGAAGGCCGATCGCTTGGAAACGCCTTGGAACCCAATGAAATCCTCGTAGAGAACCCCGTAAGATTTAGAAACTTCTTTATTGAAGTCACTGAGCAAAGGAAAATTCAACGATTCCTTTATGGCCATAGCTTCCTGTGCGAAAGGACTATCCACACTAATCCCGAAAACTTTTGCATTGAGCTCGTCATATGCTGACAAATCATCTCTTACCGAACAGGCTTCAGCCATACATACGCTCGTGAAGGCAAAGGGGAAGAAAAGAAGCACTACGTTTGAGCTTGCGTAATTTTCGCTTAGTGAGACGTCCTTGAGTCCGTCTGCAGTTTTTGTCTTAAGGGTGAAGTCGGGGGCGCTATCGCCAATTGCTAAGGTCATTTTGATCTCCTTGATAGGGTTTAAAGGGTGGATTTAAACTTGGTAATACACTCGACGCCACTTGCAAGCTGAATCCACTTTAGGCCTTCAAGTAAGAGCTCAGTATTCTTCGCTCGTAGAAACCTTATGTTTTGTTCTATGATGAAATCCTTTCATGAAAGAAATCAGGTTGTTGGAAAACGCAGAGGTAGTAATCGGGCAAGATGAGTTGGTCGAAAACATTCAAGCAGGTCGGAAGCTTAAAATTAAATTTGGGGTAGACCCCACGCGTCCGGACTTAACTTTCGGTCACTTAGTTGTATTTAACAAGCTCCGACAGTTTCAGGATGCCGGGCATGAAGCCATTCTTTTGATTGGCGACTACACGGCTCGTATTGGAGACCCGAGCGGTCGATCCGAACTCAGGCCAGAACTTTCCGAGGCGGAGGTTGAGGAAAATGCGGAGACTTACTTGGATCAGGCTTTTCGTATTCTTGATCAAGAGAAGACGATAGTCCGTAGAAATAGTGAATGGTTTGGAAAGATGTCTTTTGGAGACGCTCTTGTTCTTACGCGTAGCATGACTGTTGCTCGTATGCTTGAAAGGGACGACTTCGAAAAACGATTCAAGTCAAATCAACCAATCTCCATGGTCGAATTCATGTATCCTCTTGTTCAAGGGTATGATTCAGTCGTTCTTGAGTCAGATGTTGAAATTGGAGGAAGTGATCAATTATTCAACATGCTGGTCGGAAGAAGTTTGCAAAAGGAGAAAGGCATGCCTCCTCAAGCTGTAATGACCTTGCCTTTGCTGGTTGGACTGGATGGGTCGAAAAAAATGTCCAAAAGCTACGAAAACTACATATCCTTTAACGATTCCGCGAAGGATATTTTTGGAAAAACCATGTCGATTTCAGATGAAGTTATGTGGGATTATTACCGCTTGCTACTTCTAAGAAGCGAAGAGGAGATAATGAATTTGCAAAAGTCCCATCCTATGGAGAGCAAAAAGCAATTGGCGAGTGAGTTGACTGCATTGTTTCACGGTAAAGATCAGGGGCAAAAGGAACTCGATGCCTTTGCTCAGGTTTTTTCGCGAGGAGAAGACCCGGATGAAATGCCTGAATGCTCAATATCCAGCTTGCAGGCATCAAGCCCTACTTTACTCAATCTACTTCATGAGTCCGGGCTGTTTGATTCAAAGGGGCAAATCAGGCGACTTTGCTCGCAAGGAGCTATCAAATTGGATGGTGAGCGTATCGATGATCCGGATTATGACCTGTGCAAGAACAAGAATGAAAAGTCGATACTGAAAGCCGGAAAAAAGTTGTTCATTCGCTTAGTACCCTAGCCCTTAGATGATCCATCGATTGCTTTTCTTATAAATTGAGCGGTGGGGCTATTCTTTTTTTTGGCAAGAGCGGATACCGAACCTTGGTGCAGTAAGCGACCACCTTGCTTGCCCCCTCGGGGGCCAAGTTCAATCACAAAGTCAGCTTCGGCGATCAGGTCGACGTCATGTTCGATAACCACCACGGTATGCCCATCGTCCACCAATCGATGGAGCAGGAAAATTAATTTCTCGCAATCTTTAGGATGAAGGCCGATGGTTGGCTCTTCGAGAACATACAGATTGCTTTTTCTTTTACCTAGTCTTGTCCCCTGCAAGTCGATTCCCGTTGCAAGCTCCGTAGCAAGTTTCAGTCTTTGCGCCTCGCCGCCAGAAAGTGTGGGCGAGGTCTGGCCGAGCTTCAAATATCCAAGGCCGGTTTCCGTCATCAGTTGGAAGGTTTGTTTTAAAAATTCATCAAAAGCGAAGAATTCCAAGGCATCTTCAAAGGACATATCCAAAATTTGCGCGACGTTTTTGCCTTTCCACTCCATATCTAGAATTTCGCTTCGATATCGATTTCCAAGACAATCTTCGCATTGGATGTATGAATCTGGCAAAAAGTTCATCTCCAGTTTGATGCGACCCGCTCCCTTACATCGTTCGCATCTTCCCCCCTTTACGTTAAAGGAAAAGGCGCTTGGATGCATGCCGCGTGCCTTTGCTTCAGGAAGCGAGGAAATCAGTTCTCGAATTCTTGTCCAAACGCCAAGATAAGTGGCCGGTGTTGAACGAGAGGTCTTGCCGATCGGACTTTGGCTGACCTCGATTGCCTTCGCAAAAATATGTCCGTTTGACAATTCGTAATCGTCCATTTTAAGAAAGCTAGTCTTTTGTCGAATCGATTGCCTCACACCATCAAGCAATACACCACGCACTAAGCTGGACTTGCCTGCGCCGGACACTCCGCAGCAAACGATCAATCTACCGACTGGAATGACGAGGTTGAGGTTTCGAAGATTACGAAATTTTACGTTAGCGAGTCGGAGTAGCCGGTCTTTTGTTTCATTACGAACTTTTTTTGGAATGGGCCGCCAGTTGCCTCGCAATGGGTGAAGAAGACCCTTTTTCAAGTACTTGCCTGTGGGGGATTCGTTATTTTCAGTAATTTGCAGCGGGCTTCCCACTTCCAGCACGCGTCCACCAAACTCTCCGGCGCTTGGGCCGATCTCAATCAAGCAGTCCGCCTGTCTAATGGTTTCCTGATCATGTTCGACCACTAAAAGTGAGTTCCCCTTGCTTTGCAATCGACGAAGGGAATCAATGAGCTTTTGATTGTCGGATGGATGTAGCCCAATAGAAGGCTCGTCCAGAACGTAGAGTACGCCCGAAAGATTCGATCCCAGTTGTCCAGCTAGACGAATTCGTTGTGATTCCCCTCCTGAAAGAGTTGAAGTTTCCCGATTGAGAGCCAAGTACTCCAGCCCGATTTCAGTCATGAATCTTAGCCTTTCGGCAACTTCGGGTAAGATTGCATCCAGGATGGCCCGCTCACTCTTCTTGACAACAAGCTTAGCTAAAAACTCAATGATTTCGGCGGGAGTCAATGCAAGTAGTCCGGGTAGGGAAAGAGAGGATGATTTTGATTCGAGCAATACGTGACGACCAACCGGGCCAAGCCTTTCTCCATTACAAGTTGGACAGATATCACCGTCCCTGAGCTTCCACCAATCTCCGCAAGCAGGCAATTCGTCTTTCATCCACTCATAAATTCTACCATATCCGTGACAGGATGAGCACCACCCTCTAGGTGAATTCCAAGAGAGCAGGCTAGGCTCCAAATCAGGAAATGATTGGCCAGTCGAAGGATCCATGACGCGAGTCGAAAACCAGTGGCAGGATCCGCTGGGAAGCTGCAGCAGGCAACGCCCCCTACCTATTGCCAGGGCATGGTTTACGGAAGCGTCTACCTGTGGCCTCTTGGGAGAGTACTGCCAATCATTCACAAGGACTTCGATATCATGCAGACTGTAGCGATCGAGTCCCTCGAATGATTCGGTGGAAAAAAACCTTCCATCGCAACGGACTTTTTGAAAGCCTTGCTCTCGAGCCCAATTGACCATTGGTTTGTGATGACCCTTTTTGCTGGTCACAAGAGGCGCAAGCAATCGAGCGCCTGCAACACCTTTGATTTGGCCTGCGATAATACGGGCAATTTCCTGTGGTGTGGAGGAAACGAGCGCCTTTCCGGTTTTCGGGCTATGCTGGATTCCCACACGAGCGTAGAGAAGACGCAAATATTGGGAAATTTCTGTAATGGTACCAACGGTGGATTTTTTTGAACCTCGAGTAACGCGTTGTTCGATGGCGACGGTAGGAGAGATTCCTTTGACTTGGTCTACCTTTGGACGGCCTATTTGCTCTACGAATTGTCGGGAATACGAGGACATTGAGTCTAAAAACCTCCTTTGTCCTTCTGCAAAAACGACGTCGAAAGCTAGAGATGACTTTCCGGAACCTGAAGGCCCGGTAATTACGACGAATTGATTTGAGGGAATTTTTAAGTCTAGGTTTTTAAGATTATTCTCACGGGCGCCTGTAATTTCCAAGTCGGGCTTTTTTCTGTAAGTATACTTCTTCGCTTGTTTGGGTGAAATACCGCAGATACGCTTGGCACTTGTTCCAGTGGTTGACTTAAGCAGTCGAGCGGTCGGAGTATCTAGAGAAAGGAAATCCTCAGGATGGCCTTCGGCAATGAGCTTGCCACCATTCTTTCCGGCCCCGGGCCCCAATTCCAGAATCCATTCGGCTTGGCTGAGAACCAAAGGATGATGTTCAATCACAAGAAGAGAATGTCCTTCATCAACTACCTTGCGCAAGCAGGAGATTAGCATTTGAACGTCTGACAGATGGAGTCCGGTAGTAGGTTCGTCTAGCAATAGAATGGCGGGCCTCGAGCTCTTGCATGCAGGGATCATGTATTTGGCAAGCTTGAGACGCTGGGACTCGCCACCTGAAAGTGTGCTCAATGGTTGGCCGAGTTTTAAATAGCCCAGTCCCAAGTCCTTGAGGATACCGAGCCGCTTGTAGGTTTTGGGCAAATGAGAAAAGCGATTTTCCGCCTCTGAAATCGATAAATCCAAGACTTCCGCGACATTTAGACCATCCAGGCGAATTTCCAGTAAATGATCCTTGAATCTTTTTCCTTCGCAAAGAGAACAAGGGATCGCGAGGTCTGGAAGGAATTGCATTTCCACGGTTTCGTAGCCTAGGCCTGCACAGGAATCGCACCTTCCTTGGCCTGAGTTGAAAGAAAAGTCCGAAGCTGAGAAGCCAGCCCTCTTGGCGTCGCTCGTTCGTGCAAATGCTTCCTTGATTGGATTCCATGCATCCGAATAGAGTACTGGATTGGATCTGGATGAGCGCCCGACGGATCCTTGATCGACCATTACCAAATCTGTAGCGGCGGCATCCGAGGTTACCCAACCGTTGGGGCAACCTTGGCTGAGTTCTTGGAAAATAAGATCATGTAGAAGGGAGGACTTTCCGGAACCGGATAATCCTGCTACGCAGGTAAATCGGCCCAAGGGTATGTTAGCATTAAACTTTATGAGATTATGGACGCAGGCATTCCGAATTTTTAGAAAACGATTGGGCTTAACACCTTTATTTTTAAGAATTTTGCGATGCTCGTTCATTTTTCCCGAAAGCCATTTACCTGTTTCCGAAACCTTGGATCGGAGAAGTTCGGAAACGGAACCTTGAAAGGTTATACGTCCCCCTTCGCTACCTGGCTTCGGGCCAATCTCTATGATCTTGTCAGCTGAACGAATGACTTGATCATCGTGCTCCACCACGCAAACGCAATTTCCGGTATCTGCAAGATTGCGAAGAATGCCGATCAAACGACTTACGTCCTGATGATGCAGTCCAATGGTGGGTTCATCCAAGGCAAAGAGGGTATCGGTCAAGCCTGCGCCCAGACAAGCTGTAAGATTGATTCGTTGTGTTTCTCCTCCACTTAGGCTTCGCGAAGTACGGTCCAAGCTCAAATAATCGAGACCAACGTCCCGCAAATATCCAAGACGCAAAAGGATTGCATCAAGGGGAAGATCTGCCCTTGGGTCGTTCCGTGCGGGCAAACTTTCCAAAAGGGGCAGAAGTTCAGAGATTGGAAGAGAGTACAGACTTGGAAGAGAATGCCCGTTCCATTTCCATAATTGAGGTTTCTTGCGAAATCTTGAACCCTTGCAGTCAGGACAAACAAAGTATCCTCGATACTTGGAAAGAAAAACTCGAACATGCATCTTGTAAGTTTTCTTTTCAATCCAGTTGAAAAAAGAGCTTATTCCATACCACCTATTATCACCTTCTTGGTGTTTTGGGTCTCCGTTCCAAACAAAGTCGGTAGTTTCTTTGGGTAAATCCCTCCAGGGTTTGCGAGTATCAATTTTTTTCGCCCTCGCTATATGGAGCAAGTCTTGAAGGCAATGCTTGTAAACCTTGCCTTCGAAAGGCTTGATGGCTCCACCGGAAATCGACAGGGAAGGGTCGGGAATAACGAGATTTGGATTTATTTCGATCACCCTTCCAAATCCCTTGCACTTTGGACATGCTCCAATCGGAGAGTTAAAAGAGAAGGCATTCGGGCCCAGTGGTTCATACTTTTTTCCGCTTGTTCTGGACCGCAAGCCTAGATGTAAGTTTCTCAGCTTTTTTCCATTCATCGAACGAACTTCCGCCATGCCTTTTCCATGGTTCAACGCCAAGGATATCGCTTCAGTCAGACGATTTTTAATCTGTGGGCTTATTTTCATCCGATCAACCACGACAAATGCGGAAGGCTCTTTCCAATCGCAGTCAAATAGATCTTCTATTCGATAGTATTTTCTTCCATGCAGGATCCTGGCATGACCAGCGGAGATTAGAAACCTGAAGAAGTCTTTTCTGGAGAGATCTGCCCGTTCGACCCAGAAACCTAGAACAATGTTTTGACCGGTGAATTCGGAGATACATGCCTGAGACTGGGTCGAAGCGGATTCGTCTTCCAGGACTCTCTCGTTATCGTCTGGATCATGCAGTTTCGCGACCTGCGGAAACCAGACTTTAAAAAAATCACACAATTCCGTCATTGTTCCAACAGTGGATCTGGAATTTCTGACGCTATTTTTCTGCTCGACAGATATGGAGGGTCGCGCGTTGGCCATGGAGTCAACTTTCGGACGAGGCAATGACTCCATAAACTGCCTGACGTAAGGGCTGAAAGTTTCCACATATCGCCGTTGACCCTCCGCGTGCAACACATCAAAGAGCAGGGAGGACTTTCCAGTGCCGCTTAGGCCTGTAATAACAACGAGTTCCCCGGGAAATATGTCCAAGTCAATGCCTTTAAGGTTGTTTTCAAGGGCGCCACGCAACTGGATGGGGAAAGAGGGTTTTCTCATTTGTTCTACCTAAGGGAAAAAGGTACGCGGACAAGAAGAGAATCAAACATGGCGTCCCGTAGGGGATTCGAACCCCTGTTGCCGGGATGAAAACCCGGTGTCCTGACCTGGCTAGACGAACGGGACTAAAGAGCCCACCATGTCATGTTCAAAGGATTTCGCAAGAGGATTTTAATCAAACTCAAATATCGAACTCTAGGGGTTTGACATTGGCGTCTCATCGTTTACTTTTTATACTTTGTAATGAAACCTACCTACAATCCATCCAAACTGCGCCGAGCCCGAAAATTTGGGTTCCGCAAGCGCAACCAAACCAGCGCGGGTCGCAAAGTGCTCCAAAATCGTCGACGCAAAGGCAGGGCCAAATTGACGGCATCTGTTTTACCTCGATTTCGCTGATCCTTGTCAGGAGTGCTTAAAAGCGCGTGAAATTTCCCCTTCCGCGCGAAAAACGACTACGCAAAACCTGCCAATTCTCCAAGGTAAGGAAAGAAGGTGTCTCCATTCGTGAAAATCCATTCTGGTTGCAAGCTCGAATCGCAGATGACGGGCATTCTAGAGTAGGTGTGATTGTGACAAGGAAACTGGGAAACGCGGTTATGCGTAATTCGGCTAAAAGAATGGTAAAAGAGTTGTTCCGCCTGCACCATCACTCTTTCCCGATGAACTGTCATTTCGTGGTTTTACCAAGAAAATCAATCTTTCAAACGCCATTTGTTTCCTTGGAAAAAACATTTCTTTTCGCTGCGTCCAAAGCGTTTAACAAACTATGAAGAACTATTTATTGGGAGTTGGATTTCTCGTACTTGCGTTTTATCTACTGTGGCAACAGGGTGCTGAACAAATTGAGCGTTCGAACCAAATAGGTTCACCCACTTTAGCTGATGCAAGAGCGAGTGATTCTTCGCAATTGCCAGATCATAACTCTTCTGCGGACCTTAGACCTGATTCTAGCTTCGGAAATGTAGCAAAACCCTTTGCTTTTCCCGCCAAAACTAATTCGGGAGAGGAAAAACTCAAAGTTGGGCTGGGCAGCGATCTTTCCACCCTTACCTTTTCAAATCACACAGGAGCCATTCGCTCCATATTGCTTCATCAGTCCTCTCGACTCAGCAAGGCTTATGAGATTGAGCATCCCGATGAACCCATGCTCGGACTTGCTTTCGAAGATGAGTCGGGAGTTCCTCTGATCGATGCCATTACGAACCCTCGTGATTTTCGACTCATTGAAGAATCGGACAGTCGTGTCGTTTATAGATGGGAATCTTCAGGGCAACTGCAAATAGATCGTGTATACGAAAGAAATGAAGGTCATGGTTATGGACTCAGGCATAAAACGATCGTCCAGAATTTAGGGGAAGCTCCAATTGCCCTCGAGCGCTTGCGGCTTTATTTGGGGTCGAGCTTTCAAATTCCAAGAATGTACAATCCATTTGATCAGGCATCCACGTACTTGAGTGTTGGTTATTACAACGATGGCGCGCCTTTGGCGGAGGGATGCTCTTGCGCGACTTGTAGTGGAAGGATCGATGGTGAAAAGGAAGAATTTTTTCAATTAAACGAAATGGGGCCGACCGGCAAAATTGATCCAAGGCGACTTTCCAAGGTTAAATGGGCGTGTGTAAACAATCAATTCTTCGTCAACATTATCCGTCCTGAGACTGAATTGTCCGATTTCCGGGTTTGGGCTGAATCCTCACAGCAAAACCATGATGAAGAGGGTCGGGAAATCCTTGGCATCAACGGAGCGATATCATTTCCGTTGGGAATTCTCAAGCCCTTGGAAGCCAAGGAATTCACCTTCCAAGTTTATGCAGGGCCCAAGGATTACGTCGAGCTTGCCAAACTTTCTCATGAACAAAAGAAAGTCATGCAGTTTGGTGTGTTTTGGTGGATTTCGGAACCCCTTAGTTGGAGCCTGAACAAGTTAAGTTCGATTTTCGGTAGCTACGGCATCGGCATAATAGTCTTAACCATTTTGGTAAAGCTGGCGCTCTGGCCACTTACGGCTCAAGCGACCAGGTCCCAGAAGAAAATGCAGGCATTGCAGGGCCCTCTGGCAAAGCTACGGGAAAAACACAAGGGTAGCCCTCAAAAACTAAATCAGGAAATGATGAAGTTTTACAAAGAGCACAAAGTGAATCCCTTTGCCGGTTGCTGGCCAATTCTCATTCAAATCCCAATCTTTCTCGGTATGTTCTGGATGCTGAGATCAGCGGCCGAATTGTATGGTCAGGGATTTTTGTGGGCCAATGACTTGTCCGAGCAGGACAGCGTAGTCATGCTTCAAGGTTTTTCATTGAATATCCTTCCTGTTTTCATGGTGCTTACTCAGTGGTATCAAATGCGGCTTAACCCCATGCAGTTGGGTCCGGAAATGAGTGAAGCTCAGCGCATCAACGCCAAGATGATGCGTTTCATGCCATTCATGTTTTTAGTTTTCCTCTATTTTTTCTCATCGGCCTTGGTTCTTTACTGGACCGTTCAGAACGTCATGACCATCTTGCAGACGCTAATGACGAAAAGCGTTGTGCCGTCTGATCTGTCCCTTGCTGCTGATGAAAAGGGCAGAGAAAAAGGTTTTAATCGCAGACACAACGAAGAAGCGGAGGATTTAGAAGAAGATGATGATTTTGATGATGAGGAACGGAATTTTCGCAATTTGCTGGGAATGAAGATTCGGGGTCGGATTGACCCGAAAGTATTGCAGAGCAGATACGAAGAGCGCATGAAGAATTATTCGGCCAAGCGCCTTGCGAATATGTCTGAGCAAAAAAGAAAAACCGCCGAAGATAAAAAGGATAAATTAGAAAAGGCTTATGAATTTCTTAGAGCTCGGATTGACAAGGAAACTTGACAAGTCCTGCCTTATTTTCATTCGATTTTAATTTATATGTCTGGGCACAGCAAATGGGCTACTACCAAAAGGCACAAGGCTGCCGTTGATGCCAAGCGTGGAAAGATTTTCAGTGTAATCAGCAAGGAAATTTCGCTTGCTACTCGTGATGGTGGCAAGGACCCCGAGTTCAATCCTCGCTTGAGAACGATTATACTGAAGGCGAAACAGGCGAACATGCCCTCGGATAATATTGAGCGGGCGATCAAGAAAGGTGCCGGAGAACTGGGGGGGGTCACAATTGATGAACTTCTCTATGAAGGCTATGGTCCCGGAGGCGTCGGGTTGATCGTTGAGGTAACGACCGACAACAAGAATCGATCGGCATCCGAAATAAGGAGCACTTTCTCCAAAGGCGGGGGAAATCTCGCAGGAGCGGGAGCTCTTGCATTTAACTTCAAGCGCAAGGGACAATTCTTATTGGCATTGGAGAAGATTTCCGAAGATGACCTCACCATGCTGGCTCTAGAGAACGAAGCCGAGGACGTCTTGGTTGAGGAGGATCACTTTGAGGTGGTTTGCGAAACCACGCACTTCGATCTTTTGTCCGATGCGTTCGAGCAAAAGGGAGTCCAGCCTGATTCTTCGGAGCTTGTCTATCTTCCCGACACTTTGGTTTCGATCAAAGATGAGGAAACTGCTCGTAAGTTAATGAATTTGATCGATGCTTTGGATGATTTGGAGGATGTGAAGTCAGTGCATGGAAATTATGACATTGATAAGGCTTTGTTGGATAAAATTTCTCACTAGAATAAATGCTCATTCCCCTCGGGAAAATTGATCCAATACCATCATCCAATGCCTGATCCTCAAATCAACGTTCCAAACTGCAATGGCGGGGTTGGTCTGGTGGAAGAGGAAACCTTTGTTTGTGACCAACGCTTTGATCTTTCCGAAGGAGGACATTTGGATGGCTATCAACTTAGATATGAAAGTTATGGCAAACTTAACGAATTAAAAGATAACGCCATTTACATTTGTCACGCTTTGACTGGAGATCACCATGTTGCAGGCGTCTATCATGAAGAAGACGCCAAGCCAGGATGGTGGGATCATGTGGTTGGTCCGGGGAAGCCGATTGATACGGATCGCTTCTTTGTAATTTCTTCGAATTGTCTCGGCGGATGCCGCGGATCGACAGGTCCAATAAGTGAGAGGCCCGATGGCAGTGGAGAAATCTATGGTGCATCTTTCCCTGATCTCTCTATCCGGGACATGATTCGGGCTCAGCGAGCCTTGCTTGAAAATTTGGGCATCGAACGACTCCACGCAGTAATTGGTGGAAGCATGGGAGGGATGCAAGCTTTACAATGGATAGTCGAGTACCCTGGCTTTGCTCGTAACGCCATCATTATAGCTGCAACCGCCCAGCATAGCGTGCAAACGATTGCCTTTAATGAAGCAGCACGCCGCTCCATTCGAGGAGACTTGGCATGGGCCAACGGAAACTACGAACAAGATACTGGGCCTCGAGAGGGTTTGTCGGTCGCCCGCATGATGGCGCACATTACTTATCTCTCCGATATTGGTATGGAGGAGAAATTCGGAGGCGATAAAAGACTTGATCCTGATGAAGGTTTTGAATTCAGCGTCCAGAGGTATCTTGATCATCAGGGAAAAAAATTCATTAATAGATTCGATGCGAATTCATACTTGAAGCTGACGGAGGCGCTGGACCGTTTTGACTTAGTGGGAGAATCCGGGTTGGCTCAGACTGTCGCAGGCGTAAATACCAGAACATTAGTGATAGCATTTTCAAGCGATTGGCTGTACACGCCACGCCAGAACAAGCAAATTGTCGATGCTCTTCTGATGAAGCGGAAAGACGTCTCGTATCTGGAAATCGATCACTCTCACGGGCACGATTCCTTTTTGATCGATTCCGAGCCATTTTTGCGGGCGCTTGGACGCTTCTTGCAAACCGATGATGCCAATGCAAGGGAAATTGAATCCTTTGAAAGTGATGGATTTCGCAAATTAAAGAATCGTTACGACGTTAAGAAGGAAGCTGATTTCAGGGCGATTGACGATTGGGTCAATCCCAATGAAAGAGTACTCGATTTAGGGTGCGGACGGGGGCTGCTCTTGGAACATCTGCGAGAAACAAAGTCAGTTCAAGGCTTGGGCGTTGATCGAGAATTGAACAAATCAATTTCCTGCGTTTCCCGCAGAGTGCCAATCTATCAGGAAGAGATATTGGAGTCGCTGGCCAAATTTCCGGTTGACTCCTTTGATTGGGTTATATTCTCCCGAATGGTTGAGTCCCTTCCTGAGCCAGGGGCTATTCTCGAACAAGCCCTGAGGGTGGGCAAAAGAGTAGCCGTAAGTTTCGTAAATCATGGATACTGGAGAAACCGTTTGAACTTTCTCTTGGATGGAAGTCGTATTTGCAACGAAGTTTACCCGCATCGGTGGGAGAGCAACCATTTGAGCAACCACTTTTCAATTCGCGAGTTTGAAGACTTTTGCAGGCGATTAAAGCTTAATGGAACAGAAGTTCGATTAGGGAGAAAGGTTCTCTACAGAGGCAATTGGATAGGGAAATGCAAAATACTCCCTAACCTGCGAGCGGGGCTTGCAATTTACGAACTGGTAAAGGGCAAATGACCTTCGTGCTTACCCCCGGCCATGATTCCAGCGAAGGGCTGAGCCGTATCCCCAGGCAAGTCCTACGAGCAACCCTCCTGCATGAGCCCAGTTTGCAATTCCTCCAAGCACGCCAGTGAAGCATAGGAGGAAAAACCCGAACATGAGAATTGCCACTAACGGATCCAGCCGAAACCCCTCGGCAGGACCCAGCCGCGTCTTCACCCAAATATACCCGAACAATCCATACACGACTCCAGACATGCCGCCAAACTCATGACCAGAGGTAAAGAATTGAGACAGGTTGGATGCCAAGGCTATCAGCAAAATAAAGGATATTAGAAATTTGGCTCCCTTGATCTTTTCGATCTGACCACCAAATTCATACAACCAATACATGTTGAAAAAGATGTGCCACAAGGAGAAGTGAATGAATATGGGAGTAAAGGCCCGCCAGATCTCGCCAGAAAAGATTTCATTTAGTTGATTGTCATTACTTTGCGAAATGAAAAATGCCTTAACTATTTCCGCATTATTGCCCATGCCGGAAAGCAGAAAAACGGCAACGGACGTGATTATCAATGAAAGGGTCATGGTACCCGGTGAACGATCGTGAGTCCGCCATTTTTCCCTCAGATTGAACTGCTTGAAACCTCTTGGAGCAAATGAATCCTTTTGCTTGTCTTCCTTGTGGGTTTTGAGATTCGTTGTGAACTTTTCGTCCTCTGGGTTGTTTGAGAATTCATCCAGATACAAAAATGCCTGCCCCAACAGATCCTCGTCCTCAACCCAAATCTCCCAGCGGGAATTTTTATCGGATTCAACTTTCTCAAGGGTGGAATCGATACCCTGCTTTTTAAGGTAATCCCAAAATCTAAGAGCCCTCTTTTCTTGGTCGAAGTTTGCAACTTTTCTCATCTTGATTTCAGACTAAGCCATATGGACGAGATTACGAGCCATTAGAAAAAAGGGATTATTTCTCCAACCCCTTCTTTCTTTCAGCAGCAGAAAGCTCGAGCGAAAACTCCCCGTTCGAAAGAACGCGTGCGAGTACAACGTCCTGCTTGAAATCCTTCAGCCAATTCTCTTGCTGGAGAGATTGGGTAATGCTTTTCATTCTAAGCAAATGAGGATCTGCCGGGAAAACGAATGACTTTACTTTGCTCGACTTGATCGGAGATTCCGAAGATTTCCGTATTGACCGCTCGGGCGATGACTCGGAGGATTTCTTGGTTTGATTCGCCCTATCCCTTGCTTTGTCCCATAGGGCTTTTTTTTCTTTGTCTAAAGACGTGGTCCTTACACGACTTATCAACGAAATTGCTTCCTCATACCTTTCCATCTCCAAGAGGATTCTGCTTTTGCAGAGATTTATGTAATCGATTTCCTTTTCAGATCGATGGCCAAAACCTTCATGCAAGGCGATCCAAGCATTTAATGCATGCTTCAAGTCAGGGTTTTCGAGATCAAAAAAACTCTGGGCAAATCTTAATTGAAAGTCAAAGTTGTGGGGAGCCAAACGGGCAGCCTCCCTGAAACTCTCGTGCATTAAATTGCACAAATCACTTTCACTCGATTTTTCGATTGCCGTCAGTTGTTTTTCAAAGAGAAAGATAAAATCACCTAGGTTGTAGTGATAAATCGGTTCTCGAGGACTCAAACGCACGGTCATCAGAAAAAAAGGAAAGGCATCCAGTGGCTTTCCTTGCTCGGTCAGAAAATTGCCAATCTGTTGCTTGATCACAGCCACGTTTGGATTGAGCCTGTCCGCCTCGAGGAAATATCCCATGGCTAAATTTGCCTGGCCATTTTTACGGAGAAATTTGCCAAAAAGAACAAGGGCATCGAAATCTTTTGGATTTTCAGTTATGTGAGACTCGTATCTGTTTACAATTACCTGAGCTTGCCGCGTGAGTTCTGCTTCCGACCAGTTTTTACCTTGTGCGAAGAAAACGTCCTGCATCTCAACGATTTTTGCTAGCTCTAAATCTGCCAAACTTTGTTTATTCCCATACAAAACCTGAACAAAAACTAGGGCCAATAAGAAGGAAAGCGTGGAATGGAACTGTAAAACTTTTGCCATTAGTCGAATTTCGTATGCGTACCAATGATTCTTTCATGCTTGGAACTTGTCGAGACAAGATTTAAGCCTATGTGAATATGTCTGTCGTATCTTTGGTTAGGGTTTTGATTGTTTGCCTGTTGTCAGGACTTTCCTGCGTTTGGGGCGGTGATGGATGGTCCGCGGAATTGACTTACAAGGAAATGGTTGAAAAGGCGAAGGTCGGATCGGCTTATCATATGGGATTACTTGGGATATACCTGCGTTCGGGCGAGGCTGGTTGCTCTGTGAATCTAGAGGCTGCTCGGCAGTGGTCTGAAGCATCTTTGAAAAAGGGACACCCTTTTGGTTCCTACAACTTAGCGAATCTTGCTATGTTGAACGGTGACTTTTCCTCGGCTACCAGATTATACCAGGACGCCGCCTTGCTTCTTCAAAGACAGGCGTCCGATGGCGACCCTGTTGCCATGTATTGCATGGGTGAGATAGATTTCCAGGTTATCCCTACAAACGTTCCTCGCGCCCTCGATTTATTCAAAAAATCCGCTGAGGCCGGATATCCGCAAGCGCAGGCAACCATTGGCGCCCTTTACCTAAAGGGATTGCCTGGGCTCCTTGATCGCGATCCCGAAAAAGGAGTCGGGCTTCTTTCGGAGGCTGTGCGGGCAAAGTCACTGACCGCGCGATTCAATTTGGGCATGGCTTATTACAATGGAGACGGCGTAGCCAAAGATTCATCCAAGGCGGTCAAATGGTTGCAAGTCGCTGAAGGACAGAACTTCTCCGAAGCTCAATATGTCTTGGGCATGTTGTTGGTCGAGGGTGACGAGAAAGTGCCGCGTAATATCAATCAAGGCGTTTTTTATCTTCGAAAGGCGAAGGACCAGAATCACAAATTAGCCGGCAAGTACCTGGAAAAAATGGATGCGGGAAATTTTTCCGTGAAACAGATTGAACCAAAGGCCGAAAAATTTTCAGCTCTGAATTCAACTAGTCAAGCGATGGATGATCAGCAAATCCTATTGGATGCTAGAAAATATTATACTGGAATCGGGCGTCCGAAGGATTATCAGAAAGCCTTTTCGATGCTGTTGCCTTTGGCAAAAGCTGGATATGCTGAAGCCGCTCGATTGGTTGGACTTATGAAGCTTTCGGGTAAAGGCACCCCCAAAGACTCCCAGGACGCCAAGCAATGGCTTTCAGTTGCAGCCCAAAAGGGGGACGCCACTGCCCGTCGTATGCTTGATCAGTACCAAAGCCTTTTCTGAAGTCCATAATCTCCATATCCATGAAAAGGGTCAAGTGCAGGAAAGACCCTCGTGCGAGAGACAATGTGGCGCATATGGAATCGCCCGCGTCCCAGCGTGGTGTCAGAATTGCGCGTTTGCGTGAATCGTTTATGCATAAAACATTGATTTTCAGTGATTAAGATATGGCATAAAAGATGCAAAACCAGCTTACCTTATGAATATAAATAAAAACTATCAATTACATCCACTAGAAGACTGCCTAGAGAGTTTTTTTTCTCCTTTGACGAGAATTGACGATGTTTTGCCCAATCCATTCTCGGGGATCAGTGAATCCAAAATTCGTTTCAGAGAAGCGGAAAAGCTCTTGTTCATCGAATTCATCGTTCCCGGATGGAGCAAATCCGACCTTGAGCTGAGTTTTTCAAATCGAGATATCAGGCTCTCTGGAAAAAGAAAAGAGGTTGCTGGGGATTGCGAAGATTGTTTGGAGAACGATTTTAGATTAAGCGTTAGAATATCATCGGACTGGAAGATCGAAAAATGTTCCGCAAAATTATTGGACGGAATCTTGAAAGTCCAGATTCCCAGAAACGTTGATTCTCCTGAGAAAAAAATAAAAATCAGCTGACATCTACTACATCTCAATGAATATTTAGCTTAGGCAAAGATCTTTGGAGTTGAAAAAATTCACTGCTCGGAAAATTTTTGCGGGTGGAAGCATTAAGCCATTTACCGGTTTTTCGGGAGTTTGATAAAATTAAGGAAAAATGGGGTTCGTATGCTCACTTCATTTTAAAATCACCGACAGGATCGGGAAAATCGATTGCCCTGCCCTATTTGTTGTCTTCTTCAGGATTGGTGAATGGGCAAATTCTAGTGGTCCAACCACGCAGAATTGCAGCCCGTATGCTCGCGCGTCAAGTCGCCCTTCATAGTGGTTGGTCTCTTGGCAAGGAGGTTGGTTACCAGGTACGGTTCGAGAAATCTTTCTGTTCGGACACGAAGATCCTTTACGTGACTGATGGCATTGCTCAAGCAAAACTGCTTGGAGCGAACGATTTGGATAACGTAGAAGTTATCATTCTTGACGAATTTCATGAACGGAGTTCTCAAATTGACCTTTGCCTTGCCTTGGCCTTGAGAATTTGGAGCGAGAATAGACCAAATCTTAGAATTTTCGTAACTTCAGCAACATTGGATACCTGCGCCTTGAGCAAATTCCTTCCTCAATCCTTGTGCTTGGAATTTTCTGACCGCTCCTATCCGGTTGCAATCGAACATTATTCACCCGATCCAAAAAAAAATGTGTGGCAACAAGTGGTCGGATTACTGCCAAAATTATTGGCCGAGAAGCAAGGAGATTTGCTTGTCTTCATGGATGGAGCATTTTCCATTTCCAAAACCATAGAAGCCATTCTTTCAAGTGCTTGGTCCAAAGGGATCGAGGTCTATCCTCTATATGGTGATTTGTCACCAGAGATGCAAGACCGTGTCTTTTCTCCTTCCATGCAAAGGAAAATAATCGTTAGTACGAATATAGCCGAGACTTCCTTGACGATTCCCGGTATTCGTTTGGTTGTCGACACTGGCTGGGCGAAAAAGCTTCGCTTTGATAGTAATCGCGGCATAAACGCATTACTATCCGAGCCTGTCAGCAGAAGTTCCGCAGAGCAACGATCCGGCAGAGCCGGTCGGCTTGGCCCCGGTTATTGTCTAAGGTTATGGTCCAAGGCGGAAGATCAAGCTCGTCCTGAATATGATGATCCGGAAATCCTGAGAACAGACTTGAGTCAAATTTATTTAAATCTTTTGGGCTCGGGCATAAAACTTGAAACCCTGCGTCTTTTGGAAGAATTGCCAGCGGCTGCAGTCGAGCGGTCCAAGAATGGCTTGAAAGCATTGGGAGCGCTCTCTGAAGAGGGAGACTTGACAGAGCACGGACGGAGCATGAGTAATCTGCCCTTGCAACCAGTTTGGAGCCACGCCTTGCTTGAGGGGAAAAAGCGAAACATCGCTTCCGCGATTGCGCTTATTCTAGCCATGATTGATGAGCGTTCTCCCGTCGAAGTGGAAGCTCTGGCGGAATTTTATCCTCTTCGCTCACCCAGGTCGGACGTTTACTGTTTGCTCCTTGCTTTTGAAGAAGCAATGCGAAAAGACTTCGAACCGCAGGCATGTAGGAAAATGGGAATTCATGCAAGAAGATGTCTTGAAGCTGAAAAAGTAGCCCGCTCCCTTTGTTCAATGATAGGCGAGGAATACAAGCTCCAGGTGCCGACTTACGAGGATCTTGCAAGGGGTCTTCTGCGATGCTTGCCTCATTGCATTGCCCACCTCGTCAGCGAAGGCCGCTCGATATATCTGGACCAGCATGGAAGAAAATTGCATTTGAATCGTCTTTCCGTTCTCCGGGCCGAGAGATTTGTATTGCCCCTGAAAGTGGTAGAAAAAAAAATCAAGGGCACTGCTGTTCTGAATATGGAATGGGTGAACGGGGTAGACGAGCAATGGATACGTGAGGCCCTTGAAGAAAGAATTGAATCTTCCAGTGAAGTCCTTCTGGACTTGAGTACGCGCAAGGTTTCAAGAAAAAATATCGAAGGATGGGGCTGCTTCATTCTCTCCTCCAAAGAGACCGAAGAGGTATCCAAGGAGGAGAAGGCATTTGCCTATGCCAAGGCGCTGAATGTCGGAGATTTAAAAATGAAAAAGTGGGACAAAAAGGTTGAGGGCTTCTTGGCCCGTATCCGTTTTCTCGCAAGAAAATTTCCACATCTAGGCCTGACTGAATTGGATGAGGAGACCCGATTTCTCTTTTTCGAACAAATCTGCTTGCGATGCGCCACCTGGAAGGAAATTCGCAACTTGGAAGTACTTGATCTGTTGAAGGATTGTTATTCCAAGCAAGGATTGAAGACTCTCTCGGATGCGGCTCCGGAAAAGATAGAATTAGGAAAAAACAAGCGTACTCTTGCATTGGACTATTCAAAAGGTGAAGAGGTTGTGGTGCGCCCGATTTTGCAGGATCTGTACGACGTCAAGGTTCACCCATGCATAGTATACGGAGAATATCCCTTGGTTATTGAGATACTTGCTCCAAACTTTCGTCCGGTTCAGAGAACTTCCGACCTGCCCGGATTTTGGGAGAGTGCGTATCCCATGATCCGTAAGGAATTGGCAGGAAGATATCCCAAGCATGAATGGAGATGAAACCTGGAGAAATTCGCAGGAAGACAATGCAAATTATATGGCAATTGGGTGGACGGATTCCAAGAAATGATACTCGACTTCGGGGATGGTATGGTGAATGGATGGCGCTAAGATATTTGAAAAAAAAGGGCTATCGAGTGATTGCTCAAAATTGGCGAAGCCCCATCGATAATCGCAGAGAAATAGATTTGATCGCAATGGACCAGGAAATGCTGGTTTTTCTTGAAGTCAGAGCACGTTCCGAAAATTCATTATGCAATGGTTATCAGTCCATAACCCAAAGAAAACGCAAGGTGTTGCTGTCCGCATGCAGAGATTTTTTAAGACATGATTCCTTTTGCCGCTCATCCTATCGGTTTGACGTGATCGAAATGGATCTTGGGGATTCGAACGCAACGATTTTTCATCACGAGCACGTTTCCCTCTTTCCATAATCTTGCGAAATTTCTATTATCGAGGGTTTTATGAAAAACTCCGAAAAACGATCTATCCCTCCAACCATAATGGTGATATTCGGGGCTTCTGGAGATTTGACCTCAAGAAAGCTGGTACCCGCTTTATTTAATCTGTCGATTGATCGCTTGTTGCCTGAACGTTTTTTCCTAATTGGTTTCGGTCGTAAAGAGGTTTCGGATGAAGATTTCCGAGATTCCTTGAAAAAATCTCTCAACAAACACTCGAGAAGACCTGTGGAAGACGGAGTTTGGGATATGCTGGCTCCGGAAGTTTCCTTTCATTCCGGAGAGTATGACAATCCGGAAAGTTTCGCCTTGTTGAAGCAGAGAATCGAAAGCATTGAGGAAACTGTGGGAGAGCCCGTGCAGTGTATGTTCTATCTCTCCACGCCTCCATCGGGATTCTTGCCTATTTTGGAAAACCTTGGCAACAGCGGTTTGGCTCGCATGCACAGCAATACTGATGCGGCATCGAAAGTAATTGTTGAGAAGCCCTTTGGCAGGGACTTGTCCAGCGCCCGAGAACTCAATCAAATGATTAACGGAAGGTTTTCGGAATCCCAGGTTTTCAGGATCGATCACTATCTGGGCAAGGAAACCGTCCAGAGTCTGCTGGTTCAAAGATTCGCCAACAGCATTTTTGAACCAGTCTGGAATCGCAATTACGTCTCATGTGTTCAAATTACCGTTTCCGAGGACTTGGGAGTTGGTTCGCGGGCCGGCTATTATGATCGAAGTGGCGCTCTGCGAGACATGATCCAGAATCACGTCATGCAGTTGCTCGCTCTTACCGCAATGGAACCGCCATCCTCCTTGAACCCCGAAGCTATTCGCGATGAAAAGGTCAAGGCCCTGCAAGCCATCAAACCTCTTTCCCTTTCCGACCCACATGCAGAGGTTGTGCGGGGTGTTTACAGTGAAGGATTGGTTGGCGGGGAAAAAGCTCTCGGGTACGATGAAGAGGAAGGAGTTCCTGCTTCCTCCACTACCGAGACGTATGCCGCTCTATGCCTGCAATTGGATAATTGGCGATGGAAGGGAGTTCCCTTTTACATCCGTTCTGGCAAAAGGCTTGCCCGAAAAGTAAGTGAAATCGTGGTTCAGTTCACTCGTGCACCCGCAATTTTATTCGGTCATGAGGGGCGTCAGCCTCTATCTCCCAACCTTTTGACCATCCGCATACAGCCGAACGAGGGCGTAAGTCTCAGCTTGAATTCCAAAACACCTGGCTTGGAAACAAAGCTTCAACCAGTCAATTTATCCTTTGGGTACGATACCACCTTTGGTTCCAATACTCCGGAAGCCTATGAAAGGTTGATACTCGATGCAATGACGGGAGACGGCACTCTTTTCATACGGGGTGACGAGGCCGAACATTCCTGGAGCCTTCTTTCTCCCGTGCTTGAAGGATGGCAATCCATGGGAAATGATGGCTTGGAAAAATATGCCGCAGGAACCTGGGGCCCTCTTGCTGCGGACAAACTCCTGCTTCATCGTGGTCACGAATGGATTACCGGAAAATGAAGCGCCCGACCCTTTTTTATATCCGAAAGTTTCACCTGATTGGCCTTCTTTGCTTTGCAACTTTGGCGTATTCCAATAACAAGGAAAAAATGGTGGTAACACAGGAAACGCTTGCAGAGCCCGTTTATGACTTTGCTCTTTTGGGTGGAGGTTGTTTTTGGTGTACGGAAGCAGTCTTTGAAAAATTAGATGGGGTTGTTGAAGTGATTTCCGGATATGCCGGAGGTAAGACGAAAAATCCGACCTACAAGGAAATCTGTACGGGGAAAACCGGACATGCTGAGGTCATTAGAATTAAATTCGACCCGCTGAAAATCACCTTCTCAAAAATACTTGAGATTTTTGGAAACGCTCACGACCCGACGACCTTGAATCGACAGGGAGCCGACGTGGGCACGCAGTATCGCTCCACAATCATGTACTACAACGATTCCCAAAAGGAGACCGCGGCTTCATGGAAAAAGATTTTATCATCCAAGCTCTCCGAGCCTGTTGTCACGGAAATCGTTCCGGTCCCGCGTTTTTTTCCTGCCGAGGACTATCATCAGGATTATTACAGCAAAAATCCGGATCAAGGGTACTGTTCCTTTGTGATTCGTCCGAAGTTGAAAAAGCTCGGACTTGAATGATATTTCATGCGTTATCCTCGTTCCTTCCAATAAGGAATTGAATCTTGGAGGCTTGAACCTTTCGCATGTGGAAGCCGTAACACGAAAATCTTGAAGTATTGAGTTTGTTTGACCAAACTCGAAAAGCTCCCCCGATGTAGGATCAACCGCCTGATTTTCAGGCTAAAAATTAGAACTTGCTCTGAACGAAAATTGGTAATTATCTAAATTTTAATGGAGAAGAAAGGTCCTATTGCTCATTCTCAATCCCTTCAGCATGTTTATGATTGGTTTGAAGAAAATCGATGCAATCCGTTAACGTTCAGCGCTCTTTTTGATGATTTGCCGGGAGTAAGTTTCTTCGTCAAGGACAGAGAGCACCGCCTTGTCATGGTGAATGAAGGATTTTTACCGCGTCTTGGTTTGTCGCAGGAAGAACTCTTTGGCATGACTGATTTTGATTTGTTTCCTGCCCGTCTGGCCGAACATTTCAGGAGAGATGACCGGGAGATTTTTGAAAACAAATTGCCAAAACTCAATATTTTGGAATTAGTGTTCAACCGTCAGGGACTTCCTGATTGGTATTTAACCAATAAATACCCTCTCTTTAATGATCGTGGAGAAGTTGTCGGCCTCATGGGTACGGTTCGTCCATATGGTGAAGCGGAGAAAAAGGAACTCAAGTGGGAAAGAGATGATGAAATCGGGCGAGCGGTCAATCACGTTCGCAATCATTTTCGTGAGGAAATATGCATTGGTGACTTGGTTCGTGTATCCGAGCTTTCTCACCGGAAACTGCATCGTGGGTTCGTTGAGCTCTTCGGTATCGCACCCATGCAATTCATTACTAGAACCAGGATTGAAGCGGCGTGTGACGACCTTCTTGCAACGAAGAAAAAACTTTCCGTCATTGCTCGTGAAAATGGTTTTTACGACCAGAGTTCATTTACCCAGTTATTTAGACGCCAAATGAACGTCACTCCCCTGAAATACAGAAAGCAGCGAGGATTTATTTAAATTTTAAAGACCTTGCCCGTAGATCTTGACTCGTCTTACGTAGACATCGGAATTTGCTTCAACCAGTGACCACCAATCATTACCGCTGAGGGAAGGGGAGATCAAACCATCCTCCAATGCATTCAGGAGTCTGGCTCCTTCGGAGGTTAGGACACGAACGGATAAATCGATTACGTCCGGAAAGGAATGATAAGGAGATTCCAAAGTTTTGTATTCCGGATGTGAGGTCGCGAAATACTCGGTTTCCAAAAGAGATCCTGAATCATTTATCGCTGGAAAGACCTGAACGAGATTGCCCGTGCCAAAACTGCTTTTCTCAAGTACGTAGGCCCGCACACCAAAATCGACAACGTTGGCGGCCAGTGAAAACGAGGTGGGTGAATAATCAGAACCTTCCTCAATAATTGGATTGACGATGGTTGAGGGCACCCTGGGGGTTCCAGGGTCATCGGGATCCAGTGAAGTCACACTGGCATCCTCGTAGTATGCCTTGGCCGAAGGATGTAAATCATAGCCTGCCTCAAAAGTGTTTCTTGCAGAAACGTCCGATCTAAAAAGCTGGTATCTTACGGATGAGGTACTCGACCCGGTCAGTCCATGTCTGATGATTTGATAGGCGACTGCCCGTGCAGCCCCGGAATTCTTGGATAGTTGATCCAATTCGGGGCCTTGCGTGAAAAATCGCAACCATGCGCCACCGACTCCATTTCTTGAAAGTTCGATGGGGGCTTGTCCTCGATGATCGTAGATATTTTCCGGTAAACTTTCTTCTTCCGGCCAGTCCGTTTCGATCAAACGGAAGGAATCCTCGAGGGGTTTGCCTCTTTCCTCGTTATCGACAATTTTCCAGGAACCGCTGTTGGTCTTGTCTTCCAAAATACTTATCGCCATCCAAGTGTTACCATCGTTTTGGTAAAGGGCGCATTGCAGATCTTCCTGGATTCTGTCCAAAACGAATTGAGCCACCTGATTGGTTTCCAAATCACCTGAAGCATGGCGTTGGGTTTCCAGCACCTGTGTGGATATGGTCAGCATTACGCCTGCGAGCATGGCAGTAACTGCTACGGCAACCATCAGTTCGAGAATGGTAAAGCCTGATTTCCCAGGTAATGCGTGTGCCTCAATCTTCATGGCCAAAACTTATGAAATAGGCAATCCACACACAACGGCAAGGAGAGATCATGCCCCGTTAAGACGACCCATTCTTTCCCCCATTTTCGCATAGATCTCAATTCCCTTGGCGGACCAATTGGTAAGAGCCGGAACAAATTCTATCGAATTTGCAGGGAAAAACGACATGACGCAGGATCCTCCAAATGAAAAATAGCCCAATTCCTCACCCTTGCATACTTTGCTTTTTGCGTTGGAAAAATGAACCGAGCCCACACAGGTTGCCCCAACTAAAAATTGCGCAACTCTTCCAATTCGATTATTTTCCATCAAACTGAGGTAGCGTTTGTTTTGCCATAGGATCGAAAGCCTTTTGCGCAAGGCTATGGGACTGACAGAAAACAAATCTCCATTGATAAGACGCGGGCTCGATGTTTCGCCGGATATTGGGAAATGAAAACGATGATAGTCCACTGGGCACAATCGGCTGATCACAAGCATGCCGTTCTTGAATTCCCCAGCCAAATCAACGGATCCAAAAAGAGTAGCAAGGTCGAATGACTGGCCCTTGGCGTATACCTGCTGAACCCTTGAAAGGTCAGTAAACATCAGATGTCTGCCATCAGCGGGAAAGACCACGCTGTCCCCGTCCGGATCAATGGGACGAGCTTCCGGTTTCAGGCGTCTGTAAAAAAACTCGTTGAAGCTACTGAATGAATCGACAGGATCAAGGAACTCGGAGCTGTCCACTCCATAATTGGAAATGAAGGCTTGGATTTTGTCCTTGCTTCGCAAATGATCCATTTTCTTTCCGTAGGTTTTGGAAAACCATTTGCGCTTGACCATCGCCCACAATCCCAACGCGCCCAGTGGAGTGTTGTAGGTGAATTTTAGCCATTTTTCCCCATATACGTCCTCTTTTTCCAACGATTGTGTGGAAGAGTCCCAAAAAATTATGTCCGGATTCACGGAGTTGCGTAACTATGCCCTATCCGGGTGGGCAAAGGAAAAGGGGCTTAAGCTTTTTGAATCTTACCCGCCTTGATTGCTTTGACTGAAACCCAGAGACGCTTGACCTGACCGCTGGGCAACTTGACGCGTACACGCTGCAAATTCGGACGGAAAGTGCGTTTGTTCACTTTTACAAGCTGTAAACCAATTCCACCAGCTTTCTTGCTGACACCTTTGTGAATGATCCTGCCACCTACTTTGGGGCGTTTTCCAGTTATTGCGCAAATTCTAGACATCTTGAAAATTGGGATAAAGGGCCCATTGTGCCTAAAATAGCATACCTGACAAGACAAAAGCCCTAATTCCAGCTTTACTGAATGGAATTGAATTCATACAGGCTAAAAGTAGATTTGTCGGCAACAAGATAGTAAACGCGAATCGTTTCCGAATTACCAAAAAGTTCCTTGAATCTCGCGAATCCAGTAACGAGGCAGGTCGAAGCAAGGGAGTCCGCCAACATGCCATTGGGCGCAATTACGGTGGCTTGAGCTCGTTTACTCAGTCCCAATCCAGTGCGCGGATCGATGATATGGGAGTATCTCCTCCCATCTATTTCGAGAAATTGCTCAAGATCTCCAGAGGTTGCCACCGAGCAATTGGAAAGCTCGAGAACGGGAAGGTCAGGATGTTTTCTTCCTCCAATGCTGATCAGCCAGCCATTGGATCCTGCAGGTGAATCTCCGATCGTCAGGTCTCCCCCCGCGTCTATCAAGCACTCGCCGAATCCTTGAGCCTGCAGAACCTCAAGCATTCGATCGGCAATATACCCCTTGGCCACGCCACCAAGATCCAACACCATGCCTGCAGTATCCAGTTTGCCGCCTTTTTGGTTCGGATCGAGAACCAGTTTTTCAAAGCCCGTTCTCTGAAGCGCCTTTTCAAGTTTGGTCTGATCCGGCAAACGTTCCTGGAATCGGGCAATCCTCCATAACCGTGAAACCGGGCCCAGAGTTACGTCGAACGCTCCCTTGCTCCTGAGCGACAACGAATTGGAGTATTCAAGAACTTCGAAAAGTTCCTCGGACAAGGGAACGGCAGCGCCTGAACCAGAACTTTGCGAAAATTTGGTGACTTCGCTCTCGGATTCGTAATCGCTGAAGATCATGTTCAAACGGTCACCTTCTGCAAAAGCGGTTGCCGCGGCCTTTTCAAGAGCGGCGTTTTTTTTCGCTGCCACAAGAATGCGGATTTCCATTCCCATCATTTCTCGGGAAAATTTCACCGGCTTTACCGAAGTTTCAGCCAGCGATGGAAGCGGCCAAGCAAGAACCAAGGATGCAACCATCCATGGGCTTGCGTCAAATAACCTGAGCAATCGCACTTTGGGAAGATAGTTCATGGCAGTGAATATGGTTGAGATCAAAGGAAAATATCCCATACATGAGATATTTGTCTTTAAAGAACTACAATGAAGCTTCCCAAACTTGCTTGCAAATCCCTAGTAACTCTATTGCTGATCTCTCCCTGGCAGAGTGGCTTTTCTGCCGACGTTGATTTTTCAAGAGACGTCAGGCCGGTTCTCGAGCACAATTGTGTGAGTTGTCACCGTGCGGACAAGGCCGAGGGAGACGTCCGGCTCGATACCAAGGCGGCTACCCTGGCCGGAGATGAAGTTCTGATTCCCGGTGATCCTGAAGGCAGTTCTCTCTATTGGACAACCACCCTCCCCCTGGACGACGAGCTTTTCATGCCTCCCATCAAAAACGCGGAAAGGGACTACCCCTTGACCGATGCCGAAAAGGCTGTGCTCAAGCAATGGATTCTCGACGGCGCCGATTGGCCGGATGAAATGGTTCTTGAGCCTCGCAAGAGACTGCCCAGGGAAATTTCATTCGTCGAACACGTGAAGCCCATACTTGAACTTAACTGCGTGGCCTGCCATTACGAGGGCAAGGTGAAGGGTGACTTGCGACTTGATACCAAAGAGCACGCTTTTGCCACGGATTACGTAATCGCGCCGGGCAAACCTTTGGAGAGCGACCTCTACCTTCTATGTACGTTGCCGATGGATGACGATATGTTCATGCCCCCGTCACCTGCAGATCCTTTGTCTTCTTCGGATCTTTACACCCTCCGGCGCTGGATTGAGGAAGGCGCGGAATGGCCTGATGAGGTCACGCTTGTTCCCCAAAAGAAATCTCTCACCGTTTTGGGATCCATGCCCAAGGACTTGTACGCGGAGCTGGGATTCGTAGCCGGTCCGGTGGCGGATGAATTTACAGAATACGAGCAGTCGATACCCACCTCCGATCTTGTCTTTGACATGGTTCCGGTAGAGGGAGGAGAATTTACCATGGGCAGTTCGCCGGGAGATTCCAATCGTGGTCCTGACGAGTGGCCCGCTCATCAAGTCGAGGTGTCGGACTTTTGGATCGGCAAACACGAACTCACTTGGGATTTATACGAATTATGGATGCTCAACATCGATCGTGACAACCGGGCTTACAAGAAATTGGAGGAGACCAAAGCGGATTTGCTTTCCGACGCGGTTACCAAACCCACCGCCCCTTACACCGACATGACTTTCGGTATGGGAAAGAGTGGGTTTCCCGCAATTTGCATGACTCAATTGTCGGCCAAAATGTATTGCATGTGGCTGAGCGCTCGAACCGGGAAATTCTATCGTCTGCCCACGGAAGCGGAGTGGGAGTATGCTTGTCGCGGAGGAACCGACACGGCATATAGTTTCGGGAACGACGCTTCCCAATTGCCAGATTATTCCTGGAATCTGGAAAACAGTTTTTTCCAGTACCAGCCGGTTGGTCAAAAATCCCCCAATCCCTTTGGCTTGTACGACATGCACGGAAACGTTTGGGAGTGGACGCTCGATCAATTCACCACCTCTCCCTCGCCCCCGTCCACCGAGAAGCGCGTAAATCCCCTCGTCTTGCCAACTTCCCTTTATCCCCGTGTGGTAAAGGGAGGATCCTGGGACGACGCTTCCCAAAACCATCGATCCGCCGGACGTATGGCTTCGGAGGAATCCTGGAAACAGCAAGACCCTCAAATTCCCAAAAGCGTATGGTATCACACGGATGCGCTTTTCGTTGGATTCCGTGTGGTTCGGCCCAAGCAAGTGCCCGCGCTCGAGGACATAGAGAAATATTGGCCATCGGAGGCTGAAATTCTAGCCATTCCCTCCCGTTGATTTCAATCAATTGGCAGGGCATTCCAGCGCCTTGCCAGACCGGGGTTGCTGTCCGATGGTCAAATCCCTGTTTTGCTCGAACTACATTTCATTGCCTTCTAGTACTTGGAGACAATAGATTAGGGAAGCAAAGATATGCGTAACCATCCCGCCGGAAAGTATCGAAACAAAGAATCTGGGTTTGCCATGATTCTATCCCTTGCCCTGATCAGTTTCGTTTTTCTTTTGGTTATCACTTTGGTAAATCAAGTACGCCTCGAACTTGCCTATTCCGATGCCCGGCAAAATCAGGCACTCGCAAAAGCCCATGCCCGGATGGGCATGATGATCGCAATTGGGGAGATACAAAAGCACTTGGGGCCTGACATGCGTATTTCTGCAACCGCCGACATATACGACGAGAGGATAGATAGCGCGCTGTTGAATAATTTGGCCACCGTGGACCTCTATGGCAATGGAGAGGGAACGATAGAGGAACTCCCCGCCGGACAGCGAATGTGGACCGGGGTTTGGAAGGACAGAGGCGTGGGATCATCGAAAAATCTGGAAGACCTGAGGATGACGAATCCACTGCCTTTCAACGGCGACGATGCCGTATCCTTGACGGATTCATGGGACGCGGATGGCACCTTTGACCACCATCCCGCAATTGAAATGTCATGGTTGATCAGTGGTAACGAGGGCAAGAAATTGGCCTTGCTGGGAGGGAACGGAATGGTAAAGGAACATATCGAGGTGCCCGATGGCAGGGCTGTGACAAGCGAAGGCAATCGTTTGTTGCCCGTAGACGCCGGTTATGAATACGGAGAATTCTCAAATGATTGGCGCGACCACAGGAACGTCGTGGAAAACAAGCTCAGGAATTACCATCACCCCTTGGTGGAATTGCCTGATCCCGACGAGAACGAGACCGTTGCCTGGTTACTCGATCGTGTGGTGGGAGACAACAACCACAGCAAGGTAAAAGTGCCCAAAACCGCTCTCCACTCCAACGATCAAACCGGTAAAGCGTGGGAGAAGCGAAGGGGCGCATATGCATACTGGGTAGGTGATGAAGGCGTGAAGGCCAAGATCGATTTCAACGCAAGTCTAGCCATCGCCCCGGATTCCCGCCTGACTGTGGCCCCACATCCTCATCTTGATGAGGCCACCTTTGATCTCGGTTCCTTGCAGGGAGCAAATTCAAGGATTCTATCTACCGGCGGATTGTCGCTTTTTGGAGATGAATGGGAGGAATTTCATGCCTCTCATTATCACAGTGTCACGACGGATGCATTTGGCGTTCTTTCCGATCTGCGCACCGGTGGCTTGAAGCGCGATCTTAGCCTTGCCTTCGGTCAACTTGCTCCCGGGGAAAGTCCGTCCAGGGACGTACAGACCGATTTTAACGACAATTTTCTTTTTCGGGAAAAAATAACCTACAAGAAGAACCTGCCCGTCAATCCAACTGCAAAAAGAAACGTCTGGTTGCTTGGAAACGAGGCCTTGATTGAAGACAAGGACACTCTGATGGCAGGCCCAAGGTGGTCGGTGCTGGCAAGCTTTCACAATACCTATAGAAATATGGCCGAGGAGATTGAGTTGACTCCTCCGGATCAGTTCCCTCGAATCATTGGTGACAATGCCGTCATATTCGAAGGAAGGCCGGCTAGCCCAAGCGGGGGATTCAGGGGCATGGACGCCACGCTTTACTTCAATAGTTGGGATGATTCTACAAGGACTCACAGACCGGAACCAAAGAATCATAGCCTGCTTCCAGTGTTGGTAGGCTTGCGCCTGGCGGTCTGTCCGGTTATGAAGCCCGGAGCAGGCGACGTCGTTTCCTTGGCCGTTCTACCGTCGGTCACCTTGTGGAATCCCTATGACAAACCATTGAATCTACATAATTTGTTCATTGAGATCCCTCCTTCTGAATACAGCCTAAATCTTTCCATAAAAGATCGTGATTTCAAACAATATGATTTGTTTAGAAAGTGGTGGATGGCCTTGTATCAAAGAACTCGTCCATTTTGGAACGATGCGTGGGAAAATCCTGGAACTTACTTAGAATATGATAGGCGCGAAGAAAAGTATTGGGCTATCGAGAATGGGTATGTTCGGCGCAATGACCTCATCAAACTGAGTGCTTCTGATTTGTACAAACTAGATGAGATTCTTCAGGAAGACATTAAATCCGCGATGAATTCTTATATATTGCCTGGCAAAAAGGAGGAAATAGGCAATTTTGAAGATTGGGAAAAGGGCATACCGAAAAGTTCATTGTTTGGAGTAAACCTTGAATACGACGATTCTGAAAAAACTTTAACCTACCAGCACGAAGATTCCAACGTGACCCAGGATCCCGAGGTTTCAGGTACAGGATTTGTTCCAAATTTTGTATTCTACAATGTCGACAGGTCGGGCCAAGATTGGTATTCCACAGTCAAGGATTTGAGGCTTCAGATCATGGATCAGGACTACGAGACCACTGAGGATCAGCTTGCGCCGGGAGAAGTCGTTACCTTCGCGACTTTCAGGGGTGTGGGCGCAGCACCCCTTTCAGAAGATTTCACGAATCATATTGATCGATTGATCGTTCCGATATGCCGGGAAAGTGGCTCTTCCAAAGAACGCGGATTCTTGTTGGAAACGGATCATTCCCCGAGAACCGGAATTCTCAAGGTGACAAGTAATTTGACCAAGCCAGACACCTTGGCTCAGACCGACTTGGAGAAGTTCAATTATGACAGAAGAAGCAGTACTTTCAGCTATTCATCCGTCCCGGAAGTTAATCAAGTGAAATGTATAACCATGTTTTATGGGGAAGATCCAACGGAGGATTCTCCCCTTGCGCTGAGTCGCTACACCAGTTGGGCCCTCAATGGAGATGGCGCGAGGGTTGAATTTGAAACTACCTCCGATTACTTGAAGCAGAATTATAATTATTTAGGCACAAGCAACTCGATGGAGGATGACAATCATCCTGGCTGGGGTTGGGAAATCAAGGTGAAATCACTGAGCGATCCAACTAACGAGCACGTTTTACTCAACGATTTTAATTTTCGCGCTTTGGTACATTCAACTCAACATGGCAAGCGAAATTGGGTAAATCCGGGGATTGCCAAACAACCAGGTGTCTATCCGCTTAGCAAAGCATTCAGTCAGCCGTTCGCGGATATCAGAGATGCAGGGTTTATAGAAGATGAGCAAGGGGCCACTGTGCAAACATCGACATACGCCGGGAAACGCTTTTACTTTACCCATTCCTCTTGGGATCGCTCTGCCGGTAATTTAAATTACAGCGCAGATAATGCCCTTGATGTTCAGCGAGCGAAATATGGAACATTTTCCGCATACGTGCCCGATTTTTATTCGATACCCGATAGTTTCCCATACGATCCCAATAATTTGCAAGCCCTTGGAGAGCAGTGGCACGATCTTTTTAACGCCTCCAACCTATCCAGTGACCAAAGGGCTGCCAAGATGGGATTGGTCAAAACTTTCCCCACCCTTGACGTCGATGATGCTTCCCAGAGTTCTTTATTCGACCCGTCACTAAACACCCTTCTTGAGAGGCCTGTGGTTCGCGCGGCAAGGGAGGACACAAAAAGCATAGGTTTCTTTTCCAGCTATTTTGAAAATAACAGAACTGAGTCAATCAGTCCCTACAACGATCATTTCACTGTTTCCTCCGCGGCCGTGTTGTTCGAGACTCCAAGTAACCGCCCTCTTTCGCTTTTACAGTACAGGCATGCAAATTTGAACAATTACCTGCACGGGCCCAGCTATGCCATAGGTAATTCCTATGCGAGTATACAAGTTGCCCGTCATCGTACTTGGGCGCGAGTGAATCACGTCTATGAGGAACCGACCAGTTTTTATGGGATGGGGTCTTTGAGCGCCAATGCTGAAAAAGAGAAAAAAGCGGAAGAATATTGGAAGGAATATTTTAAGAAATTATATCCAGAAAACAGTGATTTATGGATAATAAAAATGACGTGGCATTTAAAAGAAAAATTCTCAGACTTGGTGCATATTCCAGAAGATGCCGATTTGCTTGATTGGGATTCCATAGATCCTGGGCAAGGGTACGGGCCATGGCGTAGAGACGGCGACAGTTATTTCCATCAAAACGTGGCCTACGATCACTCTTTCTATTTGAATAGATCCTTGTTGGACGGCTATTTCCTATCTGGCGCGGAGAAATGGAATGAAGGAAGGAGGTTGGATCAAACTGCCATTGGAGAAAGGATGCGACCTTTTCTTTGGACAGAGTCCGGCCTTGCGCCCTTTGATTCAAATGACAAAGAGGCAGGGTTGGTTTATGGCAACCCCCGTTTGGTTTCTTATTTCAGGCATGGTGAAATATCCGAATCTTCCTATGGGTCTCTCCACAAAACCCAGAATTTCTCTGGCAAGAAAGATAAATCCGTGAGGTATCAAACCATGAGTGGTGACCTCCTGATCGATGGAGCGTTCAACGTAAACTCCACGTCGGTGGATGCATGGATTTCACAACTTTTCAGCCTGCGAGGGATTTCCGTAGAAAACGCAAGTGTCTCAAGCCATGAAACTCCTGTAATAAGGTTTATCAAGGAAGTTGCGGATATTGATGGAACCAATACTTGGAACGCCCTAAGAAAACTGACGGATACGGAAATAGGAAATCTGGCGGTGGAGATAGTGAGGCAGGTGAAGCTCAGGGGCCCGTTTCTCTCCTTTGCAGACTTTGTTAACCGCAGGCTTTCCCCCGGCCCGCGGATTCCTGGAAAGGACAGTGTGAAGAATTTTTCCAAACTCGACCTGAAGGAGTGGATCCCCGAAACTCTTGATTCAATGACAGGGCTCAGGGGTGCGGTTCAATCCGCCATTGCAATGAGTGGCCTGAATGATCCAGCGCAGGCCTCTTCGGGCTGGGCAAGAAACCAGAACCAAGCTATCCCTGCGGTTCCAAAATTTAGATGGGCAGGAAATAAATTCCATGACTCGAGCTTTGGACTCATGGCAACTTCGGAACAGCCTGAACTACATCCTCCCGGGCTAGATCTGAATGCAAGCCGATCCCTCGGGTTGGCAACTGTATCGACTGACAACTATAACTTTACATTTATAGACGGATCGGCGCCGGATAGTGTTTACGATCATCGCTTGAAATATCCGGGGTCTGAATTTGGAGATGCGCAGGAAAATATTCTCGGAGTGGAAAGCTTGGCGACTGGCGCGTGCAAGCCAGGCTGGGTGATGCAGTCCGACCTACTTGCTCCTCTGGCGCCAAGTATGTCCGCCCGTTCGGATACTTTTGTCGTGCGCGTTCTGGGAGAGACGAACGGGAAGTCTGCAGCAAAGTCCTGGATCGAGGTAGTCGTGCAAAGAACGCCCGACTACGTGAAGCCGGATATAGACGCTCCTCACCATCGTCCGCATGAGCCGTTCATGGATCAAAATCTCAATGGGTACTGGGATGAATCCTTGGACGAACCCTGGACGAACCTCAACTTCAACAAGGTCGGTTACCCCGACTTGGCTGGCGAGAAAAACAGCATCTACAGGGATGGTATGCCCTCGGATTTGTCCCTGATGCCGGATGAACAGGAAGAAGACGTGAATTCCATGAAGGGAATTTCAGTCTTCGGGGCAAATCAAAGATTTGGAAGAAAATTTAGAATCGTAAAATTTAGATGGTTGCGACAAGAGGACGTGTAGCTTTACCCCCATGTAACCTTTTTGGGTCCATGGATATGGCGGGCTCCTGAAGTTCCTTGTTGCAGGCCATTGGGGAGATTGCCCAATCAGGGTCTTCACCGATGTCCGCGGATGCTCCCAAAACTTGTTGGCCAGGAGCGGGATAAGACCCCGCAGTCCTATTCAACGCGCTTTGCATGGATGACGCAATGGCGCGGATTTTATCTTGCGCCCCCGGAGGAGCTTATCAGCAAGAATATGTAGCCATTGAAAGAATATGGATCGAATTTCGATAGGTTTTTCTAAATTCGTTATTATGGAAGCCTGCGGTTCCAGTAGGTCAGCCAAGTTTATTCGCATCGATTTTATCAAAGACGAAACACCCTGCGCTTGCATAGGGTTTGAATCCTATGCTGAGGAAACGATCTGTCTTTCCATAGGCAACTAGTCATAGGACACCCTCAACCCCTCAAGTATCAAGCAAAGCGAAGGGTCTTGAGTTTCGGATCAATTTTTCGGTAGTAACATCCCTGCCGCGCCCTTCCCTGTTCATCTTTCACATGGCATGCCCCCTGCCCTTTTGGCCGTACGCGATAGAGTATCGAATTTTGCTCGCAATTCACACGGACTTCCACGAGCTCGAGAAAATCACCCGAGGTTTTGCCCTTGATCCATAACTCGTTTCTGCTCGAACTCCAAAAAGTGGCCATTCCCTGCTCGATGGCGGTGTGCAAGGCGAGTTCATTTGCATAGCCTACGATGAGGACTTCTCCAGTGTCGGCATCCTGGGCGACTGCGGGAATAAGATTCTCCCCGCAGGCCGCCACTTTGGCAAGCTTGGTGAAGTCCAGATTCAAGACGCTTCCATTTTCCAATTCGTGATGGTCCATAACGATCTATTACTATCCATGGGTTGAGGTTAGTCCAATGGGAAAAGTCAGGCGCATGAAAATATCTGTCCAGTTCTGAATTCCTTGGATATAAAGAGATCAGTTTGAAAAAGGATCAGAAAAATGCAGTGGTGCTCTTTGATGGAATTTGTCATCTCTGTGATGGGGCGGTGCGGTTTATCCTCAAATGGGAAAAGAACAAGGATTTGAAGTTTGCCCCCCTGCAATCCAAGCATGGCAAGGCATTGCTGCAAAAACATGGGTATCCGGAAGATTGCCTCGATGGGCTCGTGCTTGTCGAAAACATGCGAGCCCACGATAGATCCTCCGCCTGCCTGTATATTGCCGGAAAATTGAAATTCCCCTGGAATCTGTTTCTTTTGCTCATCATCATTCCCAAACCGGTTCGTGATATGCCTTATCGACTGGTTGGACGTTTGAGGTACCGATTTTTTGGTAGGAAGGAAAAGTGTTCCCTCCCGCAGGGCCGGAGCGCCGACCGGTTTTTATAGGATTGGCCGTACGTTTTTCAAATGGTCCTTAAGACTTCGGCAAGCAAACGGGTCATCTCGGGTAGGACTTTTTGGGAAACCTCCATCACCTCCTCATGACCAAGCGGACCGTCGGACCGCCCGGCCGCCAAGTTACTGATACAGGAAACGGCCCCTACCTTTAAGCCCAATCCATTCGCCACCATGGCTTCCGGTACGGTTGACATCCCGACCGCGTCGGCCCCAAGCCTGGCAAATGCATCAATTTCCGCAGGAGTTTCGAAGGCGGGTCCACAAAGAGCTACGTAAGTACCTCCTGTAATCCTTAAACCGTTGTTCTTTCCTGCGAGAAGAATTTTGTCGCGGAGGATGGCGTCGTAGATTTCCGACTGATCTGGAAAGCGCGGTATGCTGGAATGGATGCTCCTGCCAACCAATGGATTGCTTCCCATGAAATTGAGATGATCGGTCAGGACCATGAGATCACCCGGATTGAAATCCCGACGGATGCCTCCGGCCGCATTGGTAAGCAGTAGATTTTTTGCGCCCAGTTCATGAGCGAGCAAAGCTGGGAAAACAACCGGCTCCCAACCTTCTCCCTCGTAGTAATGACGACGTCCCTGAAAAATCAGAATTTCCCGGCCGTTTGGATTGGCGAGCCAAAGTTTTCCGTAATGTCCATCCACGGTCGTCATTCCCATCCCTATGAGTTTTTCATAGGAAATATGGGAGATTGGCGACAAACCCTCTGCAACCTCACCCCAACCAGAACCACAAACAAGGCAGGCATAGGGCTGAATTTGCCCCCAAGTCTCCCCGATTAGAGTACGGGCTTGGGTAAGTGAATCGTTAATCCGGTCAACCATAGCTCAGCTTCGCACCTTGCCTGTCGATAGTAAGATGATTGGACTGATCTGGACGTTCCGAGGGTTTGGTCCGGCCAACCACCCGGGCATCGACTCCAAAGGAATTGGAAATTCCAATCACCGTATCGGCGTGTTCTTCTGGGCAGAAAATTTCCAGTCGGTGGCCCATGTTGTAAACCTGATGCATTTCTCTGTCGGTGGTACCCGAAACTTTTTGAATCTCGGAAAAAAGTGGAGGGATGGGAAAGAGATTGTCCTTGAAGTGGTGCACGCCACTCCCAAAGCGAAGGCATTTGGTTTGCCCTCCTCCCGAGCAATGAACGAGCCCCTTGAGATGGACGCCCAATTCTTCGGAGATGGCCTTGGCGACAGGTAGATAAGTACGGGTGGGGCTGAGCAGGGCCTGCCCAATGCCAAGGTTGGAATCAGGGAGTGGGTCGGACATGCGGTAAGGGCCACAGTAGATGTAATTTTCCGGAGTCTTCGAATCACAGGTTTCCGGATAGTTCTCGAGATAATACTTGGAGAGCAGTTCGTGCCTGGCGCTGGTCAGGCCGTTGCTGCCAATGCCACTGTTTTCCATGGTCTCATAACTGGCTTTTCCGGTCGAAGAAAGGCCCACGATCGCAAGCCCCGGATGGATCTTCGAATTATCGAGCACCTGATTGCGTTTCATGACTGCCACGGCACAGGAGTCTACCGCCACGGACCCGGTAAGGTCGCCAACATCGGCGGTTTCCCCTCCCCCACTGAATACGGATATTCCGAGGTCACGCATGCTTTGTAAAAATTCCTCGGTTCCCTCAATCAGGGCAGCGAGGGCCTCGCCCGGAAAGTTTCTGGCATTACGGTTGACCGTGCTCGAAATCATTACCCGGTCCCATGCTCCAACACAGGCAAGGTCGTCCAGGTTCATGACCAGGCTATCCTGAGCAATTCCCTTGAAAACGCTTGCATCACCCGTCTCTCGATACCAGAGGTATCCGAGAATCGATTTCGTGCCTGCTCCATCCGAATGGATGACGTTACATGAATCTTCTCTGCCGGTAAGGGCGTCTTGGGTAATCTTGCAAAATGCGCCGGGAAAAAGTCCACGGTCCATCCGGTCCACTACCCGGTGAACCTCCTCCTTGCTCGAAGACACGCCCCTTTGGTTGTAACGATTTTGGGAATCTTCCATATGAACAATTCCTACAACTTGCTTGCCCCCTTGACCATCCGAAAGCACCTTGGATCTTTCATTTGTCCAAAATTTTGAAATTCAGGCTACAGTCATATTCTGATTTTGCTTCGTGGAAAAAGAAGGCTCTTCCTTTTTTGCAGAAGAAAGAAGGCACCAACAATTTATTTTGGCAAATTATGAAAACACGGGACAAATCTCCCAATCAAGGTTGGTCGGGAAACCTGTTTTGCGGTGGATGCATCTGCTTGTCCGCGTTGCGTACTCCATCTAACTTTCTTCTACTCTCCGAGGGTTCTGTAAGCGCGGCAAAAGCAATGGCCGGATACTCGATGAAGTGGAAGTGGAACATGGATGGCGTTTGCGGACCCGAATCCGTCGTTCATCCCTTTATCGAAGAGTCAAACCGCATCGGTTCTCCACGCAGGCCGGTATCGAATCGCGCGTTCAGGATCTTCAGGACTCGATGCAATCCAGGTGATCCTAAGTTCGAGGATTATGAACTTGTAACGGTGAGCAAGCTGGACTGGCCAAGGGCGAGAATCTGGTCCCAACGGTTTGCAATGGAAGCGGATCCGCCTTTGGACTTATCGGCAATCACGCAAATGGCCAAACGGATGCACCTGGAGAAAAACCTTTTTGTTCTTCGAAACAGCCAAAACCACCCATGTGCAATGGCCGGTTTTGGAAGATTTACTGAGAGGTTCAGTGTAATTAACATGGTCTACGTCCCATATGAAACAAGGGGTCTCGGAATAGGTCGGGAATTGATCATCCGCATGTCTCTGCTTGCGAGGGAACTCGGATATGAGAACTGCCTCCTGTTCAGCGACTGGAAGGGCTCTTCCAATATGTACAGCGCAATGGGTTGCGAATCCTTGGGCGGATTTGTAGAATACGAGTTAGCCTGATTCTTCGTTCAGAACCTCAAGCGCCCGTGATCCATCAGCCAAGTGCGCTCGAATTTGCTTCCCTTTCGGTAGTTGGTTTATGGAGCGAATGAGATTTCCATCCTTGTCGGAAAGGTAGGAAAAACCTCTTTTCAATGCAACTGGGAGACTATTTGCATGCAATCTTTGATCAAGATGATCGAGCTTGTTCCTTATCTTCTCCAATTGGATACGAATGCCGTTTTGCAACCTATGCTCATGGTCATCCAATTGTTGATAATGCCTCTCCAGTCGAGATTGGGGTGATCGTTTTTCAAGCTCGGCTTCAAGAAGGTCGATCTTGTCCGACGCGCGGCTTATAAAATCGATAGGAATACGAAGTAGGCATTGTTCGAGCAGATTCAATCGATCGATTTGTTCAAGGAAGCGCGAACTAATCCATTCGGCTGCGGCCGAAGGGGTTTCCGCACGGAAATCAGCCACAAAATCACATAGGACAAAGTCCGTCTGGTGCCCGATTGCTGAAATTGTCGGAATGCGGCATTGCGCTAGGGATCTAACCAGCCGTTCATCATTGAAAGACCAAAGGTCTTCGATCGATCCTCCCCCTCTGGTCAGGACGATCAATTCGACTTCTGGAATTCCGGATGCTTGAATGATGGCGTTAATCAGTTGCCCGGGGGCTTCCTTGCCTTGAACCAGAGACGGAACCACCCATATTTTTCCAGTCCAGTTGCGCCTCGTCAAAATGCTGGTAAAATCGTGCAGGGCGGCCCCATCGGGAGAAGTGACAATGGCGATGGTTCTGGCAAATCTAGGAAGAGCTTTTTTTCTTTGTTGCTCAAACAAACCTTCCTTCAACAACCTTTCTTTGAGTCTTTCAAACTGCAGGCGAAGATTGCCCAATCCATCCTGCAACATATGTCTGACCCGCAACTGGTATTCTCCCCTGGGTTCGTACACCGTGATCTCGCCATAGGCCATGCAGTCGTCGCCCTCGATCGGAAGATATGACGAGATGGAGGCGTCTCCGCGAAAAAGCACGGCTTTCAACTGGCAGTTTTCATCCTTGAGCAAGAAATATCTGTGCCCACTGGCCTGAGTTCTGAGATTTGAAATCTCGCCACGCACCCAGACGATGGGAAATTCGGCCTGCAGGGATTTGCGTATGGCGTTCGTCAATCCGGTAATCGACCAAATCGAAGACCTGTCTTCCTCCTGATCGAACAGTTCAGTCTGCATGGGCATTTTTTCTTTTAATAGCGAACCGCCCCAGGATAATGGTAACGGCAATGATGCATGCGCCGGTCCACAAGTACTTCCATTCGCCTCCAAAAATACCAGCGAAGGCAAGCACGTACCCACAGGCAGTAAAGACAAGCACGGGTAGTGATATCAAGAGATATGGGCTAAACTTCATTCCCAGCAAGCCAAGGCCATAATTGGTGAATATAAACGGAACCCCAGGTGTCAGGCGTAGGATGAGCGCCCATTCCAGCAGGTTTTCGGGGGGAGAGTTCGGTAGACGGAATCGGGTGCGGGCAAGTAATTTCTGAAGCAAATCTCTGGCCGGTCCACGAGCGAGCCAATAGGTCCATGAAAGGTTGGCGAATAGCGCCATGGAGCAATACAGGCAACTAAGCCATGGCCCGTTTTCGCCTCCCCACAAGCCGGCAAAACCAAGTAAGGGAGCAACCGGCAGGATGAAGCCGGGCAATATGGCGATGGCAAGAAAAAGGAGCGGTCCATTTTCCGTTAGCGTGGATCGAACTTCATGCCAAAGAGATTCCATCCATATCCGGGTTGCGTCTCCACCTATTTCAATCAAGGTAAAATACAGTGCAAACAACAGTGCAAATACTGCAAGTACTCCCCCGATCAGAGCAACAAGCTTGCTCCTCATTCAATCAATGAGGGAGGGTTGCTCGGGCGGCAAATTGGAATCTAGGACCTTGCTGTTGGGCGAGGAAAGGTTGGACTCTGCCAGTTGCCCTTCGGGTACGGGCAAGACTTCATTGTGTTCATTCCTTTCGATAACAAGAAATGAATGGACGAATGGAAAGGCCAGGAAGGATAGGATACCGACTATGAGCAGAAAAAGAAAGAGTCCGATTATTGAAAATCCGAGATTACGCTTCATGAAATGAAATTGTATCTCGTTCCGAATATTGGCGATAAGGAAATTATGCCTTGAAAAGCCAAAAAAGCACGCCGGGAAGAAAAATTCCAATCAAAGCGGTTATACCAATAATCAATTGCGCACGCTGGGCTTTTTTGCGATTCTCTGGGGTGTCAGGTGCAGGCGGGTTCCCCCAATCTTCCTCTTCCTTATTGCAGTCCATCTCTTTGTTGTCCACAAACCCTTACCAATCATACCATAAAAGATGTCACAAGAACAAACAGTGCAGTTCGAAAGAGCGACTATTGTTGGCCCAGGTCTGCTCGGGGCTTCCTTGGGCATGACCTTGCGTGAAAAAAATATCGCGAAAGAAATTTTTGTTCATTTGAGAGATGAGAAAAAAATAGAAGACTGTAAGAATTCGGGTTGGTGTGATCATGCGGAAACGTCTCTTGAGAAAGCGGTGGAGAAAAGTGACCTTGTCGTTGTCTGTACGCCAGTGGATGCGATACTGGTTCAGTTGCGCCTTGTATCTCAATGGGCAAGTCCAGGCGCGTTGGTTACCGATGTAGGAAGTCTTAAGGAAGAAATATGTTTGGTGGCGGACAAGGTTTTTGGTGAAAGCCAATGCACGTTCGTTGGATCGCATCCAATGAGCGGTTCCGAAAAAGAGGGCATACTATACGCATCACCAGATTTATTTGAGGGGAAAAAATGCATCTTGACCCCCACCGACCGGACGGATCCGAGGACTTTGGCCGAGATCAAGGGAATGTGGAAAAGAATGGGCATGACAGTTAGTGAAATGAATGCGCGAAATCATGATGAAATGGTAAGTTGGATAAGTCATTTACCTCACTTGACCGCATGCGCATTGATAAACACCATAGGCTCGAATGCTGGTGAAGGGATAAATATGTGCGGTAATGGGTTGAAGGATACGACAAGAATAGCGAGTGGAAATCCAGAGATGTGGAAGCAAATCCTGTGTGGCAACAAGCAAAACTTAATAAAGTCTGTCGAGGAGTTAATCAATCACCTCGAGGTCATCAAGAAAAAGTTGGAAGCAGTTGAACAAGATCATGTACTTGAGATACTAAAGTTGGCGAAAAACAACAGAGATCAATTGAGCGATTGAAAATATGGATTCAATTAAAATTGTACCCTACACTTCTCCCTCGGCTGGTAGTTTAGAGGTTCCGGGTTCGAAAAGTATTTCGAATCGGGCTTTGATTCTTTCAGTAATGTGTGATGCAGAAATAGAATTGATTGGTTTACTTGAAAGTGAAGACGTTGATTTGATGCAAGAAGCCTTAAGAAAATTAGAAATAAAAATTGAAAAATCAAATGGTAAGACAAAGATAAAAGGTACCGGAGGAAAAATACCGAATAAAAAGTGTAATATAAATGTAGGTAATGCTGGTACAATTGCAAGATTCCTTACTTGCCTCCTTGCCGCACAGGATGATGGTGAATATTTCATGGATGGTACGGAGGCGATGAGAGAGAGGCCAATGATGGAATTATTGAAAAGCTTAATTGGCAACGGATGCAGAATAACTTTTAAGGAAAAGTATGGATATTTTCCCTTTACCCTTTTAGCACAAGGAATTAAGGAATCAAATATTGAAATTGACGCGAGAAAAAGTGGACAGATTATTTCTGGACTTTTAATGCAGTGTCCGAAGGTTTCAAATAAATGTACGATAAGTTTCTCCAAGGGAACAGTGTCGTTTCCATTTATTGAAATGACGTTAAAAATGATGCGGTCATTTTCTGATAATAAAGACTTTTCTTATACAATAGAAAATAAATCTGTTAGGATTGAGAATTGTAACTACAAAAAAAGTCAATTTACATACCTGATCGAACCTGATGCGACCGCTGCAAGCTATTTTTTATCTCTTCCACTGGTAACAGGTGGAGAATGCCACATATTGGGATTGAGCAGGGAAATGCTACAGGGGGATATTGCATATTGTGATATAATCGAACGCATTGGAGCGGAAATCCATTACGACAGATCCGGTGTTACCTGTCGGGCCACATCAACCCTAATGGGAGGTAGTTTTAATTTTAACGATATATCCGACACCTTTCTTACCCTCGCCGCAATCAGTCCGTTGATGAACGATAAATTGGAAATCTACGGGATTGAACATACCCGAAATCAGGAAACGGATCGCGTTGCGGGAATGGCTCGTGAACTTAGGAAATTAGGTCAGGACGTTGATGAGTTGCCAGATCGATTGATCGTCTATCCAGATTTAAATAAATTAAAACGCGCTGCAAGAAGCGGTATTTCAATCAGCACTTACAATGACCACAGGTTTGCGATGAGCTTTGCAATTCTTGGTTGTTTTGACTTGTTGGAAAATGGTCAACCCTGGTTGTCTATTACAGATCCAAATTGTTGCGCAAAAACCTTCCCAGATTTTTTCACCCGCTTGAACACTCACAGAAAGCACACTTGTGGATCATAATAAATATATTATTCTAGCTATTGATGGAGCTGCTGGCTCCGGTAAATCAACCACGTCTAAGTTGCTTTGCGAAAAATTTAATTATATACATGTCGACACTGGTTTGCACTACCGTAGCCTTTGTTGTTTTTTCAAAAATAATTATATTTCTGCAGATGGCGTTAATGATTATCTTTCCTTCAACTCAATCTCTCTTTCTTCGGCTATCGAGGGCTCAAATCTTTTTTTTCTGATTAATGGCATACGCTTTTCTCTGAATGATCTTCGTAATGAGGAAATCAACAAGGAGGTTTCCTATTATGCTCGTTTACCACGGCTAAGATCCCTGTTATTGTCTTACCAACGAAATCTCCCCACTGTCGGAAAATCCAAAGGGTTTTCCGGTATTGTTGTGGATGGAAGGGACATCGGGAGCGTTGTTTTTCCCAATGCCGACCTTAAGTTCTTCTTGCATGCGGATCTTCATATCCGTCAAAAACGTAGAATTGTAGATGGTGAACGTGATAGCATTTCTGGAAGAGACAAATTGGATCGTAATCGAAAGGTCGCTCCGTTGTCTTGCCCTGTCGGGGCTACATCCATTGATACCGGTTCGCTGAGCGTTGAAGAGGTAATCGATCTTATTTCCAATGAAATACTAAGTATAAAGTGAAATTACTGTATCGTTTCGCCCAATCCTTTTCTTATTCCTATTTTCGTTTCTTTCATGGATTCGAAGTGCTTGGCTTGGAAAACGTTCCTCAGGATGGACCATTTATTTTAGCATCCAATCACCAGAGTTTCCTTGATCCGCCAGCCTTAGGGTGCAAACTGCCCCGCAATCTTCACTATTTTGCCCGTGACACTTTGTTTTTTTGGCCTCTAGGCATTTTGATAAGGAATTTGAATTCCATTCCGGTAGATCGTACGCATTTGAATATGAGTACGTTAAAGCGTGTCTTAGGCGTCCTCATGGAGGGTGAACCTTTACTGGTCTTTCCTGAAGGCACTCGTACAATTGACGGTAAATTAGGAGAAGGCAAGAAGGGGATCGGTTTGTTGCTCGCTAAATCCAATTGTCCCATTCTTCCTGCCAGGATCGAGGGAGGGTGCGAGGTTTTGGGCAAGGGAATGATTATGCCCAGAATAGGAAAAAAGCTTAGGGTCAGGTATGGAAAGCTTTTGGATTTGAAAGAGTTGGACCCCGGGAAATCATCTCCTGATCGATATGAGTTAATTTCTAAAAAGGTCCTATCCGCAATCTCGCAAATTTAGTTCTTTGCGAATCGTTTGTCTCAGGGCAAATAAGGCTTTAATGAATCCTTTATCCTCGTATTTATATCACTTTTTGTGTCGGGGAACTGAAATTCTTCCCCAGTGATCGTTTCATGTAGATGAATATATCTTGCAGACAATTCGACCACCAATTCGTCAGGAGCTTTTGGCAGGTTGGCATCATGGTAAGGATCGCAGTTTTCACGAAACCATAGTCTGAGAAACTCCTTATCCACGTTTTCCGGTTCCAGTCCACGACTTAATCGGCTTTCAAAGCTTGGTTCCAACCAGTATCTGGAGGAGTCGGGAGTATGAATTTCATCAATGAGCAAGATCTCACCATCTTCAGTGAGTCCCATCTCATATTTTGTATCCACAAGTATGAGGCCGTTACGAGCTGCTAATTCCTGTCCTCTTGAAAAAAGCGACAATGCATGCTCGGAAGCGAACTCCCAATGCTCTTTGCTCATCCATTTTTCCTCAATGATTTCTCTTGGGGAAATAGGGCGGTCATGCATCTCCTCCTTGGTGGTTGGCGTAATCATTGGTTGCGAAAATTGTTGATTCTTGCGGAGACCTTCCGGCAGAGATATGCCGCAGTAATTTCTGGCGCCGGCATGATATTGAGTCCACATCGAGGTGCTGGAGCTGCCAGTGATGAAACCGCGTACAACGAATTCAATTGGAAATGGTTTGCATTTACGGGCAAGGGTAACGTTTGGATCAGGAATTGCCAATAAGTGGTTTGGCATGATGTCTTCAGTCTTCTCGAACCACCAAGCACCCGTTTGATTGAGCGCCTGACCTTTGAAGGGAATTTCAGCCAATACGCGATCAAAAGCCGACTGCCTGTCTGTCGTTATCAGGGCAAATTGATTACCCAGGTCGTATCTATCCCTGACTTTACCTTGATACTTTGAAAAGCCTTCAATATGGGTATCTCGAAGGCAGTTCGACAGGTTGGCGGTGATAATATCACGATAATCGTGAAGGGTGTGTAATTTGTCGATCATTGGAATTTTGTGATCATGCAAAATTATTGGGAGCATGTAAAACTTCAAGCCCAAGGGAAGCCAATCTCGTTGCATTGACTGAGATATCCAATTCATATAAAAGTTAATCCATTTCCTACAAACCAACACAAGCCCATGAACCTCGATGAACCTTATGATCTAATAGTAATTGGAGGTGGACCTGCTGGCTATGCTGCAGGAATAAGAGCCGGACAACTAGGGCGGCGGGCTCTGGTCGTGGAAAAGGAAAGAGCGGGTGGAACTTGTCTGAATTGGGGATGCATTCCTTCAAAGGCATTACTCAAGAGCGCCGAGGCATATCAGGCGGCATTGCATTCCGAAAATCTTGGCTTTACCTGCAAGGAGATCGTGGTGGACTTCGCCCAAGTCATGGCTCGTTCGCGCCAAGTTGCCGATCAGATGGGTGGAGGAATTGAATATCTTTTCAAGAAAAACAAGGTGGATTATCTGGTCGGTACCGCGAAGTTAGTTGAACCAGGTGTGGTAGAGGTGATCGATGGAGAGATCGCAGGTGCAATGGCAAGGGCCGATAAAGTATTGATCGCAACTGGGTGCAAGCCCAGAACTCTCGAAGAAATTCCAGTGGACGGAAAGAGAATCATGACCTCCCGGGAAGCATTGGCGATGAAGGAAATGCCATCAAGCATTGCGATTCTTGGAGCTGGTGCAATCGGTGCGGAATTTGCCTATTTTCTCAATGCTTTCGGAAGTCAGGTAACCTTGATCGAGATGCTTCCAAATATTTTGCCAGTCGAGGATGCGGAGGTGTCCAAAGCATTGGAAAAGACATTCTTAAAACAGGGTATCGATTGCAGGGTGAGCACGCGTGTCGACAAGATCGATCTTGTTGAAGATGGAGTTTCCTTGAGCTTGAGCGGAGAAAAGGGTGAGGAGTCGATCGTTGTCGAGTCACTTTTGCTCGCGATTGGAGTGGTTCCGAACTTAAACGGCGTTTTGGGGGAAAATTGCAAATTGGAATTGACTCGCGGATACTTGAAGGTGGACGAAAATTATCAAACCTCTCAGAAGAACGTATATGCTGCGGGTGACATTATTGGTCCGCCTTGGTTGGCTCATGTTGCCACTTACCGGGCGGTTCAAGCGGTGAATGGAATGTTTGGCCACGCGCATCCCGTGCCCATGGATGCTTTCCCGGGCTGTACCTATTGCCAGCCACAGGTAGCGAGCATTGGTTTGACCGAAGAAAAGGCCAAGGAGCAAGGAGTGGCATACAAGGTGGGCAAATTTCCTTTTGCGGCATCCGGAAAAGCAGTTGCGGTCAATCATCCCGAAGGATTTGTTAAAATTCTTGTTGGCGAGAAATACGGAGAAATCCTGGGAGCTCATATCATCGGATCCGATGCGACGGAACTGATAACCGAATACGGATTAGGTATGAAACTGGAAGCGACTGTGGATGAAATTCACCAGACAATACATGCTCATCCAACCATGAGTGAAGCCTTGGCGGAGGCGGCAGCTTCCGTACACGGTGAAGCGATTCACATTTAGTTTGGTCGCCCTCCCTGTCTTTCAAGTCTTGGAGAAATTCGGAGTCAACTCCGCAGAAAAATAAAATCCATGATCGTTTCTTATTCTCAGACACTGGCCATCTCCATTTAGAAAGTCCATGAATCCGGTTGGATCCCGATCCCGAAGAATCTTAAAACTTGATTTAGGGCTTTATGACACGATATGCATTTGCCTTTTGTCTGTAACAGATCCATTGTAAGTTTCTGTTCTTTGATCCAATTCAGCCCAATGCATCCCTAGATAGTCAGGATTGTCCTGACAACCAACCGAGCGTCAATTGAGCGGTCACGGTGGTACAAAGGTCTATGATCTGGATGCGCGGTTCAAGTCATAACCGAAATCAGCGCTCTGTTCGACGACAAGGCTGTCGAACATAGTGCGTAAAACTCCATAACGCACAAATGAAAGATACCCAATACACAGATGAGCTTGCCATCCGCATTGATGGTTCAAACCCCAACCATCATCTATGGAACAATAACGGCACTTGGTGGTTACACTACACGATTTACCCAACACCTGTTACTTCCGAAAGGAGAAGAAGGTCCTTGGGCACACGATGCCTTAATCAAGCGAGATTGAAAAGAGACGAAATTCTGCTGAAGCTCGCTGTTCCAGACCTGCAATTGGCTGCTTGAAAAAAGAGGACAATCCTGAATAGAGGATAATCAAACTTGTGTCCTGCGAGAAATAGATTAGGGTTGTTGAAGTTTGGGGCCCTTAGCTCAGTTGGTCAGAGCATCCGACTCATAATCGGCGGGTCGTCGGTTCAAGTCCGACAGGGCCCACCACTTCAAAATTACTTCGATTTACCTTTGGCAATTTGTTGAGCCAGCGCAAAGCGGGCGGTCGCTTCAAGTTTCTGAATCGCGGCAAGGTCCAAATCACTCTTCTTTCCCTCGTCAAGGGCTTTCCGAGCCCTTTGAACGGCCTCTGCAATGGCGGTTTCATCCTGATCTCCAATCACGATTGCCTCATCGGTAAGAATAGAAACCTTGTCCGAATACACTTCGACAAATCCAGAGCTGACAGCCAGATATTCGAATACCCCCTTTTTTTCCACTTTCAAGTCTCCAGCGATCAGTTTGTCTATTATGGGGACATGATTGGGAAGTACGTCAATTTTCCCATTTGCGGTTGGCACAACCACATGATCGATTTCCTCGGAATAAACCTTGGATTCAGGAGTTACGATCTCAAGTGTGAGAGGCATTTCTTTTCAACGATTTGGAATCAGGAGTTTTCGGCACCGATGACCGAATCAATTCCACCTTTCATGTAAAAGTCGTTTTCGGCAACTTCGTCCAGCTCCCCATCAAGAATCATCTTGAATCCACGAATGGTATCTTTGACCGAAACGTATTCACCGGCAACTCCAGTGAAAACCTCGGCTACGTGAAAGGGTTGCGAAAGAAACTTCTGAATTTTTCTGGCACGGAAAACGGTTTGTTTCTGTTCGGGAGATAATTCATCCAAACCGAGGATCGCAATTATGTCCTGTAGGTCCTTGTAAGCCTGCAAGACTTCTTGCACGCCACGGGCAACTCTGAAGTGCTCTTCCCCGACGATATCGGGAGAGAGAGCGTTGGAAACCGAAGCGAGCGGATCAACGGCAGGATAAATGCCAAGTTCGGCGATTGAACGCTCCAAGACAATGGTCGAATCGAGGTGAGCGAAGGTGTTGGCAGGAGCCGGGTCGGTCAGGTCGTCCGCTGGAACGTAGACTGCTTGGAACGAGGTTATTGAACCTTTTTTGGTGGAAGTAATGCGTTCCTGAAGGTTACCCATTTCCTCGGCAAGAGTAGGTTGATATCCAACTGCTGAGGGCGATCGGCCCAAAAGTGCAGATACTTCAGACCCAGCTTGCGAGAAACGGAAGATGTTATCTACGAAGAGCAAGACGTCCTGGCCCATTTCATCGCGGAAATACTCGGCCATGGTTAATCCGGACAGAGCTACTCGCATACGGGCACCGGGAGGTTCGTTCATTTGTCCGTAAACCAATGCAACTTTGGATTTGGAAATTTCGTCCTGATTAATAACTCCGGCTTCAGACATTTCCTGATAAAGATCATTTCCTTCACGGGAGCGCTCCCCTA
>JAYOWQ010000002.1:37878-85764 GCA_038152055.1 Opitutales bacterium | reverse complement strand
TCAAAAAAATTTTAATAACTGGTGCTCATGGATTGCTTGCAAGGCATTTTATATTTTATCATAAAAATCATTATCAAATCACTGGCACTATTCACAGAGTTGCTGATACTGAAATTCCTGATGTTGAACTTATAAATATCGACTTTGCAAATGATTGGAGAACTACAGATTTGCCCTCGAATATCGATGTTGTAATACACCTAGCACAATCATCCAACTATCGTGATTTTCCTAATAGTGCGGAAGATATCTTTAAGATAAATGTTGAGTCTACTGCGATGCTTCTTGAATATGCACGCAAAGCAGGTGCAAAGACCTTCATTTATGCCTCAACAGGTGGCCTATATGGTTCCTGTGACCAGGCTTTTAAGGAAGACAGTAATATCTTGCCTTTGAATGAATTAAACTTTCATTTCTCCAGTAAATTAAGCGGAGAAGCTATAGCTCAACCTTACTCTTCATTGATGAATGTAATAATTATTCGTCCTTTTTTTATCTATGGTCCGGGTCAGCGTCGCTCCATGCTAATACCTAGACTTTTTGATAGCATTAAAGCAAGGGAGGAAATTAAAATCCATGGACAGAATGGTATAAAAATAAACCCAATTCATGTAAATGATGCTGTTTCAGCTTTGCACAAGGCAGTTTTGCTGCAGGAAAGTAATACTTTTAATTTTGCAGGCAAAGATATTTTCACAATCAGACAAATCTGCGAGGGTGTAGGAGAATACCTTGGCATTGTTCCAAAGTTTCATCATGAGGAAGTGTATAGCGAAGATTTGATTGCAGATATTTCTAAAATGAAGGAGAGACTTCATATGCCTCGACATAACTTGCTTAAAAGCTTTTCAGATATTGAAGTTTTACCAAATTAATTCTTTTGATCTAATGTTTTTTAAAACAATTCGTAAGCTTTGTATTTTAAATAGTAGAATTTTATTTTTATAAAAAGAATATTACATTTACCTACCACTACAGGTGGTAATCCACAAGGGCTAAGTAAAGCTTTTAATCTTATAAATTACAATTCCAAATCATGGAGTTTATCAGAAAATATTTATGGCTATGAAGTTGATTTTATTATTTCAAAAAAATCAGATTCTAAGTTTATTAGAATTGTTAAAAGACTATTTGCTCTTAGGTATTTGTTTATTAGTGATATTGTTTTTTTTAGTTTTGGTTCAACTTTGTTTCAGCCAAATCCAATTAAAGAGAATAAATATCTTTATAATTTTATCTTAAGAATTAATAATTTAATATTATCAATTATACAGAACCTAGAACTATATATATTAAAGATGAGAAATGTATTAATTTTGGTTCAGTATCAAGGTAGTGACGCAAGGCAAGGGGATTATTGTCTAGATAATTATGACATAAGCATAGCACACAGAGTATGTTGCCAAGACTATTTCAATGAGAATTCAGATAACTTTAAAAGAAAGCAAATCTCCTTACTTAGTAAGTTCTGTCATAAGATTTTTTCTCTAAATCCTGATTTGATGAATGTTCTTCCACCAAAGGCAGAATTTATGCCATATGGGCATTTTTTCCCACAAGAGCACAAGCCCATTTATAATCAAATTGAGGAAAGGCCTATACGCATTGGGCATGCTCCTACTCACAGAGGTGTTAAAGGCACTGAGTTTATCATCAATACGATAAATAAACTCAAAAAAAGAGGCTATGATTTTGAATTTATATTGATAGAAGGTTTAAAAAATGAAAAGGCACTCAAATGTTATGAATATTTAGATATTCTCGTAGATCAATTGTATGCTGGTTGGTATGGTGGTCTTGCTGTTGAGTGTATGGCGTTAGGTAAACCGGTTTGCAGTTATATTAGAGAAAGTGACCTAGGATTCATACCTCAAGAGATGTGTAATGATTTGCCAATAGTTAATGTTACTGAAGATACCCTTGAGGAAAAACTTGTTAATATTTTAGAAATGGACAGAGAAGAATTACTCTCGCTAGCAAAGGCGAGCCGTCATTATGTTGAAAAATGGCATGATCCGATCAAAATTGCCGAGAAATTGGATCTAGAAATCCAAAATTTTTTTAATTAAGATTTATGTGCGGTATTTTTGGTATTTTATCAAATAATCAAATTCTTAAGCAACTTAATGAATCAAATTAGGTGCCTTTTTTAGATTTAAATAAAATACTAAATAAATAAATAATCTTGAAAAATTAAAGGTAAATGAATTTTCTGAAATTTGGTGAATCATTAACTACTCTAATTGGTATAGAATTAATTTTTTATAATATGTGTATTATTAGAATTTTTTTCGGAAACTCTAAACATGAATTTATTATTGTTAATAAATTTAAAACAGTTGATGCTATTATTTTTAAATAAAATTTGATTGAGTGTTAAAGTTATAGTAGTTAATTATGGTCTAGGAAATTTAGCTTCTGTTTGTAACATGCTAAATAAAGTTGGTGCTGATGCATCTATTTCTTCTTGCTCAAAAGAAATTCTTTCTTCCAACAAAATCATACTTCCAGGAGTAGGACATTTTGACCATGGGATGAAAATGCTCAAAAAATACGATCTTATATCCCCGTTAAATACTTTTGCTCTTGAAATGAAAAAACCAGTGCTTGGGATATGCCTTGGTGCTCAAATGCTCGGTCATGGCAGTGAGGAGGGTGTTTTACCAGGTCTGGGTTGGATTGGTATGGAATGTAAAAAATTACCCCCGCATTCAACATTAAGAGTTCCTCATATGGGTTGGAATCAAATAAAAATTACCCAAAATTCTAAAATTCTCACAAAAGTGGTGCCAAATTCTAGGTATTATTTTGTGCATTCCTACTACATGAAGTGTAAAAATTTTGAAAACTCCGCTGCTTTAACCAATCACGGCATTGATTTTTCTTCTGTTGTCGTAAAAGACAATATATGTGGCACTCAGTTTCATCCTGAAAAATCATTAAAGCATGGCATGGAATTGTTTGAATCATTCGTGAATCTTTGATGATTTGAATAGGACACGCGTTATACCAGTTTTACTTCTTAAAGGTAAAGGCCTATACAAGACAGTTAAGTTTAAAAAGCCCAAGTATATTGGGGATCCGATAAATTCAGTTAAGATTTTCAATGAAAAGGAAGTAGATGAACTAGTTTTTCTTGATATTAATGCAACTGTAAGCGAGAAAGGTCCTGATTTCGAATTACTTGAAGATATTGCTGGTGAGGCGTTCATGCCTATGGCATATGGTGGTGGTGTAACTAACATTGAGCAAGCTCGTCATATTTTTAAAATAGGCTTTGAAAAAATAATATTAAATTCTGTTTTATTTAAGAACATTCATCTCTTGAATGATATTGCATCCGAATTTGGTTGTCAAAGTGTTGTAGCATCCATCGATGTAAAGCGAAATATTTTTAGTAACTATGAACTTTTTTCTCACAATGGGATAAAGAAACAAAAGGTATCAATTCCTAATCATGTTAAGAATTTGGTCAAGAATGGTGTAGGGGAAATCTTAGTTAACTCAATTAATCGAGATGGAACTATGACGGGTTATGATTTAGAGCTTATTAAAACTGTTTCTGAATTAGTTGAGATTCCTGTTATTGCTTGTGGTGGTGCATCTTCTATCAATGATTTTCAAAGCGTAGTTAATGTAGGTGCAACGGCCGTTGCAGCCGGTTCTTTTTTTGTATTTGTAGGTCCTCATAAAGCTGTTTTGATAAATTATCCACGTCGAGCAGATCTAGCGGCAGTCCTTCCATAATAAATATAGAATTTCAAATAAGATTAAAATACTCTTGTTAACATTTCTTTGTCCGCAGGGTGATCCTAGACCAAGTAGGTTTTTGAATTATTTTAAGAAGAATAATATTAAATGTGACATATTTTATAACACTCAAAATATTCAATTAAAATCAAGAAAAAATGCCAAATCAACCATTCATTATTTTTATTATAAGTTCATTAAATACATAATAATTATTGTAAAAATATTGTCCAAAATTTTGCCATTTAAAAAATATTTATACCAATTTCTTATATCTTTTCAGTATGGTCATATTGTACCGAAATACTCTTATAGAGTAGAATATGATTATATTCTTGTAGAGGATATATTTCTCTTATTCTTTGCTTTTAATTTTAATGATAAATGTAGAGTTATCTTTGATGCTAGAGAATTTTATCCAAAGCAGCGGGAGGACATCATTTTCAAAATATTACATATGCCTATTTACCATTATATGTGTCAAAAATATTTGCCGCTTTGTCATGCTGTATTTACCGTTTCTGAGTCATTAAAAAAAGAATACAAAAAAATATATTCTGTTAATGCAAAACTATTATATAGTGTTCCTCATTCTGGGTCTAATTATTTAAAAAAAACATCTAGAAATAATATTAAGTTAATTCATCATGGAATAGCGAATCGAAATAGGAAGTTAGAAAACATGATCGAAATTGCTAAAAGGTTGGATGAAAGATTCTCAGTTCATTTTCGTCTCACTGGAAGTAACCAATATATTAGTGATCTTAAGAAGTTATCAAAAACGGTTAATAATGTGTTTTTTGAAGATCCCGTACCTCTTGGTGAAATTACCTCAATGCTGAACCAATATGATATTGGCTTTTATTACTTAGAACCTAACGGGTTTAATTTAAAGAATTGTCTTCCGAATAAGTTTTTTGAGTTCATCCACGGTAAATTAGCAATAGTAATTGGACCGTCTAGCGATATGGCAAGGATTGTTTCTGAAAATAATTGCGGTTTTGTCGCTGATGAATTCTCAATTAATTCAATGGTTGATTTGATAAATGGATTAGATCATGTATTGGTTGATCAAGCTAAGTCAAACAGTCATGAACTATCAAAATCTCTGTGTTGGGAAATTGAACAAAACAAATTAAAATCAATCTTCATTTGATGATTATCTATCCATATGATTAAATTTGCACTCGTTGGTTGTGGGCGTATTTCTCACCGACATTCTCAACTTTTAGGAACTGGGCAAATCAAAAATGCCACTTTGGTTGCAGTTTGTGATTTAGATGCAAATAAAGCGTCAGAAGTAGGAATGAAATTCGGTATTCCCTACTTTAACGATATGCACGCAATGATGAATGATGTTGAGATTGATGTGGTAGTTATTCTAACAGAAAGCGGAAATCACGAAAGGCATACTTTAGAACTGGTTCAGTACAAAAAACATATAGTTGTCGAAAAGCCAATGGCATTGACCCTAGAAGGTGCCGACAGGATGATCAATGCTTGTGATAAAGCTGGGATTAAGTTGTTCGTTGTTAAGCAAAACAGATTTAATTTGCCTGTCCAAAAACTCCGAGAGGCACTTGTCAAAGGTAGGTTCGGTAAATTATTTTTAGGAACTGTCAGAGTGCGTTGGTGTAGGACTCAAGATTATTATGATCAAGACGATTGGCGAGGAACTTGGGCTTTTGATGGTGGTGTACTAACCAATCAGGCTAGTCATCATATTGATCTACTTGAATGGATGATGGGAGATGTATTAAGTGTATTTGCGAAAAGCACAACTGCACTTGCAGATATTGAAGCAGAAGACACAGCAGTTGTTATTTTGAAATTTAAAAATGATGCGATTGGTATAATTGAGGCTACGACGGCAGTAAGACCAATTGATTTAGAGGGATCAATTTCAATTCTTGGCGAGAGAGGTACTGTCGAGATTGGAGGTTTTGCGGTTAATAAAATGTTACATTGGAATTTCACTGAAAAGCTCGATGGTGATGCCGATGTCATGGAGAAATATTCAGTCAATCCGCCTAATGTTTATGGATTTGGTCACAAAGCGTATTATGAACATGTTATTAATTGTATTATGAAAAATGAGGCTCAATTGGTAGATGGTTTAAGAGGACGGAAAAGCTTGGAGTTAATAAATGCAATTTATGAGTCAGTCGAAACCGGGAAAGAAGTGTTCCTTAGATTTAATCCAAAATTTTGTCGTCTCGGAAAGAAAAGTTAAAAAATGCCAGAAATCGTTAATGCTCGAATTAAAAATGTGATTTCTGGTGAAAACGTAAAAATTATTAATCCTTGCAACATATATGATTGTAAGTTGGATGATAATGTATTTGTTGGCCCTTTTGTAGAAATTCAAAAAAATGTAAATATTGGCAAATTTACAAAGATTCAATCACACACTTTTATTTGTGAATTTGTGACTGTCGGGAGTAACTCATTTATTGGGCACGGAGTAATGTTCATTAATGATTTATTTACAAATGGTGGGCCTGCAGGAGGCATGAAGGATCTTTGGAAAAAAACAAATGTCGGTAATTATGTATCAATCGGCAGTAATGCAACTATTTTACCAGTTAAAATTTGTGATGGAGCAGTTATCGGTGCTGGATCTGTCGTTACTAAAGATATTTCTGTAAAGGGTATCTATGCAGGAAACCCAGCTAAACTTATACGTAAATTATGATAGTATTTATACATGAAGGTGCCTTTCAATAATCTTTATCTTCAATATCTTTCATTAAAAGATGATATAGATTATGCAATCAATGATGTAATAACAAAATCATCCTTCATAAGGGGTAAATATGTTGAGGATTTCGAACATGAATTTTCCAATGCTATTGGCGTTAAAAATTGTATTAGTTGTGCAAATGGAACTGATGCTATTTTTATAGCGTTAAAGTCTCTCGGAGTTAGCAGAGGAGACGAAGTTATCGTTCCTGCTCATTCCTGGAATGCAACATCAGAAGTAGTGACTCTTGCTGGTGCTAGAGTAGTTTTTTGTGACACGCAAAAGGACACCTTCAACATTTGTCCTGAATCACACAGATCTAAACTGAGCTCAAAAACTGTTGGAATAATACCAGTTCATTTATTCGGTCAACCTGCTGATATGGATGAAGTAATGAAGGTTGCACAAATTAATGGTCTTTGGGTTATTGAAGATTGTGCTCAAGCACACCTAGCTACGTATAAAGGCCAAATGGTGGGTTCAATTGGGAATGTTGGTACATTTTCTTTTTATCCTGGGAAAAATCTTGGAGCAATGGGTGATGCAGGTGCTATAGTTACAAATGATAATCAATTATCTACTAAAATGGCATCCTTCGCAAGACACGGAGGGTTAAAAAAGGGTGTTCACATTATAGAGGGTACAAATAGCCGTATGGATGGACTTCAAGCGGCGATTTTAGCTGTAAAATTACCTCATCTTAAAAATTGGACGAAATTGAGGCAAAGCATAGCTAATTCATATTTGGATAATTTAATAAGTCTAAAAAAAATATGTTTACCAGTAACATCTCCAAATAGGAATCATGTTTATCATTTATTTGTTATAAAAAGTGATGCCAGAGATAGACTGAAGAATTATCTATCAATTAAAGGTATTCAAACAGTAGTGAATTACCCTACGGCATTACCATTTTTAGAGGCTTATTCATATTTATCTCACAAATACGAAGATTTTCCTAATGCTTATTCTAATCAAAATGCTATTTTGTCATTACCAATTTTTCCCGAAATAAAACAATCTGAAATAGATTACGTCGTAGATTCGATAAAAGAATTTTCAATTGATTGAATAATATATAATAGGAAATGAATGTTCAAGTATGTGTAAATTGTGTCATGGATACAAGTGATAAGAGTATAGTATTCAATGAAATGGGAATATGTAATTATTGCTCCAGCTATGAAGAAAAGAAAATGCAATACATATTCAGTGATAAAAAAGAAGAACAAAACATAACAGATCTAAAGAATCGGATTTTTAAAAGAAAGAGAAATAAATATGATTCATTGATTGGATTAAGCGGAGGTGTAGATAGCTCATATCTTGCACTACTAGCATTCAAAATGGGATTAAATCCATTGTGCGTTCATTTTGATAATGGTTGGAATTCAGACACTGCATTGGAAAATATTCAAAAAATAATAAGTAAGACAGGCTACGACTTGCAAACTTATGTTATAAATTGGGATGAATTTAGAGATCTTCAAAGATCATTTTTTAAGGCGGGTGTTATTGATATAGAAATGATAACAGACCATGCGATATTTGCATCTCTCTTTAAAATTAGAAAAAAATACAAAATAAAGACAGTATTAAGTGGAACAAACTTTGCTACAGAACAGGATATGCCACCAAACTGGTCATGGTATAAGATGGATGCAAAAAATATAAAATCAATCCATAAGAATTTTGGAGAATTAAAATTAAAAACATTTCCTTTTATGAATTCTCTTAAGTGGGAGATGATAAAAAGGTTTCAACTTGGCGGTATCTTTGAAGAGCCATTGAATTTAATTAATTATTCTAAAAATAACGCGATTTCAGAACTAAATTCATTTTTTGATTGGAATTATTACGGAGAAAAACATTATGAATCTGTTTTCACTAAATTTTATCAGGCTTATGTTTTACCAGTGAAATTTAATATAGATAAAAGAAAAGTTCACTATTCTGATTTAATTAGAAATAAGGAAATATCTCGAGATGAAGCTTTAATTAAATTAAGCACTCCTCTATACCCCGATAAGCATGAATTTAATCAAGAGAAAGCCTATATTCTCAAAAAATTAGGATTTAGTAACGAATTCTTCTTAGAATATATGAATAGTATTCCCATAAACCACTCATACTATAAAACAGATACAAAAATGATAAATCTTTTAGAAAGATTATATTATTTTTTAAAACCTCGAAAATTTTAATAAAATTACTTTAGAAAAAATCAAAATAGCTCATGTTACAACAGTTCATAATAGATATGATACCAGAATTTTCTATAACATGTGTAGGTCTCTTTCTAATCATTATTCTGTGTCCTTATATGTACTTGATGGAAGATGCAATGAAACAAAAGAAAACATAGATATATTTTCAATTGGTAAAAGTAAATCTAAAATACACAGAATTATTTTATCAATATTCTATGTGCCTTTTTTATTAATATGTTCCTCAAATAAAGTTTTTCATCTTCATGATCCTGAACTATTATTTTGTGCTTTATTCCTCAAATTATTAAACAAAAAGGTTATATTTGACGTACATGAAGATTATTCCATAGATATTAGTAATAAAGATTGGATATATAAACCATTAAGAAGTATAATTGTTTATTTTTATAAATTTATTTCTTCTTTTACTTACACGCATACAGATCTTGTTATTGCAGCAACTGATGGCATCGCATTGTCGATTAATTCTCGCCACTGTATTATTAAAAATTATCCTCGCAGTGAAAGGATATTAAAATCGATAAATTTAAACAAGGAATATACTTTTTGCTATGTTGGGTCAATAAGTGTATTACTTGGTTTAAGTTCACTTTTGTATATATCATCAAAGTTTAAATGTAGATTATTACTAATAGGTGATTTTGCATCTGATAATGACGAGAAATACTTTAAAAAGAATGCAAACCAATATGTTCAACATATTGGTTATGTAGAGCCTAAACTTATTTCAGAATATCTATCTAAATGTTATATAGGTCTTCATTTAGTAAACAAAGACCAAAACCTACTAGATGGTCTTCCTTTAAAAATACTAGAGTATATTTGTTCAGGTATTCATGTTATTTGCTCAGATTCAAAAACATGGAGATCAAATTTTGTTGGTCTAGATTGTATTCATTACATGAACTTAGATAAACTTAATAATTGTAATGAATTGATAAAATCTATTACAAACAACAGTTATCAAACAGAATTAATCAATTCAATAAATCTATTAAAGAAAAAATATGTTTGGGAAACGCAAGTAGAATTACTACTATTAAATTATAATAAAGTCATCAATGGCAATTAGATTTAATAAAAATATTTTTTGTTATCATCTATTATTTTTTTTCTTAATATTCACTTACTTTTTCCTACCTACACCCGATACATTGGGGAATTTATTTGTTTTTTTTTATGTATTATATTAATTCTTTTATATTCTTTATATGGTTTTCATACTAATAAGTCTGCTTTTATAATTTGTTTCTTTTTCATATTTTTACTTATCCTTTCATTATTATCTGATATAAATCGTGTAATATCTCGTGATTTATTAGAGTTTTTCAGGCCATTATATTGGATTTCATCTTTTTCTTTATTTTATATTGTATGTTCTCGTTTACCTTCTAACAAAATAGTAAAGATTTTAATAAATATCATTTCTATATTGTCAGTTTGGGGTATTCTTGAGAGTATAATAAATGTTCCTCATATATTTCATTTATTCTACAAATTGGATGAAAATGTATATTACAAAAAGGCAATAACTTCACTTATTGCACCATATTCTTATGGTGCAATTATTGGTGTTGGTTTTATATTTTATTATTTTAAATTTAAATACACTTCGAAATTTTATTATTTATTTATGTATTCAGTTTGTTTCATTGCAATTGTTTTATCACAAAGTAAGTCTTGTATAATTGCGACCTTATTTATATCTTCATTATTATTTGTTTTCGAGTATACTTTCATCACACTATTAGTCATACCTATTTTTTGTTATTTAAGTTATTTCTTATATTTTCATACGAGTTACTTATTTTACTTGAAATCCTTTATTAGTAACACCTTCGATGCTTTAAGTTCAGAAGGGTTTTCATCTTTTCTCAATTCATCTGATTCGATTTCGAATAGGTTGGATCAAATCATTATTGCATTTTCAAATCTCAACACATTGCCTTTTTTTGGGTCAGGGATTGGGAAGGAATATTTATATATCGAATCATTATTTTTAATTATTTATAGATATGGAATCTTCGGCGTAATTCTCTTTATTACTATTATAACTTATACTTATTGTTGTTGTAGAAAGATACAATTGCTAACTTCTAATATTACTTTGTATTGCTTTTCTAAATCTTTTATCTACTGTATTTTATTTTTAATTATTTCATCATTTTCAGCCAATCTTATTGATCAGTTTCGTGTCTGCCTTATTTATTTTGGCATTATTGGCATACTCATATCCTCACACAATAAATTCAAAAAGTTAGTATGAATATTTTAGTTACTGGAGCAGCAGGGTTTATAGGAAGTAGTTTTGTAGATAAGGCTTTATTCCTAGGTCATAATGTTATTGGTCTTGACAATTTATCAACTGGACAATCCAACTTTTTACAATCTGCAAAAAAGAATAAAAACTTCAAGTTTCATCACGTTGATTTATTAACAATAAAAGATTTAAAAAGTTTTTTTAATAATATTGACATAGTATTTCATTTTGCCGCAAATGCCGATATAAGATTTGGACTAGTTAATCCAAAAGTAGATCTTGAACAAAACATTGTTGTTACATTCAATGTTTTAGAAGCTATGCGTTCACAAAATGTTAAACGTATAGTTTTCTCTTCATCAGCTGCAGTGCTAGGAGAGCCTAGTCAATTTCCTACTCCCGAAAATTGCATGATCCCAGTACAAACATCTCTTTATGGAAGTTCCAAGCTTGCATGTGAGGGTATGATTTCTTCCTATTGTCAAGGATTTGATTTCGAAGGCTATGTCTTTAGATTTGTATCTTTGCTTGGTCCAAGATATCCGCACGGACATGTTTTTGATTTCGTAAAAATGCTTAGAGATGATCCATCTACCCTCAAAATTTTAGGAGATGGTAAGCAAAGAAAAAGTTACCTGCATATTGAAGATTGTTTAGATGCACTTACGCACATAACCTTGAATAAGAGAACTTCTTTAAACAAAGCAGATCGTTATTCAGTTTTTCATTTAGGTGCACCCGATTATTGTAAAGTTTTGGATTCAGCCACTTGGATATGTGATGAACTCGGTATATCTCCTAATTTTGAATTCTCGGGCGGAGACAGAGGTTGGATTGGCGACAATCCCTTTGTTTTTTTAGATTGCTCAGCCGCTACTCAAACTGGCTGGGTTCCTAAGCACTCCATAGAAAAGTCAATTCGTGAAACTGCGACATGGCTTAAATCTAATGAATGGATATTTAAACAAAGATGATTTACCCTTTGGTCTCAGTTGTAATGCCGGTCTACAATTCGGCTAGATCTATCGATAATGCAGTAAATTCTGTTAAACTTCAAAAATATACTAATTGGGAACTAATTGTTGTTGATGGTGGGTCAAGCGATAATACTGTCCAAATTATATCCAATCTTTCTTACGGCGATAAGAGAATACGACTCGTTAATAATAAAAACGATAAAGGCCCTGCTCATGCCCGTTCAACTGGCATTAAAGAAGCACGAGGTGAATACATTGCATTTCTTGATGGTGATGATTTGTGGATATCTTCCAAACTGTCTAAGCAGATCAAGTTTATGGAGGAGACCAAATCCGTTTTTTCCTACACTCAATATAGAATAATAGATAAAGATGGGGAATATGCTTCACAAGTTGTTTCAATGAAAAAAAGGTTTAGTTATTGGTCTGCTCTTTTTTTTCGTGGCATAGCAACTCCAACAGTTGTTGCAAAAAGGAATCTTTTCAGTGAAAGCATCTTAAGGATCAATAATTTATCTCACGGTGAAGATTATATTTGGTGGTTGTTAATTCTTCGTGAAGGAGTTTCTGCTAACGGATTGATGAAACCTTTGTCTCTTTACCGTGATATGGAAAATTCTTTGTCTAAGAATAGACTTAAACATTTAATATGTGTTTGGGAAACATACATAATTATTTTAAAACTACCCAAATTTCTCGCAAGTATAGCATTCTTTTCTTATTTATTGAATGTTATGAAACGAAGAATGAGTTATCGTTTAAGAACTATGATCTCTGGAACTATCATTGTTAATAAACTTATGATGTGAAAGAAAAGTGCGAAGTTGCTATACTCGCCGGGGGGTTAGGTACTCGTTTGGGTAAACTTTCTGCTAATTTACCTAAGCCGATGTTGCCTATTGGTGGAGTTCCTCTTTTATGCCATCAAATAGAGTTATGCCGAAAAAATAATTTTTTTAATATAGCCCTACTAGTGCATCATTTTTCAGAGAAAATAACTGATTATTTTGGGGATGGTGAAGACTTTGATGTTTCTATTGAATATGTCATAGAAAAAAAAGCACGAGGAACTGCTGGTGCCCTGCACGATGCTTTACCGGTACTTTCAAGGAATTTTCTACTCCTTTATGGTGACACTTTTATGGATGTCAACTTGCGGCAATTATGGAATATCCACCTTGAGACTGGTGCTTGCGGCACGCTTTTTCTTCATCCCAATAATCATCCTCAAGATTCAGATCTTGTTGAAATTGACGAAAACAAAAATGTTAAGTCAATTCTTCCTTACCCCCATCCAACAGGTCAGTATTCTCGAAATCTTGTTAATGCCGCACTTTGTGTTTTAAAAAAAGAAAGTTTGAGGGATATGTCACCGTCATCAGGTAAAGCTGATGTTGCCAAGCATATGTTCCCCAAGATGATCAAAAATGACAAATTTTTGTACGGTTATATTTCACCCGAATATATAAAAGACGCAGGAACACCAGAACGACTTGAGATGGTTCAAAAGGATTTTATTAATGGTTTGCCAGAAAGACTTTCGGACCGGAAATCTCGTTCAGCTGTTTTTCTCGATCGTGATGGTACTCTCAACAAAGAAGTCAATCATTTGAATTCCTCTGAGCAACTTGAACTCTTGCCGGGTGTTGGAAAGGCAGTGCGATCTTTAAACCGTTCCGGTAAACTTACTGTTGTCGTTACTAACCAACCTGTGGTTGCTCGTGGTGAAATTACTCTTGATGGTTTGAACAAGGTGCATGCTTGCCTAGACAAGAAATTAGGTCATCAAGGTGCTTATCTAGATGCCCTTTATTTTTGTCCCCATCACCCGGATAAAGGATTCTCTAATGAAGTCGAAGAATTAAAAATAAAATGTCAATGCCGAAAACCTGAATCTGGTTTAATTGACCAAGCTTGTGCAGAACTTAAAATTTCTCGTGCGGATTCTTGGATGGTGGGCGATTCAAGTTCTGATATTGAGACAGGCCGGCGTGCAGGAATTCGCACAATTTTATTGAGAACAGGACATTGTGGTAGAGATTTCAAATTTGCGGTTCGTCCAGATTATGTATTTCCAGATTTAGAAGAAGCAGTGCATTGGATTTTGGAAGGGCATGCGAAGATGATGACAGAATTGGCAACCATTGCGACTAAACTAGTTGATGGTCAGCGTCTTATATTTATTGGGGGGCTAGCTAGAGCTGGAAAAAGTTTTGTGGCTCAAGGTTTGATGGAGTTTTTAGGTATATTCGGTTTCACATCGCATATAATTTCTTTGGATGGGTGGCTAAAACCGAAGAATTTGCGTGAAGAAGGCTCCGGTGTTTTATCTCGATATGACATAAGCAATGTTGTGAGTGCACTAGATAAAACAGCCAATTCACAATCTCGTATAGTTTTACATGAGCCAATTTATGATCGATTTAATGGAACTCGTTTAGATTCAAAACTCGAACATTCCGTAGGGCCTCAGGATATATTAATAGTTGAGGGCGTACCTGCTTTGCTCATAAAAGAAAGTTTGTCTGCATCAGGAACCATTTCCTCAATATTTGTGGATGTTGACCCTGAGGTACGATCTAAGCGCCTTAAAAAAGACTACTCTTGGAGAAAAATTATTGAAGATGATTTACAAAAAGTGCTGCTCTCACGTGAAATCGATGAGTCTCCTACTGTAATACAATCAAAATTTCATGCAGACTTCGTAATTAAGCTCTAATACAACCATCTTTAAAAATGATCGTAAGTAAAACACCCATGAGAATGAGCTTTCTAGGAGGTGGGAGCGATATGCCCATTTTTTACCGGGAGGAAATGGGTGCAGTAATATCGACTTCTATACGAAAATATATGTTCATTTGCGTTAATAAAAAATTTGATGGAAGTATCAGGGTCAGTTACTCACAAACTGAAAATGTAAATCATGCTAAAGAGGTTAAGCATCCGCTTGTTAGGGAGGCGTTAAATCTAGTTGGCGTCGAGAGAGGAATTGAGATCGCTTCGATGGCTGACATACCATCTCAAGGTTCTGGCTTGGGGTCATCAAGTGCCTACACTGTAGGATTGTTAAATGCTCTGTATGCATATCATAGTATAATGCCATCTAAAAAACAGCTTGCTCAGGAAGCATGTGAGATTGAAATCGAACGATGCAAAGAGCCTATTGGTAAACAAGATCAATATGCAGCTGCATTTGGGGGTATGAATCTTCTAAAATTTCATCCCGATGAGTCAGTCTCGGTAGATCCAATCAATTGTAAACCTAAATTGCTCAAGCAAATGGAGGATTCAATTCTAGTTTTTTTTACTGGGCGTACTCGCAGTGCCTCTGCAATCTTGTCGAATCAATCCTTGGCAATGAGATCAAAGGACCGACGATTACTTATGCGAAGAATGGTTCAATTAGCACTGGATATGAAGAAACAACTTGAATCAAATTCTTTAGATCATTTCGGCGAAATGCTCGATGAAAATTGGGTGCTTAAATCTCAAATTTGTAAAGGAATTACAGATCCTGAGCTTGATAATCTGTACACAACAGGAAAAGACAGTGGAGCACTTGGCGGAAAATTGCTTGGAGCTGGAAATGGAGGATTCATGATGTTTTATGCTCCACCTGAACGCCATAATAGTATAAAAAAGGCTTTAAAAAAGTTACAACCAGTCAAGTTCACATTTGACTCTAACGGAACTCAAATTCTCTCATTCAAATAATTTTTAAATAATCGATTTCAATCATGTTTTCAGTTTCAAATTATTTTAAAGCACACACTGAGCTTTTTCAGAAACTTGACTATGAATCTTTTCAAGTTGGCATTGAATTAATCAAAGAAAAAGCAGATTCTGGGTTTAAAATTCTAACTTGTGGGAATGGAGGAAGTGCTTTAACCGCCTCTCATTACATTACGGATTGGAACAAAATGACTAATTTGATTACCGGAAAGCAATTTCGTGGAATTTCATTATGTGATAATGTCGGTCTAGTGACTGCTTATGGAAATGATCTAAATTTCGATGATATTTTTTCAGGTCAGATAGCAAACATTATGGATGAAGGTGATCTCTTAGTCGCTGTAAGTGGACGTGGTATGTCAACAAATGTTTTAAATGCAGCCTTGGCTGCAAAAAAAGCAGGTGGAAAGGTATTGTCTCTAGTTGGCTTTGATGGTGGACAATTGAAAGATTTAAGTGATCATTGTGTATGGGTAAAATCAAACGATATGCAAATTTGTGAAGATATTCACCTTATTTTTGGTCATATTGTCATGAAATCACTTTGTGGGATTGAGGTATCAACATGAATTAGATTTGATTTGCACTTTATTTTATCAATTATTAGACGACACTTCATACGAATATTGTAAGCCTTCTAACTTTTACGATAAATTTATTTAGTGAACCTTTCATTTGACTTTTTTCTTTACTTGTTAAGATGTTCGTCCTGACTGTGAGTTATTCTTATCATTTGATTCATTTGATTATCAGATTATTGTATCCAATTAATTTGTGACGCCATCGATCTACAGTCTCTTCGTTTTAGGTGCAGTTATTACTTGTATCCTTACACCTGTTGTTCGCTATCTTGCATTACAGAAAGGGTTTGTGGATTGTCCACAGCGTGCACGAAAGGTTCACCAACAAGCGACCCCAAGATTGGGCGGTGCGGCTGTTCTTACATCATTCTTAACTGTTGTTATAATAGCAGCATTGGCAGTGCCGACTTTGAGCGAAATGCTGTGGGGAGAAAATCCAGTTATAGGTTCCATTATATTGGGTTCAATTGGTGTTTTTGTCATTGGCTTTTTAGATGACTTAGCTCGCCTCTCTCCCAAAACTAAATTATTCGGAGAATTTTTAATCGCTGCTTTGGTAGTATGGGGAGCAAATTTATCGTTCACTGCCGTTCAGTTTTTAGGATTAGGATCTTTTTCTTTCCCCGAATGGCTTGGTTTTGCACTATCCTGTCTATGGATAGTGGGTATGGCAAATGCGATTAACCTGATTGATGGCTTGGACGGTCTTGCTTCCGGAATTACTCTTTTTGGTCTTTTGGCTGTTTCTGTGGTTGGTTACTTAGCGGGTATTTCCTCCGTTACTTGGATGTCGACACTACTTATCGGATGTCTGCTTGGTTTTTTGGTTTATAATAGTCGTCCAGCTTCTATTTTCCTTGGAGATTGTGGAAGTCTTACCCTTGGATATTTGGCTGGATGCTTAACCCTTTTAGCAAGTTTTCGAGAGGGTGATGTACTTGATGGTATTTTTCCAGTTCTTGCATTTGCTATTCCGGTTCTCGATTGTGTATTTGCTATTTTTCGTCGTGCTATGCGTGGTAGATCACCCTTCTCTCCAGACATGGAGCATTTTCACCATCGCCTTATGGGAAAAGGTTTATCCCATGGAAAAGCGGTGCTTGCGATGTGGGCGATGGCCCTTTCTTGTTCGCTAGTAGCGATTGCCGCAGCCTTTGGCAAAGGCGATCAGTTATTCGCCATATTCGTTTTCTTTGGATTAGGTGGATTTATCCTTCTTCGTTATCTCGGATATTTCCGCTTTGAATTTTTTGGTGAGGGATTATCTACTCTCATGCAGGATCGTAAGAGTACAAAATCTGTGGAACAGGCAATTAAGGAAGCGGAGTTGATTGTGATGCAGGCCGAGACTCTTGAAGATTTGGAAGGTTGTCTGGCCAAAGCAGCGGCGGGTATGCAATTCTACAAAGCCAAAATTAGCTTTTATCATGCTGACAACAGATTAGGTTCACCTCTTGAGGATGCCCGACCAGCCACAGGCAAAGCGATTCATTGGAGAGATTCCGAACAGACCGGATACTTTTCAAGAGACAAAGAATTCACTGTAGAATTTTCAATTTCAGGAAGAAACTTCGCCTATGGTAAAGCAGAATATACATTTATGGACGGCAGGAGTAGTTTATCTGTACAGGATGAGGTTTTACTTGAGCGCATCCATGATTCAATTTCAAGCTTTGCCGCTCGTTTACGAAAAAACGAAAACTCAATCTGATCGTATCTTTCTTCTCCTGATAGCCTTATGCTAATTTGCGGGATGTTGCTTGCTGATTCTTGACTTCTGTAAAGAGACAGAAACTTATAGTTTGGTGTCAATTTTTTTATCCTGAACTCATTTCGACCGGACAGGTAATTACCGAACTCTTCACTCGGTTAGCTGATAAATTTGAAATTGAAGTGCATTGTGCGCAACCAACTCTTAAAAAATCAAGTCATGTTCCTGCCGTTCTCTATTTTGAGGGAGTCAAAATAGTTAGAGTATGGTCATCCACTTTGCCCAAAATATGGTTGGTAGGAAAAATTATTAATCAAATAACCTATACGTCTTCGCTCTTCCTCAAAGCTCTATTTCTTCCTTGTGGATCACGTTTAAATGTTTTTACAGATCCCTTTTTTTTACCTCTCTTACTCTATGTATTACAGCCTCTCAAGAGGTTTAGATATACAATAACCCTGTTTGATTTATATCCGGAGACCCTCGCTAATCATAACCTCTTATCCAGGAACAGTCTTTTCTATAAGTTATTAGATCTGATGACCAATAGGGTATATGACAAGGCCTGCCATGTTATTACCATAGGTCGTTGCATGCAGGCAATTGTTTCGAATAGGCCGATTAATTGGAAAGCCAAGCCAGCATATATCCCCATTTGGTGTGATACAGATAATGTTGGACAGAAAGCTCTTCCACATAACTATTTTCGTGATCTTTGGAAAGTCGAAGAAGATACCTTTGTGGTCGGTTATTCAGGCAACTTGGCAAAGTTTCACCCTATCGAGACCTTTCTAAAAGCGGCAGAAATTCTTAAAGACCACGAGGATATCAAATTTATTTTTGTGGGTGAGGGTGCCCAAAAAACATCTGCGCAAAATTATTGCCATTTGAATAATTTATCGAACTGTCATTTTCAAACTTATGTGGAGAGAGAACAATTAGGGAGCTTGTTGTCCGAATTTGATTGCGGGTTGGTTGGACTCAACCAGACCCAAACGGGGCTTTCAGTTCCTTCTAAAACGATTGGATTAATGACAGCAGGCGTGCCTGTCATTGCTTGCGTGGAAGAACGAAGTGAAACAGCTCGATTAATCAATGAAAACCTTTGTGGGTATTTATGCCCTCCAGAAGATTCAGAAAAATTAGCTGAATTGATACTTAGATTGAAGGAAGATGCTGAAAAACGGGCAAAGTTTAAGGAAAATGCAATTTCAGCTTCCCGGCAAAGATTTCATATCAAGGGTATTGCCAGTGCTTACGCAGAACTTCTGGACCTTGAGGTTGGATGAAACCTGTAGACCGGAGATTGCACGAAAACATTCATACCAGAATGCTCAGCCATGACTATGCTTCCTTTTTGACTAATCCGAGACTTCAACTGTTCGAGTTCTTTGAACGAAAGTTCTGTTCAATTTCCGGAAAAGCGCTGGATCTTGGTGCGGGCAGTGCCTATGCAAGTGTCTTTCTCGCATTGAATCATTCGGTAGAGAAGGTTTTTGCTTTAGAAAATTCGGTTGTCGCTACAAATGAATTAATGCCCAAGAATATAATTCACTATGGAGTGAGTGAAAAGGTATTTCCCATACATGGATGTTTTTCTAATTTCTTGTTAGATGATCAAGTCGATTTCGCCTTTTCCTTCGGGTCTCTGCATCATTCCGATTGTCTGTTGACGACATTTAAATCGCTAGCCAGAAATATGAAATCAGGAGCGTATCTTCTTGCCCAGGAACCTGCTATGAAAAATTCCACGTCGAACTTAGAATATCATAAGAAGTATGAGTGCGAGGAAGTAAGGTTTGGGACGAGAATAAAAAATGGTGATCGAAATGACAGTTTTTTCAGGGAAGCGGAATACATTTCCGCAGCATGTTTTAGTGGTTTCGACCTAGTTTACGAAGGAAATTTTACGAACCGGAATCTGAAAGCCTGGTTACGTTACCTATCAAGATATTGGTTCGGTTCGATGAAGGGTGTTGCTAAGAATAGTTTGGAGTTTCTTACAAGAGACGTTATCCGAAAAGTATGGGTTTTTAAGAAGCACGACACCAATATTCCCATCGCTCATCTTTGGGATCCCTTGAAATAATTTCCGCAAGATGATTTTAGACAAATCAATTCACAAATACAGGGTCAGCATAACTGATAAGTCCGCTGACGTGCTTACGAAATACAAAAAAGAAAAAGCCCGTATACTTGTTGTTGTTGATGAAGAGAATCATCTAAAAGGCGTAATTACGAACGGGGATATCCTGAACTGGTTTTTGAATAATGGTAAAGTCGAGTCATCTAATATTCATGGTCTTTTCAATCCAAACTGCAAATACGTCAAAGAGGACTCCTCTCCGGGCGAAATTTATCATCTCCTGAAGTCTTGCAATCAAATACCCGTGGTAGATGGAGAAGGCAAATTTGTTGCTTTGGCTCAAAGAGGTTCAAGACGCACCTTCCAAATAGGAAGCTTTAGAATAGATGAAAAAAGCAAAACCTTCGTTATTGCTGAAATCGGAATCAATCATAATGGTTCCCTGGAGATAGCAAGAAAGCTCGTCGATCATGCGGTTGAAGCGGGTTGTGATGCAGTCAAGGTGCAGGTTCGAGACTTTGAGAGTTTATATACTTCCACCGTACTTGAAGATTCTTTGAAGGCGGAACATGGCACTCAATATCTATTAAGTGAGCTAAGAAAATCGGAGCTCCCTTCCGATGCCTTGGTTACCTTGAAAAGTTATGCAAAGAAGGTTGGCATTCTGTTTTTAGCCACCCCTTTTGATCTGAGTTCTATTGAGGTATTGAGGCAAATGGACCTGCCCGCGATTAAGATTGGAAGCCCAGATTTTACGAATCTGGAACTCCTTGAAAAAGTGGCTGCATTGGGCAAACCCATGATTGTTTCAACGGGTATGTCCACCGAGAATGAGATTCATCGGGTGATCGATAAATTGAATTTCTGGGGAGTCGAGTACTGTCTGCTTCATTGCAATAGCACTTATCCTGCGTCAGTCATTGACCTGAATCTTAAATATATTGAGAAACTGAAAAGGATTACCCAGCGGGTCGTTGGTTACTCCGGTCACGAGAGAGGTTATTTACCAACCTTGTCTGCTGTTGCTCTAGGCGCTGGAATTATAGAGCGACATCTGACTTTGGATAGGAATGCGGAAGGGCCGGATCATAGTTCGTCTCTCGAGCCCGAGGAATTCAAGAAAATGATCGCCGACATCAGAGAGGTAGAAGCTTCTTTAGGGCAAGAAGCAAGGATTCTCAACCAGGGTGAACAGGTCAACCGGATTGCTCTTGGTAAATCCCTTGTTCTCGTACGAGACTTAAAGCGTGGGGACATTTTGAAGAGTGAGGATCTTGTTGCAAAGACCCCAGCGCGAGGGGTGTCCCCCTTGGATTTGGATAAGTTTGTAGGATGCAGTTTGTCCAAAGACGTCAGTCGGGATGATTATATTCAATATGACGACGTTACCCCAGCTTCAAAAAAAACCGAATCGTTTGATATAAGCAAGAAATGGGGCATAGTAGGTCGACTGAATGACTTTGAGGAATTCTTGGATTGGAAACCAAAATTGATTGAGATTCATTTGACCTGGCGTGATCTGGTTGAATGCAACCCTCATTCGCTGGATTCTCGCTTCTCCTCATATGATCAGGAGTTAGTCGTGCATGCGCCCGAATATTATCAGGACAAGTTAATTGATTTTGCTACGGACGATGCCGAGGTACTGGAGTATTCAATGGAGATGCTGAACAAGACCCTGGAGTTGGCAAAAACTCTGGGCGCGAAGTTCAAGGGGGTATGCACCCAAAGAGGTCCCAAGGTCGTTGTGCATCCAGGGGGACATTTTGAATCTTTGGTCGAGACAAATAAAACCGATCAGTATGCAATTCTTAAAAATAATCTGCAAAGCGTTGATACGGATGGCGTTGAATTGCTAATAGAGAACATGCCCCCGAATCCTTGGTATTTTGGCGGGCAGTGGTACAATTCGATTTTTATGGACTCTCGAGAAATCAAGCAATTTTCCGAGGAGACTAAATTCGGGGTTTGTTATGATACTTCTCATGCCCTGCTTTATTGTAATTCGATTAATCGCGACTTAAATGCGTTTACCAAGGATATGGGTAAATTAACCAGGCATCTACACATTGCAGATGGTGCCGGTACTACGCAAGAAGGACTGCAACTGGGGGATGGATGTATTGATTTCGATCATCTTTTTCAAATCATAGGATCGATAGATGCCGGATTCATTCCTGAGATTTGGCAGGGGCACTTGAATAATGGTAAAGGTTTTTATACAGCTCTTGCCAAAATTGAGAAATTGATGAAGGAAAAGATTGCTACGGGCGGATGCTTGGCAAAAGAAGGTTAGCGTAATCAAGAGATTAGCCATAATTCCAGCGCGAGGAGGCTCAAAACGCTTGCCTAGAAAGAATTTACTGCATCTGGGAGGTAAACCACTCGTACAATATACTATAGAAGCTGTAGTTGGTTCCAAACTCTTTGAAACCATTCTTTTTTCTTCGGAGGACCAAGAAATGTTGGCCTTTGCGGAAAATTTTCCTGAGATTTGGGTCGAGCCTCGAAATCATCATCTGGCAGGCGACAAGGTGAAGGTCATGGATCTGGTGAAGAGCATAATCGTTCAGGATCGATTCAATGACTACGATCAAATCGGTCTGTTTTTGCCAACCTGTCCCTTCCGTACTTCCACTCATATTCGAGAAGGTTTGAAAATGCTGGAGAAAAATGATTTTTCAGTCGTTAGCGTTTGCAAGAAAGATGAGCCCTTGCAACTTACGGTAGGTATGGATCCAAGTACCATGATTCTAAACAAAACCGCCGTTCTTGATCCTTCCCCCTTGGTCACCGGAGAAACGAGATCACAGGATTTTCAATGCTATTATCGGGTCAATGGAGGGTTTTACATTTCGTGGTTGGCCAAGCTACGATTAGCCGATAATTTTTTCCAAGGAACGGTTAAGGGATACGAAATGGATAGCTTGGCTTCCGTGGACATCGATTACCAATATGATCTTGATTTTGCCAATCTATTATTGGAAAGAAATTACATAAGCTAGAATTTTATGAGTCATCTATCTTCGCTCCGAGAAAAAATAAGAGGTCCTGTATTTTCCGTTCTAACACCCTTTAACCCAGTAAATGACGAGATCGATTTTGAGGCTCTGCAAAAATACCTTTATGCGATTTACAAGGGAGGCGGCAGAATTTTCTACGTAATGGCTTACAACAGTCGATTTTCCCAACTCACGTTTGAGGAAATAAAGCTTCTCAATGAATTTGTGGTCAAGACGGTCAAGGGAATAGATGAGCGAAATATCGTTATCGTGGCGGATCCTCCCCATTGCTCAACCCGCAAGACTCTGGAATTTGCAGAGCACGCGGAATCCGTAGGAGCCGATATTATTTCCTTAATCGTCAGGGAAAGATTTTATTTCGATGAACAAATTTTTCAGCATTTCAAGTTCGTCAACGATCGGAGCTCAATCGGTATTCTGATTCATGAAATGCCGTTTCTAAACGGTCTGGGTGGACCACTTGTGCAATGGCCCCTGAGTTTGTTGGATCGGGTCGCGGACTTAAGTAACGTCATTGCCATCAAGGAGGATGCCAAAAACGATGAATTCTCCGCTGAAGTGATCAATCTTGTAAAGGAAAGATTGGCTGTAATCATTTCAGGTGGGGGGAAGAGCCAGTGGCTCAGATTTGAAAACATCGGATGTCAATCCTGGCTAAATGGTATCGGTGTATTCGAACCTAGGTTGGCAACGGCATTCTGGGAGGCTTGGAGATCTGGAAATACGAAAATAGTGAATACCATAGTTGAAGATATTGAAGCTCCATTTTTTGAACATGGCATAAAGAAATATGGGTGGCACTTGACAATCAAGGTGGCTCTTGAGCATTTTAACCATATGAGCAGTCATGACCGGATGCCTCTTATGCCACTACCCGGAGAGAAGGCCGATGCCATTCGGGTTCTTTTGGATCGGCTACCAATACAAGAGGTGCTTCAATGATTGAACAGAGGTCTGTGGATTTTCCTTCATACGATTTTGAATGTCCTTGTGAAGCGAAATCAGTCGTTAGAGTAGTTAGTAAATACGGAATTTCCATAGTTCGTGATTTTTTATCGAATGAACAGAAAAAGAGCCTTTGCGAGTCATTTGACAAAGCAGTCTCCGGCGATGATGATATTTGCGCGTCCACGACCGGGCATCCCACAAACAAGGGTGGAAGACAGGGCGTCGTGGATCTTGTAAAAGCGAGTAAAAAAGGCCATCCAATTTTTGAGGAGATCGCTCATTCACAGTTTATTACTGATGTTTCTAAACTCTTTTATGCCCCCAATGGCTGTAAGGTTGCCGCAAACGTACTTTTGACGCATTTGAAACCCTGCCGGATCCCAATTTTGCCATGGCATTTCGATCGATTGCAGACTCTCAAGTTTTGGATTTATCTTAGTGACACAAGAAAAAAAGACGGTGCATTCGAATACTGTCCCGGTACTCATTGGGAAGGAAGGTACAGAACCGCCTATAACCTCGCTGTCGGGAGTTCCGTTCATAATTTGCCCAATGACGTACCGGATGAAAGAGTCATTAATCCTGTAACCCTAGAGGCATATGCCGGTGACTTGATTGTTTTTGATCCTGATGGTTTCCACAGAGGAGGAATAGTAGAAGAAAACGGGGAAAGGAAAGTACTTAGAATAGATACCTATCCGTCTGGTCGAAGAAAGAGTCGGGACAGGTTCTTCAGTTCAGGATGGTTCCTGCAATCTTCTTTCAATTTGGCAAAGGTACTAAAGGGAAAATCGCAAAGGATACTCGGTGATATGACTCAAGACAGGGCATTGAACAGAGAAAAGCATAAGATCACATAGATTAAGAATCATTTTGGTCTGTGATGACTGCCAAAAGTTGAAATCTTGAAGGACTTCACGATTTATACTTTATGTGGCATAATTGAAAAGGGTGTTGCATTCCTTTTTCTTTGTTTACTGTCAAATCAGCTTGAGAAAGATGAACTCGGTTATCTTGGACTCTTTCTTTCCATCGGCGCTTTTTTACAAATTTTCATAGGTATGGGAGGTGATACCTATGCAAGGTTGCGTGTCGTGAAAAACCCTCAAAAATTTAAAGCTACGCTTTCTTCAATTATAAAAATATTTTTGTTATCATCAGCTATAACATATATTTTATATAAGATATTTTTTGAACATAACTCTATATTTATTCTTTCTGAAAAACATTTAAACTTCGTTTTTATATACTCTATATTTAATTATATTACACTCGTGTATTTGAGTATTAACCAAGGACTTAGAAATCTAAGAAAGTATTTCTTTATAGTATTGGCAAAAGCAAGTTTGGAGTTAGGTTTATTCTTAGTATTATTAAAGCATTACGACAGTTTAATTGATGGTAGGATAAATACCTTACTCTTATCTCTTTCAATTATAGGATCAATTTGTATTATAATTATGTTCAGAGAATACAAATTCAATTTAAAAGATAAGAGTGAAACGAAGAATACTTCGAAATTTCTACTACGATCGCTTCCGAATACTTTAGTTGTGGGCAGTGTGTTCACAATAGATCGAATTATCATCGCCGAAAATTCTTTGAGTTTAGTAGGTGAAATAGTTTTTTTATTTGGAATTTGCAGTCCGTTGTTATTTCTTGTCGAGAGTATAAACAAAACTATTTTACCGAAGTCTTTTCATTTATTAAAGGAAAATAATGCTACTGAATATAATATATACAATACTAGAGCAATTATTATGTATCTTGCAGTTGGACTTTTCTACTGTTTATTTTTGCAAATATTTAGTATTCTATTCATAAATGCAAATTACCAATATATTGTAAAATATTCATTTTTATTTCTATTTCTTCCTTTTTTTAAGCTTTGTTACTATTCTTTTGCAAGAGTTTTTACCTACAAGGAATTGGTTCAGAAATTATTTTATATCAACTTTCCTTTATCACTAATTTATCTTACTTATATCCATTATAATGAGGACTTAAATTTAAATCAATTTCTACTTTGTGTTTTAGTTTATCAGTTTTCAGTTTTTTACGCTACATATTATTACTCAAAAAAATACTTTTCAATCGTCTTTTTAAGTTTATCAAATATAAATAAAGCAATAGAATATAATTTTTTTGCTTTTAAGTATTATTTTAAAAAGCTAATAAAATTTTGATTTTTAAATACAATTTGGTACTTGAAAGAATTCTTTCCTTAGAATTTTATTTTTACAGCCATAATATTTCAAAAGTATATGATTATTTTCCTTTTTTTCGTTTAGTATTATGGAGAAGAGTTAATCTTTTCAGATTTAGTCTATTCAACGACTTCATACATTGTATATTCTATTTTTCAAAGATTTGTTTTCTACTTATTCAGTACTTAATATTTAACAGATTTTTAAATTGTTTTATTCTGACAAAAAAATCTTCTAATTCCGATATTTTTATTTATTCTCCCCAAACTTATTATAATCAAACCATAAATAATAAAAGTTTTTCCAGAATTATCGATCCATTTATATCTTTCGTATCCGATTACTTTTCTTACGATAAGTTTTCTTTTTTATTAAGGGAAAATAGATATATCCCTTCCATAATCATCAATCAAAGACCCTTTTTACACTTTAGTATATTGCGAGATTTACATTTTGATTTCAGATCTATCTATAATTATGCATATTTTTTTAAAATTAACCAGATTCTATTACTATTGAGTGTTTATCATGAATTTTTAAAAACCCATGCTTTTAAAAATTTGTTTGTATTATTATTGAATCAAAACAAGTACAAATTTATTGTTACAACCTGTTATTATGACCCTCCGCAAATGGGTTTAATCTGGGCCGCTCGCTTAAGCCAAATCATTTCCTTTGATCTTCAACATGGTAAGCAAGGCCCTTATCATCTAATGTACAATGGTTTGAAAAACGTACCTTTAGGTGGTTACAACGTCATACCGGACTTTTTTCTCACATGGGGTAATCTATTTACCCAAAATATTTTAAGACATTCCTTTTTTCATAAAAATCATAAACCCAAAACTCTTGGTAATCTGTGGATTGATTATGCTTATAAGTTCTTTGTTTCCAGTAATAGAAATGCTCTACCATCCGACAAGAAATTAGTACTTGTTACTCTACAGGATGAATCATCACAAAATTATGTCGTCCCTCATTTTATAGAGGAATCGATCGATGAATTAATGGACTTTTACTGGATTTTTAGAGTTCATCCTAATTTCCAAAATACTTCAAGTTTTGTAAATGACTTTGTAAGCAAACATTCCAATTGCATTAATTCTTCAGATCTTGAAAGCGACAATACTTACAGTTTGCTTCATCTCTGTGACTTTCATATTTCGAGTTATTCAACGGTGGTGCTTGAATCCATATATTTTGGATTGCCTACAGCCGTATGGAGTAAGCGAGGATTTTTATCATTTGAGCATGAAATCAAGGAGGAGGATGTTAGCGTGCTAGATTCCAAGGGAAGCCTGATCAGATTTTTCGATAAAAAATTTATTAAAAAAATTAATCATAAATATTTCGCCCAACCTAGCAAAGAGTTGTTCAGAAATTTTATGATCGAACTTATCGATTAATTTGAATCCTCCAATACTACTTTTTGTTTACAATAGATATGATCACGCTAAGAAAACGTTAGAGTCCATATTATCGAACCCGAATGTTTCCCATTATGAACTGATTGTATTTTCGGATGGACCAAAGTCTGAAGCCGATTTCCGGGCAGTAAGCCAAGTCCGATCACTTTTTCGATCCGTCCAAGCTTTCAAGTCACTTACGCTCGTTACAAGGGATGAGAATTACGGTCTGTCCAAGTCTATTGTCAGTGGCGTTACCGATTGCTTGTCTCAATGGGAAAGTTGCATCGTTTTGGAGGATGACTTATTGATTTCACCCTGTTTTCTATCTTTCATGTCAGACGGCTTGAACAAGTATTGCAATGTACAAGAGGTAGGCAGTATTCATGGTTACGTCTATCCAACAAAACGTGTTTTACCGACTAATTTTCTTATGAAAGGCGCGGATTGTTGGGGGTGGGCTACGTGGAAAAGAGCGTGGGATTTATTCGAGGCTGATGGATCAAAGTTATTACAAGCGCTGAAGGATGAACACCTTATCGATGAATTCGATTTTGGCGGGGCTTATTCGTACAGTGGTTTATTGAAAAAACAAGTTGAAGGGGAGGTCGATTCGTGGGCCATTCGATGGCATGCTTCCCTTTTTTTAAAAAACATGCTTACGCTTTATCCAGGCAAAAGCCTTGTTCAAAATATTGGGAACGACCGATCGGGTACTCATTGTGGGAATTATTCATTTTTGGACGTCGGGATTGAAAAGGAGCCTGTCCCGGTTGTCGATATTGAGGTTGTTCCGTCCGCAATCGGGTACTCTGCCTTTGCGGATTTTTTTAGCAGTAACAAACAAACAAAATTCGCTAAGAGTCTGCGGATGATTTCATCTTTTTTCAAAAATTGACGTTAAATAGAATGATTTTAAAAAAATGGATTCCTCCAGTATTTCTTGAATTGTTCAGATTGGTAAATCCCAAAGGAATTCGTTTATCCGGTCGTTATGACAGCTGGGAAAAGGCAATGATGCAATGTACCGGTTATGATGACGACGGAATTTTACAAAAAACGCTAGATGCAGCCCTTGAAGTTAAGGAAGGAAGACGGGCGTACAGTCGTGACTCCGTTTTGTTTGATAGGATTATTTACTGCTGGCCAATTCTTGCTACTCTTATGTGGGTAGCGGCAAGAAATTCAGGTAAAATCAAGGTTTTGGATTTTGGCGGTTCTTTGGGAAGTACTTATTTTCAAAATAAAAAGTTTCTCGAGGGCTTGAACAAAGTATCCTGGCATATTGTCGAGCAAGTAGAAACCGCCCGCGTTGGCACGGAGTTTATCGCTGATGAAATTCTATCCTTCTCATCGAGCTTGGATGACGCATTTCAAACAATCATTCCTGATATGGCCATTCTGTCCAGCGTATTGCAATATCTGCAGGAACCATTTGCATTGCTTTCGGACATAGCCAAACGGAACATACCTGTTATCGCTATGGACAGAACCCCATTCTTGAAAGATGATGCCCATACCTTCATTCAAAAACAAAGTGTACCCTCGCACATTTACAAGGCCAGTTATCCTTGCCATCTTTTCAACCAAAACGAAGTGCTGAATTGCCTTGGGGAATTTGGCTATGAACTTTTAGAGGAATTCATTTCCCCGGATTGTTTGAGTGGAAGAGCAACTTGGAAAGGCATGATCTTTAGGAAAATGGGTTAATGGAACACTTTGTTACGATTTTCGACAGTCTTTACATGCCTCAGGGCTTGGCCTTGTTAAGTTCCATGCAAAGACACCTGAAGGATTTTACGCTCTGGGTCGTTTGCATGGATCAGAAAACATTTGAGATTCTGAAAAATTTCGATTCCCCGAGGCTTGAATTGCTTGAGCTTGGAAACTTGGAAAACCATGTTTTGAAAAATCTCAAAGGTGGGAGGACGAGGGCTGAGTATTGCTGGACCCTTACCCCCATGGTTCCAAAATTTGTGTTCGATCTGAATCCCTCGGTAAAGAGGGTGACCTATATTGACTCTGACCTTTGGTTCCTGCGTAATCCCCTGGAGATCTTCCAGGAATTGCAGAAGTCATTGAAATCGGTGCTGATAACTGAGCATAACTATTCGTCTGAATACTCGTACTTGAACAAATTTGGAAGGTTTTGCGTACAATTCATGATTTTTAAACGCGAGGAATCCGAAAGAGTTAGGAAATGGTGGGAAGCAAGATGTTGTGAGTGGTGCTACAATCGTTTGGAGGATGGTAAGTTTGGCGACCAAAAGTACCTGGATGAATGGGAAAATATTTTCCCAGACGACGTCCACGTGCTTCAAAACAAGAATCTGGCTCTCGCGCCATGGAACGCTACGATTTTGGATTCAGATCAATCGGTTTTTTTTCATTTTCATGGCGTTCGTCTGATAAATTCGGCAAGAATTCACTTGGGAAGATATGAAATTCCCTACAAGATACTCACCGAGGTTTACCGACCCTATTATAGGGACTTGAAGGATGCATTACGGTTTATGAAGGAGCAGGGGTTGGTATCATTCAATCAAGTGTCGGGAGGGTCTATCTTTATAAGCTTTTTAAAGAGAATCAAAGAGGCTGTCTTACTTAACCGAAACAGAGTGTGGATGGTGGACGCAATTTAGTTTTAATCATACGTAACCCTTGTCACGGTGATTAAATTTCTCACTGCATTCAAGATACTGAGCCCCAAAGCTCGCCGAAGAATGTACCTTCTTATTCCTGTAATAATAGTGGGCATGTGTCTGGAAACTCTTAGCGTCGGCATGATTGTTCCCGCATTGGGTATTCTGTTGGATGCATCATTCTTTGAGAAATTCAAATTCCTCAGTCCGATTCTCCAATCATTAGGCCGACCCGGTCACGAAAAGCTTATATTCCTTGGATTGGGGGCTTTGGCCATGGCATTTTTCCTGAAGAACCTTTACTTGTTTTTTCAGATCCATTGTCAAGGGACCTTTGTGTACAGCGCAAAGAGAGAAATAGCCTTGAATCTTTTCAGGAAATACATGGGAAAGGCCTATTTTTATCATTTGGGTACGAATAGCTCTGTTATGCTGAGGAATTTAACCACAGAGGTTAGCTCTTATTGTAGCTTCTTTTTGATGCCCGTGGTAAATTTGATCACGGAAATCCTCGTGCTCTTTTCAATAATCGCCCTAATTATTTGGGTCGAGCCGCAAGGATCCGTTTTTTTAATATTTGTTCTAGGGTTTTTGATCTTAACGTTTGTCAAGGCCACCCATCGGGTTGTTGGATCTTGGGGCCAGGAGAGGTTGGAAGCCGAAGAGAAAAAATTGAAGCATCTGCAGCAAGGACTTGGTGCAATCAAACAGATTCTTCTCTCCGGCAAAACCGAATTCTTCCTACGCCGTTTTCACAAGCCCAACCAGATTTCTGGCTTGATGGACAAACGGGAATATATCTTTCAGTACGTACCAAAACTTGGCGTTGAAATAATTGCAGTTTGTGGCCTCGTATCCATGTGTTCCTATCTTTTATGGAATGGAAAATCATATCAGGAAGTTACTTACATGCTTGGTTTGATGTCCTCGGCGGGCTTTCGTTTGATTCCAAGTTTCAGCCGTATCCTCAATAACTTCCAAAGTCTGCGTTACGGATGGGCAAGCGTGGATACATTGCTTGGCGAATTTTCTTCCAAACAATCGGATCGTAAAGATGCAGAAGATACCAATGCATTGCCTGCCGAAAATACGAATCACTTAAAGTTCGAGCGCGAGATATCCTTTTCCAAGGTCTCTTTTTCCTATGATCTGTCCCATCCGATTTTGGATTCTGTCGATCTTGCTATACCCAAGGGTGGTACTATCGGTTTGACTGGGCCGAGTGGGTCCGGGAAGAGCACTTTTGCGGACTTGATACTTGGATTGATCGAGCCTACTGGCGGCGAAATATTTTTGGATGGAAAAAGACTTGTGGGTATTCAGGATAATCGTTGGTTCAGTAACATTGGTTACGTGCCTCAGGAGGTCTACGTACTGGATGATTCAATCAGGCGTAACGTTGCTTTCGGTTTACGAGATGATGAAATTGATGAAGACCGGGTATGGGAGGTTCTAGGAATTGTCAGCATGCAGGATTTTGTTCAAGATGCCCCCAAAGGACTGGATACGTTTCTGGGCGAAAGAGGCGCAAGGATGAGTGGTGGACAGAAACAGCGATTAGGAGTTGCCCGCGCCTTGTACAATGATCCTGATATTCTTGTTCTTGACGAATTTACGAGTGCTCTGGATCGTACGACGGAGCGAGAAATTTTGGACACTTTTCATCCGTTGCGAGGCAAGAAAACCATCGTAATGATCTCTCATAGCGATGCCCCCCTTGGTATTTGCGACAAAGTATACCGGTTGGAGAATGCAAAGATGAAACGATTTGAAAGACAGGACCTGCATGTTAACTGAACAGGAAAGTTCCGGCGTACGAGAAGATTGGTCTTTGGATAAAAGAGGAAAGTTTGTTCTCAACTGTATTATCGGATCCTTTTTGTTCGCTGTCTTGCCAATTAATTTCGCTCATTTTACGGAGACGCTTTTGTTGATCGATAAATCGTGGTTGGTTGGGTACTCCCTTTTGCACGGCCTTGTTTTTGCGATCTCTCTTGAGGTTTTTGGAAGGTATGAGGTCGACGCATGCAATTCCGGATGGAGCCATTTGTTCTTCACGCTTTGTTCGGCGGGAGTTTCATCGACCCTGTTGATATTAATCATCTGGTTGATCGAATATGATTTTATTGGTCGGTACGTAATCGCCTATGTTACTCTTGGATCAACTCTGCTGTCCTTCACCTTTTCCGTGGTTCTTTCCAGAATCAATTCCATGAAAAAGACCAAGGTACTTTTACTTGTTCAGGATTCTTTTGCGGAAAGAATCGAGCAAAAAGCCAGAGAATTGAAAATTCCTTTCCAGTGGATTAGACATGGAAGGAAAAGGTCTGGGAAAGAGGAAAGTTTTTCTTCCTTTGATTATTCGGCGGATGTCGTAGTTCCAGAAAGAATGGGAATTTTGAACGAAAGGGAAGTCCTGAAATTTGTTTCTGCGGGCACCAAAATCTCCCCTATCGAACTTTTTTGGTGCGAATCATTTCGCAGTTTGCCCCCGGAGTACGTTGACACGAATTGGCTGATGAGCCTGGATCTTCACTTGAGGAGCCCATTTAACAAAAGAGTCAAGAGATTATTGGACCTAGGACTCTCGTTTTGCGGCATCAGTGTGTTGTCTCCGATTTTACTTTTAGCATCTGTCGCCGTCGTTCTGGAATCTGGTTTCCCGCTTTTTTTCAATCAGACAAGGTCCGGGTTCATGGGGAATCCCTACACTTTACACAAGATAAGAACGATGAATAAAAAAGCTGAAAGTTCCGGACCACAGTGGGCGGACAAGCAGGATAACAGAATTACGAGAGTGGGAAAATTTCTACGCAAGTGGAGAATCGATGAAATTCCTCAGTTGTGGAATATAATGAAGGGAGACATGTCCGTTGTCGGGCCGAGACCCGAAAGGCCTGAATTCGACAGGATTTTGTCACGAGAGATTCCGCATTGGGAGTGCCGATCGCTGGTGAAACCTGGACTGACCGGATGGGCTCAGATTCGTTCTCAGTATGCATCCGATGAGGAGAGTTCCCGTGAAAAACTGGCGCATGATTTGTATTACATCAAATACGCTTCATTCTTTTTTGACTTGGAAATCGTTCTCTCAACCCTGAGATCCCTAACCAAAGGTAGTCGTTGATGAAGGTTTTGGTCACAGGAGGCGCGGGGTATATTGGCAGTCATACGACATTGGCATTATTAGAAGCGGGACATGACGTCGTGGTTTTGGACAATTTTTCAAACTCCTTCCCGGAATCATTGATCCGGGTGAGCAAGTTGGCAGGCAAGGAACCTGTAGTCATCGAAGGCGATCTTACGGACAAGGCGCTTTTGGAAGAACTATTTTTACAGCATGCTGAAATTTCTTGCGTCGTGCATTTCGCAGCCCTCAAAGCGGTAGGGGAATCGACCGAGTTTCCTCTCAAATATTATCACAACAATGTTTCTGGATCGATCACCCTGCTACAGGCCATGGAATCTGCGGAAGTTAAGAATTTGGTGTTTAGCTCCTCCTGCACGGTATATGGGGAACCGCAAAAAGTTCCTCTCGATGAATCACATCCGGTGGGCATAGTTTCCAGCCCCTATGGCCGTTCAAAGTTTCAGTTGGAGGAAATTATTCGGGATCATGGATCCGCGAAGCAAGATTTCAAGGCGGCGGTGCTTCGCTACTTCAATCCAGTGGGTGCTCATCCAAGTGGCGAGATCGGGGAGGATCCGCAAGGCATCCCCGATAATCTTGTGCCCTTTGTTTGTCAGGTGGCAACGGGTCAGCGAGAGAAACTTCGAGTTTTTGGAAGCGATTACCCAACCCGTGACGGCACCGCAATACGGGACTATCTACACGTGGTTGATTTGGCCGATGCGCATCTGAAGGCCATAGGAGCGCTGGAAAAAATGGGGCAGGGGTTCATTTGCAACCTAGGTACGGGCAGGGGATCGAGTGTATTGGAAGTGATTGCCGCTTTTGAGGAAGCAACCGGAAAGAAAATCCCCTACGAATTGGTGGATCGACGACCGGGGGACGTTACGGAAGCCTGGGCCAATCCTTATCTTGCTGAAAAACTCTTAGGTTGGAGAACGGCCCGGAATTTGGGTGAAATGCTTGCTGATGCCTGGCGTTGGCAAAGCCGAAACCCCAGTGGTTATCGTTTATAGTCAGGTAGTCCGTAAAGGGAAGGGTCACTTCCTTCTGCTGAAATTGCACGGCTAAGATTTTCCAAATCCATTTGGTCACCCAGCCGGATGCCTAAGTTGAGATATTCTCCTGCATTTAGTTCGATTACGAATTGCAGGAATTGGGACTGAGATGGCATCCCAGAAAGGTCAAAGGGTTGCCCCCGATGCAATTCCTTAAGGCGGCCATCCGATGAGAAATAACCGATATCAAGTGGTATTCTAGTGTTTTTCATCCAAAACCTCATGGGTTGCGGAGATTCAAAAACAAAAAGCATACCTTCTCCATGTCCGAGCTTATCCCTGTGCATCAATCCCTTTTCCCTGGTGTTTGCGTCCAGGGCGAGTTCAAGGCGCAATACGGAACCTCCAACTCTTATTTCGTGCCAGCTTGGATTCGTGGACTCACTAATCGCAGGTTTTGAATCCTTGCATGATATTGTAGATAGGCAAAGGATCGCGATTGGCAGAAACAAAAAAATCCGCATCATTGAACATTCATAAATGAAAGAACTTCTCGAACAGATCAAGAGCCTTCGAGTGCTGGTGGTTGGAGACGTCATGCTGGATCGCTACGTAATCGGTGAAGTAAGCCGAATCTCTCCGGAAGCTCCCGTGCCTGTGCTCTCGGTCGCCGAAGAAAGATGCGTGGCCGGTGGAGCGGCCAACGTTGCCCTGAATCTTCGTTCTCTTGGGGCAAGCGTAGAGTCGTTTGGTTGGTTTGGTCGTGACGATCGTGGAGATGAGTTGGTGGGAATTTTGGAGACTTCCGGAATCTTTGTAGATCCAGTCTCTCGATTCTCATCCGCTCCCACAATCAGCAAATCGAGGGTTACGGCTTCCAATCACCAGATTTGTAGGGTGGATCGGGAGGCGCCTGCATCCCAATATAATCCAGGACTTGAAAACATTGGAAATTTTCTTGAAGAAAAAATCTCGCAGGCAGATGCAGTGATCGTTTCTGATTACGGGAAAGGCTTTGTGTCCAACGATCTTTTGTCCCTGATCCGTAAATTCGCACGATTTGTATCCGTCGATCCCAAGCCAAGCCGATTACTGGAATACGCTAGTCCGGATTTGCTCACTCCGAATCGCTTGGAAGCTCTTGAATTGGCCGGCTTGTCCAGGGAGACCAGGGAATCCTTTCCCGCTGATGAAGTGGTTGCCAGAATATTTGAGCGTTATTCACCCCGCTTGCTGGCTATCACATTGGGTTCGGATGGGATGCTTTTGGCCAAGGAGGGTAGCATACAGCGGATTATCCCAACGGCTGCCCGCGAAGTTTTCGACGTATCGGGTGCGGGAGACACGGTGATTGCATCTTTGACCTTGGCCCTGGTAGCGGGTGAGTCATTTGAAACTGCTGCAGAGTTTGCCAATTTAGCGGCTGGTGTGGTTGTTGCCAAAGTGGGGACGGCTACGGTTTCTCCCGAGGAAATTCTTTTCTCTTGTTCTTGATCGATATGTCGAAGGAACGGGCCTTGTTTTTGGATCGTGACGGTACCTTGATCAAGGATGCTCATTATCTCAAGGATCCTAAAAAGTTGGAAATCATACCTGGGGTAGGATCCATTTTGGAAAAAGTTAGAAACAGTGGATACCTGCTCTTTATGCATACGAATCAGTCTGGAATTGCCAGAGGTTATTACGGTTGGGCCGAAGTACATGCGTGTAATGCAAGGATGTATCAAGAGTTTGGCTGGGTTGAGGATTTTTTTGCGGATGTCTGCATCGCTCCGGAATCTCCCGATGAGGCAGGAGGCTACCGAAAGCCGTCCCCTAGATTTGAAATGGAAATGATCGAGAAATATGATTTGGACGCATCGCGATGTTGGGTAATCGGAGATAAATGGACTGATCCTCAAACCGGTCTTAATGCCGGTATGCGCGGAGCTCTTGTGCGAACCGGCAAGCCCATTGTTCAGGAGATCGAAAGAGATGCGATCGAGAGTGACGTCAGAATTTTCAAGGATTTGTCTGAGTTTGTCCGACTGGAATTGGAACTATGAAGGATAGGGATCTTCCCAGCCCGTGGGACTTGGAAGACGACGTTCTGCATGCGGATTGTCGAATCTTTCAGGTTCGAAAGCAAAGGCTCGTTAGAAGGTCGGACAAAGTCGCGGGGGAGTTCTACGTCTTGGACACCAATGACTGGGTGAACGTGCTGGCGCTCACAGGAGATAAGCAAATCGTATTGGTCAGGCAATACCGATATGGCAGCAAGGAATTCTCCTTGGAGCCACCCGGTGGAGTTGTGGAAAGAGGAGAGGATCCAATGGTAGCCGGACTAAGAGAATTGGTTGAAGAAACCGGATATTCAGGTGAAAATCCAGAGCTGCTTGGGATCGTTCGTCCAAATTCCGCGATCTTGTCCAATCGTTGCCACGTTATCTTGGTTCGAAACGTTGAAAAAACCGCCTTGCTCAATTTTGATCCGCACGAAGAACTCGTTACCGAGTTATACCCGATAGAAAAATTGAAAGACATGGTGCTCGCAGGAGACATTACCCATTCCATCGGGCTTAACTCAATTTTGCTGCTCTTGTTGAAATTGGATTTGAAAGGCTAGTTTTATTCCCGTTCATGCTCGTAGACATTCAATCCTCTTTGCTTCTTTACCGAGTTATTCACAATTGATAGGATGTACATACATTTATGAGTGATTTACTTTCCATAATTCAGGAAACGCGTGACCCCAGACCCGAATCTCTTGCCAAACTCCTGGGACGATCCCAGCATGAGGTTGAAGCTGAGTTGCAAAGCCTAAGGGATAGCGGATCCTTGTTGGGATGGGTCCCCCTGATTAACTCTCACAAAGCCGAGGAAGTCGATGTGAAGTCAGTTATTGAGGTGAAGATAAGTCCGGAAAGAGAGGGTGGGTTTGATCGTTTGGCTACTAGGATTTCCAAATTCGATGAGGTTGAAGCCTGTCATTTGATGTCAGGAGCATATGATCTGCTCGTCATCGTCAAGGGGAAGAACCTCCACTCCGTGGCAACCTTCGTATCCGAAAGGCTTGCTACCATCGATGGTGTTCTTTCCACCTCCACTCATTTTCTCTTACGTTCCTACAAAGAGCATGGGCATCTGATTGACCAGGAGGGATGTCATTCGGAAAAGCCAGCCATCAGCGCTTGAAACACACATGAATCCGGAGGGTTACATCGCCTCACACGTCAGAGGTTTGCCGAGGTCGGGAATTCGTGACTTTTTTGCCATCGTTTCCGAAATGCCTCAGGCCATTTCGTTGGGTATCGGGGAGCCAGACTTTATTACGCCATGGAAAATTCGCGAAGCTTCCATCTTTGCCCTTGAAAAAGGAAAAACCTCCTACACCGACAACCGTGGATTACTCTCGCTTCGAAAGGAAATTTCTTCCTATGTGGAAAAGTATTTTGGGCCTGCTTACGACCCTCGATCAGAAGTGCTGGTAACGGTTGGAGTATCCGAAGCAATCGATATAGCCCTTCGCTCCCTGCTCAATCCGGGCGACAAAGTACTGTACCACGAGCCCTGTTACGTTTCTTATGCTCCCAGTATTACACTAGCCTTTGGTGAGGCCATCCCAGTGGCTACCAGTCCGGAAAATTCCTTTGCCCTCGATCCGGATGCCTTTGAAGAGGCTTGGCAACCGGGATGCAAGGTGTTGATGCTCAATTTTCCAACCAATCCTACCGGAGGCACCGCCGATCGTGAAAAACTTCAAAAACTGGCAAAATTTGCCGTCGAGAAGGATTTGATCGTGATTAGTGATGAAATCTATGCCGAGCTTACCTATGAAGGCGAACACCTTAGTATCGCATCATTTCCCGGAATGCAGGAGCGTACCATTTTCCTGCATGGTTTTTCGAAAGCTTTTGCCATGACAGGATTCCGGGTAGGGTTTGCCTGTGGTCCGGATTGGCTGATCGAAGCGATGATGAAGATTCATCAATACTGCATGATGTGCTCCCCGATACTCAGTCAGGAAGCTGCCATTGAAGCCCTTCGTAATGGTTCGGACGAGGTTGGAAGAATGCGTGATCAATACCTCAAGAGGCGGGATTTTGTCGTTCGAAGATTTAACGAAATGGGACTTGCCTGTCATTTGCCCCGTGGATCCTTCTATGCATTTCCGGCAGTTTCAGAGAGCACTGGATTGGATGAAACCGAATTTTGTCATCGTTTGCTTCGCGAGTCCGAGGTTGCGGTGGTTCCAGGCACGGCATTCGGTCAACATGGCAAGGGTTACGTCAGGGCAAGTTTTTCCACTTCTTACGAAAAATTAGTCGAGGCAACGGATCGTATGGAAAGTTTTGTGGATCGGGTAAGGATGGAAGCCGGTAATCTTTCCGCTGCAGGGTAATCACTTTGTCTGAATTTCGCTAGTCAAGTGAATCCCAGTATAGCTATCGTTGGTCGACCCAATGTCGGGAAAAGCCGTTTGTTCAACCGGTTGGCGGAAAAGCGTATATCGATTGTACACGACCGTCCCGGAGTCACCCGGGACGTTGTGGTCGCTGACAGTCCTCTAGGATACGTGCTCATGGATACCGGTGGGATTGGAATGATTCCTGAAATGACTCCAGAAGAAATTCAGGCTGCTACCGAAGACCAGGCTCAATTTGCCATTGGAGCTTCCGATCTTCTCCTTTTTGTAGTTGATGGCCGCTCGGGTCCGTTGCCTCTTGATCAAACTCTTGCTCAAAAATTCCGCAAAATGGGCAAGCACCCCGTTTTAGTGGTGAACAAGATGGATAACCCCGAAGAGGATTATGCTTTTGAGGAGTTCAAGCGTCTGGGGTTTGCTCATCAAGTGGGAGTGTCCGCCGAACATGGACATGGCGTGGATGCCCTGTCGGAAATTTTTCGGAAATTTTTGCCATCGCCTGTTTTGCCATCGGCAGAGCCCGATGCCTTGCGCACGCGAATTGCTTTCATCGGTCGGCCTAACGTTGGCAAGTCCTCGTTGTGTAATCGCTTGCTTGAAATGAAAAGGCTAATCGTGAGCGACGTTCCTGGAACCACTCGAGAAACAGTGGAACTTGATCTTGATTACAAGGCGGTCGGTTCCGCCGAACCATGGAAGTTCCGACTTTTTGATACTGCCGGGTTGAAGCGTCGTAAACGAATCGATACTTCGCTTGATTATTTTTCCGCTGTTCGCACCAAGCATGCGATCGAAGAAGTGGATGTTGTTTTTCTAGTTCTTGACGCTCGAGAAGGAGTGACCAAGCAGGACAAATTGTTAGCCGGTCACGTCCTAGAAGAGGGCAAGGCGCTTGCGATCTTGGTGAACAAGTGGGATCTTGCGCTTGATGGATTTAGAAAAGACCCGCTCCCCGGCTATGAGGACGAGAATGCTTTTCGTAAATCCTATCTTGCCTCTGTACGCAAGGAGTTCGTGTTTTTGCCGGACTCCCCCATATCCTTTGTTTCAGCAAAATCCGGGTACGCTATGCAGGACTTTTTACAGGTTGCCAAGGATCTGGATGCCAGAATGGAAAAGTCTGTTTCCACTTCCGCTCTCAACAAATTGATTGGAGATATGTTCGAACATCGCCCGCCTGCGAAAGTAAAGGGCAAGCGATTCAAGATATTCTATGCCGTACAAGTGGAAAAACGTCCTTTCAGGATAAAATTATTTTGTAACCGGGAGCACAAGTTGGACGAGCCCTATCGTCGCTATCTCGAGAAAGGAATACAAAAAAAGTTTGGCTTGGCGGGTTGCCCGCTAAAATTTTCTCTTGCCGGAAAAGAAGCCCGATATCAGGAAGACAGGAAGTCAGCATAGTCATAATTCAAAACTAGGCATTTCAAAAGTCATTCGAAACCGTCCGTAATGGGCGGTTTTTTTATTTACAAAGAAGGAATTTTGACGGCTGTTGCGAAAGTTGTATAACTAAAAAATCGAAAAAATAATGAAACTTGTCTTTCTTGGATCTGATGAAATCGCCCTTCCTTGTTTACAAGCCTTGCGCGCAAGTGAAGCAGGCTATGACATTTGTGGCGTGATCACCCAACCCGACAGAAGGTCGGGGCGTGGTCGTTTGCTTCATTCGAACCCAATCAAAAAGTGGGCGATGGAGCATGGCATTCCTGTCCGTGAACCGGTGAACCCAGCAGAACCGGAAATAGCTTGGATAAAAGGATTGGGAGCTGACCTTGCCTTGGTCATGGCGTACGGGCATATTTTGAGTAATGGCATCCTCGATGCAACTCCTTGCGGGTGTTTCAATTTACATGCGTCCCTGTTGCCAGAGTATCGGGGCGCATCGCCAATCGAAACTTCCTTGGCTGCAGGAGATAATCAAACAGGCGTAACCTTGATGAGAGTGATCCAGCGCATGGATGCGGGGCCCTTGATAGATTCCGAAACCGTGCCGATCCTGGCCTCCGATACCGGCGCAAGCCTGCGTAAGAAAATAGGTCTGGCTTGCGTACCCCTGTTAATGCGCTCGATGCCAGTTTTGTCAGTCGGAGATTTTCCACAAACCAAGCAGAATGAATCGCTGGCATCCTACTGCAGAAAACTGACCAAGGAGGATGGAAGGCTTGATTTTTCATTATCCGCACATGAAATTGAGTGTCGTTCCCGTGCATTCTCAACCTGGCCGGGCACCTGGTTTCCGTATCATGACGAAAACTTGAAGGTTGGTGGACTCTCGGTATTTCAGGGGGAGTTCGATTTGCTGCCTGGCCAGCGATACGCTGAGAAAACCGACAGCTTGGTCCTGGGTACGGGAAAGGGATTGATCGAGATCATGGAATTGCAGAAACCGGGTGGGAGAATGGTTCCGGTTTCGGATTTCTTACGCGGGTATCCGTTGCCCGAACACGTTTCTTTCCCCGTACCCATTGGTACCCTGCCTCTGGTTCGCTAGAATCTTAAAGAGTGGGTTTTTGAAAAAGAGTACTTGATTCATGCTGGCTGTCTCCGTACTTTAGAGTCGTGGAGTCAATGATGGGATGGATTAGACCCTTGGTCTTTTCAACCGTATGTCTGTTAGCCGTACGGGGGCAAGGTCTTTGGGGGCAAACGGAGACCAAGGTGCTATTGGCAAATTTAAAGCAGGACCTTGAACTTGTTAACCATGAAGTAAGCGGGTTGCGCAGTGAGGTCGAAATGCTGAGGCGTGAAAACGCACAACTCAGAAGTTCAGTCGATCAGGTCACTCGCGCCAACAAACTAGGTCAGCAGGATGAACATGTAGTGGAATTGCAAAACAGGTTGCAGGCGTTGCAAGTTGCTTTCAGGCAGAGTGAGAACTCGAGAAGCGAGATCCAGGGCGAGATAAATAAAAAATTTCAACAAATCATCGAACAAATGAACCGAGGGTTCGAACTTGTGTCCAAGACCAGTCCGCCCGTTTCTCAGTCAGTCACATTTTCCTCCGACTATCCCAAGAACGGATTTGTGCACAAAGTGGAAAAAGGAGAGACCGTAAGCAGTATAGCGCAAAAATATCAATCCAAGGTCTCGTGGATAATAGATGCAAATGAAATTGCCGAGCCCAACAAGGTTTTTGTGGGTCGTGAACTTTTCGTTCCCCAAAAATAACCAAGTTTAAACGTGAATGCTCCAACTCGTGTATTAGGTCGTGGATTAGGAAGCCTGATTGCCGAGGGCGGTCAGGCCATATCCACTCAAGTAGAATCCAAACCGGTGATTGAGTCGTCAAGACATTCATCCTCCAATGACTTTCTGGAAACCGTTTCGGACGGGGATCAGGATTCATCATCCTTTGGTAATGAATTGCGGGAACTTTTGCTCGAGCAAGTCATACCCAATCCTCACCAGCCGCGTAAGGTCATGGATCCTGAGGCGGTCAGTGAATTGGCCGCAAGTATTGAATCTGAAGGACTGCTTCAGCCAATAGTCGTGCGTCCGACAGAAAAAGGTTTTGAACTTATTGCGGGAGAAAGGAGATGGCGGGCTCATCAGAGGCTTGGAAGATCAACCATTCTCGCAAGAGTGGTTGAGGCTACCGATCTTTCCTCTTCAAGTCTTTCCCTGATTGAAAATCTGCAGCGTGAGGAGTTGAACCCAGTGGAAGAGGCAATGGGCTACCAGTCACTGATTTCCGACTTCAATCTTGGCCAGCAGGAAGTAGCCAGACGTATAGGTAAAAGCCGTTCCCACGTGGCCAACCTACTGAGACTTTTGCAGCTTGATGGAGAACTCAAGAGATTATTGTCTGACGGTGAATTGTCCGTCGGGCATGCCAAAGTCCTTCTAGGTGTGGAAGACTGTCACAGACGCTTGGCGCTCGGACGCCAAGCGGTACTTGAGGGATGGACCGTTCGTCAGACCGAGGATGCAATAGCAAGCCAGTTTGGTCAGCGAGGGTCGTCTCCCTCTGTCAAGCCTCGGTCTTCCGCTCTCTTTGATGATCTTGCTCGGAGCGCAACCAGTTCGACGGGTCGCAAGGTAAAGATAAAATGCACTTTCAGAGGTAAGGGAACGATTTCTCTTTCCTTCAAGGACGAAGAGGATTTACGTGCCTTGATTGCCCGAATTGCAAATTAATCGAATCCTTATCGAGTGCGGGGTTCAGGGAATCATGATTGCATTTTAGATGCGTTTCTTCATGCTGATCTGCTTGAACTTATCCTGACATGATTGTTTTTCTGACTACACTCTTGATTTTATTGTGCCTTGCCATTGTGCTTTTGATTCTCATCCAGCGAACTTCCGGAGGGATGGGTTCAGCTTTGGGAGGAGGAGCAGCTGATCAGTATCTAGGCGCCGGATCTGCTGCTCAACTCTCCAAGCTTACGGTATGGGGAATTCTTTTTTTCTTCATTCTGTCTTTTGGCTTGTATGCCTTGTATCAGAGTGATTCTGGAGCGGATGATCAACTTTTGCGCTCTGGAAACCTTGCCCCAACACTTACATCCGAGGGCGTTGTTCCTACTGAAAACGTTTCAGAGGGTGTGGCGGAAGTTCCCGTTTCCGTTCCTGAAACTTCTCCCGCTTTACCTGATAATAAGACTGCCGAACCGATTTCTGCGGGTAATTCTAACGAATAGAACTCCATCATAATATAAGTGAGGCTGTTAAGATGGCTTTCACTACATTTATGTAGCTTGATTTTTTTTCTTCAATCCGGCCTTGGGCAGGTTGTTTTTCCAGCGCGTGGTTTTTCCTCCATATTAAGCGAGTCCCAAGCAGAGGATAAACTGGAAGCTTTCAGGCGGACTGTTTTTTCAAGCAACTCCAGTCCACTCTTTCATCAAGGATATATTTATCGATTTCAGTTCACTCATTATGAGAAGTCCGCACAACCTGTCATTCACCATGGGTTGCTCTCGGGGCCATCACCCAATTCTCGCCTTCTGCGGGTGGATCTGCTTGCAAAACCCGGACAGTCCGAACCTTACGTCTCCTTTTTGCTGATCAGAGATCAGAATAATTCCAGAGTCTGGAAGGCGGAAAAAGGAAGTATTGGATCCAAAGAGCTTTCTCAGGAGGATTGGTTGAAGCCTTGGATAAAAGGGATCAATCATACACCCTTCGATTTATTGATGCCCTTTGCAAGTTTGCCCTGTAAATATGAAAAGTCCGGCCGTGTGTGCGGACGTCCAGCTCATTTATTCATATTCACTTCTCCGGAAAGTAACCATTCCTTTCCTTCCCATGGGGTTCGTCTGGCAATTGACGATGCCTATGTTGCTCCGCTTCGAATCGAACATTTGGACGGTGGTCTTCTTCCTTCCCGTGTGTTTTCCTTGCAAAGTTTCAAAAAGATAGATGAACGTTGGTTAGTAAAAGCCATTGATGCGAAGGATCGGGATTCGGGTTCACGAACCCGTTACGAATTGGTGGAAGTCGCTCATGGCTTGGACTTGAATCCTTCCATTTTCCATTCCAACGGATTGGACCAACCGATTCATCTCTCATCCATAACGTTTCTTGCGCAGTAGACTGGATTTTTTTCAATTATTCACCTTGCCCGATTTTCGAAATCCCTTTTTTTTCCTTTTGCACAATTCATCATGAGTACTGATTATCTATCTTCCTGGGCGAAAAATATAGCCCCCTCCCCAACGCTGGCGGTTGACGCCAAAGCCAAAGAGCTAAAAGCGGCAGGAGAAGACGTTTGTGGTTTTGGAGCTGGAGAGCCTGATTTCGACACCCCTGAATTCATTAAGGAAGCCTGTGCAGCTGCATTGGCTGATGGAAAAACAAAATATGCGCCTGCTCCCGGCCTTCCCGAGTTGAGACAAGCTCTCGCCGATCAGTATCATCAACACGGAGTGATTGCGGAAGCAAATCCTGGCCAGATCGTCGTAAGCCCAGGCGGAAAATACTCCTGTTATCTTGCCATCCTTGCCACATGTGGCCCTGGCGACGAGGTTCTAATACCTGCGCCTTACTGGGTAAGTTATCCAGAGATGGCAAAACTTGCGGGAGCCACGCCCAAGATTGTTTTAGCAGGGGATGATCAAGGCTTCAAGGTCGCTCCGGAACAAATCGAAGAAGCGCTCTCGCCTGCAACCAAGCTGTTGATTCTTAACAGTCCGTCCAACCCAACCGGTTGTTTGTATAACCGTGAGGAAATGGAAGCCATTATAGAGCTTGCCATCCGCAAGGACTTGTTAGTGATGTCGGATGAAATTTACGAGTATTTGCTTTACGATGGATCGGTTCACCATCGTCCGGCTTCCTTTTCGAATGAGGCTCAGGACAGAGTCATAACCGTGTCCGGTTTCAGCAAGACTTTTTCCATGACTGGATGGAGACTTGGCACTCTGGTCGCTAATCCGACCATTGCCAAGGCAGTTGCCAATTTACAGAGTCAAACTGCTTCGAATGCTACGACTTTTGCTCAGTATGGAGCCTTGGCGGCAATACAAAATTGGGAAAAGGCGATGCAGGCGGTACAGGACATGCTGGTACATTTTGATCGTCGCCGCCTGCTGCTGCTGGATGGTTTGAATGGGATTTCCGGCATAGATTGCTTGCGTTCGGTTGGAGCATTTTATCTCTTTCCCAAAATCTCTTCATTCGGTCTGACATCCGAGGAATTTTCCTCCCGTCTGCTTGAGCAGGAAAAAGTGGCTCTTGTTTCGGGCCATGCATTTGGGGCCGACGGATATGTCCGCCTCAGTTATGCGACATCTGACGAGATTATTGAAAAAGGCTTGAGCCGATTAACCGAATTTTGCAAGACACTGAGCTAGGATAGGTTTTTCAGCCTCTGGGATATCTTCTGCACCTGCATCTAACCGGATACTCTTTCCTCGGATTGTTCGCCAAGAAAGCGTACCAATCCATAGGCCAGAACCACCGCCATCGGTCCGATTACAAATCCTTGCGGCCCATAGGCAAGGATTCCTCCTATGATTCCAAGAAAAAGCATAAAACTAAGCCAAGCCCCTTGCTCGTGTAATTTTTTTCCCATCCCGGTACGAGCCCTACTGATCAAATAATTGATCAAGATACAAAGAAGGGCCACGATGGCCGCAGTCATCGGCTCGCCACGGCTCCAGATGATCGAGGATATGGGTAACCATACCATGGCGCTCCCAACTACCGGAACCAATCCGACGAATGAACCGATAAGAAAAATGGGCAGAAAGACAAATCCACCGATGAAGTGAGCCACCATGCCCATGGAAATCCCGCGAATCAGAGACGTCAGTACGGTGTCGTTCAATAAACGCAAGGTAATCATCCGGTGGAGCTGAAACCATGTGATCGTTTCCTCGTGGCTGAATCCACCTGCCTTAAGGGCGTTCTTTACGAAGTTTCCTCCATGAGCATATAGAAAGGACAACGCAATCAGAGCCAGGGCAAGCTCCGCAACGAACCCTCGGGTTCCCTTGAATAAAAATTCTATGAAGGTACCGGAGAACTCTCTTGTGTCCCCAACCAGGTTGGCAACGAATTCCAAGGTTTTCGACTCGTCAATTGGAAGCCGGGGGAAAATGGTTTTGATTTGATGAATTTGCTCGGATACTCCAAGGAGGAGAGTTTTCTTGGCTGATTCCTCTCCTAATGCCAGCGACCAGACGATTTCCAGTAGCCCTACTTTCTCTCCGGATGCATTCCAAAGCAGAAGAAGTAATGGGGAGATGAGAACCAAAAGGAGGCAGACGGTTGATAGGACTGCGCAAACCTCGGACAACCTTTGTTCATGAATGCCTTGGAAGATTCTTTTGCCTAGTCGTTGGATGGGTACGAAAAAGATTGGATAGGTGAGAGTGGCAAGTGAAACCGCAAACAAAATAAATTCAAACAAAGGAGCAAAGGTGCCATATAGAGGCACAAGTAAAATCAACAAGGCAAGAAGCAAGAGGGCGCGTCTTTTCCAAAGATGCCAGAAGGCGTTTCGTTTTACGCTGAGTAAATCGGGACTGTCCTGATTTAATTCATCTTTGCTTTGCGCATCCATTTCAATAAGCGATTTCTAAGTTATGCGAACTTGGAGAGGCGCTTGGCAAGAAATTTTCCGGTTGGAGTGCTCGTTGAAGCCAATTCCTCAGGAGATCCTTGAAAGATCAGTTGACCTCCTTTCTTGCCACCTTTCGGACCAATTTCGATTACCTGATCGGCCAAACGAATGACGTCAAGGTTATGTTCGATTACCACCAAAGTGTTTCCGGCGTCTCTCAACTTGAAGAGTAGATCAAGTAATTTTTGGACGTCCAGCCAATGCAGGCCTGTCGTTGGTTCGTCTAGCAGGTAGAGTGTACGACCGGATTGTTTGCGGCTGAGTTCGAGAGAAAGTTTCAAGCGTTGGGCTTCTCCACCGGACAAGGTGTTTGCTGACTGTCCGAGATTGATATAGCCAAGGCCCACTGCATCAAGGGTGTCGAGTTTATTCACGATCGCAGGATGTTTTACGAATAGATCCTTCGCTTCTGAAACGGTTAATTCGAGCACTTCCGAAATATTTCTTCCTCGATAACGAACCTCCAAAGTCTCTCGATTGTAGCGCCTGCCATGACAACTTTCGCACTCCACATAGACGTAGGCGAGAAATTGCATGTCCAATCGGACCAATCCATCCCCCTTGCATCGCTCGCAGCGTCCTCCCGGTATGTTGAAACTAAATCTTCCAGGCCCATACCCCCTGACCTTGCTGAGTGAACATTTGGAAAATAAGCTGCGCAATTGATCGAACAACTTCACATAGGTTGCTGGATTGGAGCGTGGACTTTTACCTATCGGGGACTGCTCAATCCTGATGGCTTGATCGAAATGCTCAAGTCCTTCGATGCCCCTGTGCGGTCCCGGAAGTTGTTTCGAGCGATGAAGCAAATGGGTAGCTGATTTGGCAAGCACCTCATTAACCAGTGAACTTTTTCCGGAACCGGAAACTCCACATACCACGGTTAAAAGGCCCACGGGAAAGACGGCATCGATCGATTGCAGGTTATTTGCGCTTGCTTGCTTGACTAAAACTACCTGTTTGCCCGGCTTTTTTCTCGTCCCTT
>JAYOWQ010000002.1:6686-37868 GCA_038152055.1 Opitutales bacterium | reverse complement strand
TTCTTTCTATCCATTCCTTTCCCGCCAAAAAAGGACCGCTGCTACTTGAGTCCGATGACATGCAATCTTCCAATGTTCCGTTAAATACAACATTGCCGCCTTCGGTTCCTGGGCCCGGCCCGACTTCCAGCAAAGAATCACAGGCCAATAGAGTCTCTTCATCATGCTCCACGACGATTACGGAATTTCCTCGATCTCGTAGCCCTTGCAGTACTCCGATCAAGCGTTCATGATCGGCAGGATGCAGACCTACGCTTGGTTCGTCCAATGCATAGATAACTCCAACCAGTCCCATCCCAAGTTGAGTTGCCAGGCGAGCCCGTTGAGCTTCGCCACCGCTAAGGCTTCGATAGGGGCGATCCAGACCAAGATACCCTAGGCCGACTTCGTGGATGAATGCCAGTCGCTGCTCAAGACCGAAGAGAGCGTCCTGTACCCTTTGACATTTTGGATCCTTGCTGGCTTTCTCACGGATAAAGTTCAATGCCTCGTCAGTGGATGATGAAAAGAAATTTTTCAAAGACCTTCCGGCGAGTAACACGGATCTAGAATAAGCCGAGAGTCTACTGCCTTGGCAAGCCTCGCAAATTGTTGCGAATTGATAGGTGACTAACTTTGCCTGCAGGTTTTCACTGGTTGTTGTCCGCATGGTTTCCTCGAGATCCTTGAGGACTCCAGGAAAAGCTTGCATCCTTGCCTTTTTGCCACGCCCGTACTCAAGTTTGATCTCGAATTGATTTTCGGAATCTCCATGCAATAAAAAATCACGGGTCTCTTCAGATAAGTTTTGCCAAGGGATTTTTAAGTCCAAATTCATCTGTTCGGACAACGCCTTAAGTAAGTTTTTTCTTAGGCTTATCATCTTCCTTGAACCCAATCGCCAGGGCTTGATTGCTCCTTTGCTCAGCGATAGTTCAGGATCAGGAATGATCAAATCCTCTCGGAACCGCAAAACCTCACCAAGTCCGCCACAGTTCGAGCAAGCCCCGTCAGGATGATTCCAAGAGAAAAGTTTAGGGGTGGGGGAGGGGTAGATTGCCCCACATTGATTGCACGAAAATCCTTGGGAGACAGGTATTTCGATAAATTCCCCTTCTGTTTTCTCAATCAAGGCAATCGCTTGTTCATCGCCTTCTTCAAACGCCAATTCAAGTGAGTCCGCTAAACGACTGCGGGAATTCTTTTCAATTGCCAGCCGGTCGACTACAAGATCTACGGAGATGTCCCTTCCTCTGTTTCCGGATGGAATAAGATCGGGGTCGTCCAGTCGCCTGATCTTGCCATCTATGCGCAACCGCTGGAATCCACGCCTTTCCAGGCTTTCCATTTCTTCACGCAACACCGAGGGCTTTGCGACTAGCCAGGGGGCCAACAGGATCATCCTCTTGCCCATCCCCTGATTCATTAATTCTTCCACGCACAGATCGAGTGATTTTCTACTAACTGGAGAGCCGTCGACAGGGCAATGGGGAGTGCCTGCGGTGGCCCATAGTAATCTTGCGTAATCTGCAATTTCCGTGGCTGTCGCCACCGTGCTTCTGCGACTTGCAGAACCTGCGGAAGCTTGCTCGATCGACAGCACGGGGGACAGTCCATCCACGTAATCCACGTCTGGCTTGGATACCTTTTCCAAGGCTTGCCTGGCCTTGGTTGACAAACTTTCAACGTATTTCCTGTGACCTTCCGCAGCAATCACGTCGAACACGAGAGACGATTTTCCAGAACCACTTACTCCCGTCACTCCCACCAATTTCCCTCGCGGAATTGAAACGGTCAGGTTTTTCAAGTTGTTTTCCCGCGCCCCTTTGACAAAAATCGAATCAGCTTTTTTAAAAGGAATCTGTCGGGAAGCGCTCATGCAAATTCCTGTATAATGATACGGGAACTGTTTTCGACAAGTCGTATTCGGCGAAGTTGTTTGCTTAATCGATTGGATTGGAATAATAAATTCGTATGAGTCTTCCAACACTGTACGTTAAACAAGGATGCCCATGGTGCCTCGATGCGCTCGAATATTTTTCTCAAGCAGGTCTTGCACTGGATGTCGTGGACGTGCGAAACGACCCATCCCGTATGGCCGAACTTGAACGTGTCAGTGGGCAAAGCAAGACACCAACTCTTAAAAACGGTGACTTTGTGGTTGCTGATTTTGACGTGAATGAGTTCAAGCAGGCCCTACGGGAAAACCCCGAGCAAGCCGAAAAGATGGGTTTGGCCGTTTGCTGAAAAGGGATCCGGCAGGTAGCCTATTCAGCGTCGAATATCCTGACTCTTTCCCACATGTGGGAGCACTTCCTGATGAACTCAAGGTGAAGAGGGTCTTGCTGATAAGCATCATGCGCGTTAAGGTCCTCGAGGACTACCGTAAGACAAAAATCGTAGGAATCCTCGATGACAGGTCGCTTGGGAGTATGTGCAGGACTACCAACGTACAAGCGATCTACGGATGGAATTTTCTCGAGAGAACGGACTTCTTCCTCGAACAAGACGCGTTCGTCGAGACTTAATTCCTTCTTAAGCCAAAAAACTACTACGTGAACAAGCATGACCGCATTATCGCCCCACAATTGGACTAGTTAAAGGTAAAAAGTCATCCTTTCTACTTTCATGGGTTTGAAGTCGTTCCGTTGTCCGATGGGCTTAATTTTTCCAGTCTGGTTACCGCGTCAACCGCCCAATCACGAGGGCTCGGATATCCAAGCGCTTGCTCACCGAAAGTGGAACGAAGCATGTCAGTGTTGATCACCCCGGGATTGAAGGCGATTGCACCCAATCCTTCAGGTAATTCCTGGGCGAGAGACCGGGTCAATCCTTCCACCCCCCACTTGGATGCGCAATAAGGTCCGACTTCTGGTGCGGTGGATTGGCCCCAATAGGAACTGAAATTGGCAATGATTCCCTGCCCGCGCTTCTGCATAATTGGCACGAACGCGCGAATCATGTTGTGTATTCCTGCCAAATTAACTGCAAGGACGGAGGAAAATTCCTGAGGCGAAATTTCAATCAGTGGGGCGTTTCGATTGATTAAACCGGCATTATTGACCAAAAGGTCAGGAGCTCCCAATTCTCTTTTAAGGCTTTGGGCGAATTCATGGGTTTGTTGAGGATTAGTGACGTCCAAACAATCAAGAAAATATTCAGCCTGCATTTCCTTGCCGAGTTCCACCAAAGCATCTTTGCTTCGCGCTCCACCCGCAACCCTCCACCCGCGTGATGAGAATTCGATTGCCATTGCTCTGCCTAATCCGCGAGAACATCCACTGATTATCACCAGTCTAGTCGCCATGTCGGGCGGGATTGTGGGGAGTAGGGCTTGGTTCAACGTACCCGGCGCTCCCCGGGCCTTTGTGATGAGGTGGTTTGCGAGAAAGGTTCCAGTGCGCAAGCAACCAGATTGCCCCAAAGAGTAACGTCAAGCTGATGATAACCATCCATTCGATCTTACTTTTTGGGGGCGACATAAACAAACGTGGCAAAAATGGTGGGAGATGGCAGATTCGAACTGCCGACCTCATGCGTGTCATGCATGCGCTCTAACCAACTGAGCTAATCCCCCATAGGTAAAGAAACAATCGTCACAATACTTCCAATGAAAATAACGTCAATTAAGTTGAGGAATTGGGGGATTTCAGAAGATTGCCTGATAAGTGCTTTACGAACGGATGACTTTCTCTAGCATAAAAACCTTATACTATGAAAAAAGCGTTGGTTACAGGCATAACAGGACAGGATGGTTCATACTTGGCGGAATTGCTCTTGGAAAAGGGTTACGAAGTACACGGGATCGTTCGTCGGGCATCGACTTTCAACACGGATCGTTTGGAGCATTTGTATAAAGACCCGCTTGTGGATGATACCAACCTCTATCTTCACTACGGGGATTTGGCGGATGCCGTGCAACTGGTCAAGTTGCTCTATGATTTGCAACCGGATGAAATTTACAACCTGGGCGCCCAGAGTCACGTCAGAGTTTCTTTCGACGTACCTGAATACACCGGCGACGTCACTGGACTGGGTGCAGTACGTATTCTGGAAGCCATTCGTGAAGCGGGACTGGTGGAAAAGGTGAGATATTATCAAGCCTCCTCATCGGAGATGTATGGCAAGGTTCAGGAAGTGCCGCAGGTCGAAACGACGCCTTTCTGGCCCCGATCTCCCTATGCGTGCGCCAAGGTATACGCACACTGGCTAACCGTCAATTATCGTGAGTCCTATGGTCTGCATGCCAGTAGTGGAATTCTTTTTAATCATGAATCTCCCCGACGGGGAGAAACCTTCGTTACCCGCAAGATCACCCGTGCGGCAACTCGGATAAAGCTTGGATTACAAAATAAATTGATCCTTGGAAACCTGGACTCCAAGCGCGATTGGGGCTATGCCAAGGAATATGTCGAGGCAATGTGGTTGATGTTGCAACAGGACAAGCCCGATGATTACGTTATCGCCACGAACGAAACGCACACGGTTCGCGAATTTCTTGAGGAAACTTTTGCCTGTCTTGACTTGGATTGGAATGAATACGTTGGGTTTGACAAGAAATACGAGCGACCTGCTGAAGTGGATCTCCTGATTGGCAATCCTCAAAAAGCCAAGAATCAATTGGGTTGGGAACCCAAGACGACTTTCAAGGACTTGGTGAATCTTATGGTCGAGCAGGACATGAAGCTAGCGCAAAGAGAAAAGACCTTGTCGGAAGCGAATCTCGGATAATGCCCAGAATTTTTGTCAGCGGACATCGCGGGATGGTAGGATCCGCTCTCGTCCGCGCCCTTGAGAATGAAAGTTCAGACTACGAGTTGGTTCTGGTGGGAAGGGATGCCCTAGATCTTCTGGACCAAGATGCCGTAGATTCCTTCCTCAGGAGTGAGAGGCCGGATATAGTGATAAACGCTGCAGCCAAGGTTGGCGGAATTCATGCAAATGATACCTATCCTGCGGAATTCATTCATCAAAACTTGATGATCAATACCAACTTGATTCATTCCGCATGGAAGAGTGGGGTCTCAAGATTTTTAAACCTCGGCAGTTCTTGCATCTATCCCCGTGCTTGCGAACAACCGATTAAAGAGGAGTATTTGCTCACCGGTTCACTGGAAAAAACGAATGAGGCATATGCTCTAGCCAAAATTGCCGGTTTGGAAATGTGCAGGCACTACCGTAATCAGTACGGAATACTTTTTCATAGCGCCATGCCTACGAATCTATACGGGCCGGGAGATAATTATCATGGTAAAAATTCTCACGTTCTCCCTGCGCTGATTCGTCGCTTTCACGAGGCTAAGGAAGCTGGCCTTCCCGAGGTCGAAATCTGGGGTTCCGGTAAACCTCGCCGCGAACTGATGCATGTGGATGATTTGGCGGCAGGTGTTCTATTCTTGCTTTCGATTGACAATCCGCCTGACTGGGCAAACCTTGGAACGGGCGTGGATCATTCGATCCTGGAGATCGCTGAGCTGGTCAAAAAAACGGTTGGTTTTACCGGTTCAATCACCCACGATACCAGCAAGCCCGATGGCATGCCGGTCAAGCGTTTGGACGTTTCACTAATGAATTCCTTGGGATGGAAGGCTCAAACCACCTTGGAGGCAGGGATTGTTTCTGCTTACGAGGACTATTTAGAGGGTTTGGCTTCCGGCACCGTTCGTACTTGAGAATCTCGTTTTCCTGGCGATCAATTCAATATCTGATTATTCGAATTGTTTTCGAAATTCGCGGAAATCATCCGTTAATTCACGAATCTGATAGCGCAAGGCTTCCACTTCCTCTTTCAAATCCTTGAATTCGGACAGGGTGGCGTCCAACTTGTCCAACCTTTCGTCGGGTGCAGGCAAGTATACTGAACTGCCGTCTTGTAATTCTTCCAGTCTTGGCGGTGGAGCCAGTTTGTGAAACCATCTTGATTCCTTTTGTCCGGGCAGTGGATTCATTACGCCCACCAAGCTTGGAGATCTATCCATCATGTCGGTGAGTGTGTCCTCCACGTCCTGCAGCCCATCGAATGCGAACATACGATTGGCTCGATTGTTCAGTTCACCAGTCGTTTGTGGTCCGCGATTGAGAAGTTCCGCAAAGAGCGCGCGCTCCGCCTTAATTAGATCGAGTTCCTTTTCAGCGTTATGTTGAAACTTGGGAACGCGTGATCCAACCAAGTCCACTCGGTGCACCAATCTTTTTACTCGCAAAGATTCAATCGTTTTCTTGATTTCCTCTTCACTGAGATTTGTCTTGGGTAAACGGTTGTTCTTCTGATTGCACGCATTAACCAGTCCATTTAGGCTCATTGGATAATACTCCGGAGTGGTTAATTCCTTCTCGATCAGAGACCCGAGGACGCGTGTTTCTTCGAAGGATATTTGAACGAGTTCCTCTTCTGATTCCGAGGCCTCCCCAAACGAAGTGCTTTCAGCGGGGACTGACGTGTCCGGCTCAAGCATCGGTCGGGGAGGATTGAATGAATAATCTTTAGGGAAGATTAATCGGATATGACGTTTACCAAGCGATGAGGCTTGTCGAATTGCACCTTGCCCGGAGTAAGGGCAAACAGTGTGAAGTCCTTGCCCAGTCCGACGTTCGCCCCTGGGTGATACTTGGTTCCACGCTGACGAAGAATGATGTTACCAGCGAGAACGGATTCACCACCAAATTTTTTAACGCCTAGACGCTTGCTGTTGCTATCACGTCCGTTTTTTGAAGTTCCCTGTCCTTTTTTATGTGCCATGACGAAATGGGTGTGCGGGGTTTGGATTTACTTGAGGTCAATTGACTCGATCTCAATGACCGAGAGAAGTTGGCGATGACCACGGCGGCGTTTGTAACCTTGCCTTCTTTTCTTCTTGAAAACGATGACTTTCTTGTCCTTTTTATTTTCCAGGATCTTGGCGGTGACGGAAGCCCCGGAGATCGTCGGAGATCCAAAAGTGGATTTGCCCTCGTCAACAACCATAAGAACGTCATCGATCTTAACTTGATCCCCTTCTTTGGATTCTGGGTAGCGGTTAACGAAAAGTTTGTCGCCCTTTTCAACGACGAACTGGCTGCCTTGGGTACGGATAGTGGCTTTCATGAATTTTGGAAAATCCTTAAAAAAACCATTTACTTCCTCTTTTGGCAAGAGCCAACTTCTCTTTGCATTCAGGTAAAGAGAGCTTGTAGAATGCGATCCATGCACGGAACGAAAAAAGTGGGGCCCTCTGATGTGTTGTCCTACTACGAACAGCCTGAGATTATATCGCATTACGAACAAGCCGCTCGAAAGATCGGTCTATGGGAATCTGAATCGATTGTTGTGAAGAAATGTTTTTCTCTCCTTGGTTCCTGCCTTCTGGATCTTGGATGTGGATGTGGCAGAATTACTTTCGGATTAAGAAAATTAGGATACGACAGAGTTGTGGCTTCGGACTTCTCTCCAGCCATGATCAAGAGGTCCCGGATATTAGCCAAATCAATGGGTATCGAGCAATCCTTCGAGGTAGCTGATGCGAGGGCCTTGCCCTACGATGACGCAACCTTTCAGGGAGTTGTCTTTGGTTTTAATGGATTGATGCAAATTCCAGGCAGAGAAAATCGAATGCAGGCCATGCGAGAAATACACCGATCTTTAAAGCCTGGAGGGATTTTTGTTTTCACCACTCACGATCGCAGTATGCCAAAATGGAAGAAGTTTTGGGAAACGGAGCGATTGCTTTGGCGAAAAGCAAGGGCAAATCCTTTTTTACGTGATTTTGGCGACCGTTTTGAGAGAACTGAAAGCGGGAATTTGTACATGCACGTTCCAAGTATTCAGGAAGTGAAAAGGGAATTGAATGAATGCGGATTTCAATTGTCCTGGGAAAAAATGCGTTCAAGGATTTCTACGGAGTCGGAAGAGGTGAATGAATATTCCGACGATTGCAGATTTTGGATGGCGAGAAAGAGTTAATCAGCTACAGGAGGCACTCCATATCCAGATTCATTCGTCCAACCCGGGTTGCCGGACCCTTCATGAGGACGTTGTAATCATCATCAATCTGCAATTGGATTTGTCCGCCCGGCATTTCCACGCAGATGTCCTGATCGCAGGCTCCGATTTTGCGGGCGACGGCACCGGCCGCCGAACTGCTGCTACCGGAAGCCAGAGTGTAACCGGCTCCACGTTCCCAGATTTCGATTTTTATACGATTCCGATCGATGATCTGTAGAAATTGAACGTTCGTACGATTGGGGAAGAGTGGATGGGTCTCCAGTTCCGGCCCATACTTTCTGGCCATTTCCTCGGATGTCCGTTCCACGGGAACAACACAGTGAGGATTGCCAATGGTGGCTCCGAAAAAATTGAAACTTGTGTCGGAGAGAACGATGGTTTCATCGAGCACTTCTCTGGAGTTTCCCGCGACCCTTACCGGTATGGAATCACTGTGAAAGCTAACTTTTCCCATTTCCACGGAAATAAGGGACGCATCCTTGGGCACTTCACAGGTAACGATACCTCCAGGGGTTTCCACCTGGAAGGATTTCTCCTGCACAAGATTCGAATCTCTAAGGAAACGCGCAAAGATGCGCAAACCATTGCCGCTTTTTTCCGCTTCGCTACCGTCTGGATTGAGAATCTTTAATCCGAAATCCGCTTTTTCGCTAGGAAGGGGACCGACAAGTATGCCATCCGATCCAAGACCAAAGTTTCGATGGCATATCCTAATTGTCTCTTCTTTAGTAAATGCATGGATGGTATCTCGAGCATCAAAAACCAGATAATCGTTTCCAAGCGCGTGGTATTTTTCAAAATTCATTTATTGGGAGATTAAACGATTAGGAATCAGGGGAGAAGGAGTTTTTCCGATCAATCACCCATTGACAAATAGCCTGATCGTTGTCCTGAAAAAGTCTTGTTGCCCTCAGGAGCTCGGCGGGGTGAACGTTGGTTGACGAGAAAAACTGCCGGTCCCCGCCACAACCGTACATAACTTCCTCCGGGAGTTCCCCCCGAAGTTTTGCCCGAGCTTTCGGTAAAATTCTTGGTAACCAGGGAATGCCTTCAATCTCGTCGGTCTTGGAGGGCAGGGTGGAAGGATCGAGTCTTTTTTGGGAATTTCTCCCGCCTTGTACCTCCTGAAAGTAGGACTTTCGTTCGTAATGAACCAGTATGAAAGTAACAAGGTCGGGTTCATTGTGGAGACACCAGTCCTCCGCATAGTCGAAGACGTCCATCTTGTTCATTCCCCAACAAGCAAGTAGAGGAAGGTCGTTTTCGATGGGAAAACTGGCGGCATCCGTTTTACCCTCTTGATACAGGGACACAGCTTTTTTCCAGATGCTGATGAGTTGTGTATGAAAAAGGTAGGACATAATTAATTAAATCCGATGAATTGAAAAAGATTTCGAGATGAGCGACTTGGATCAGGCGAGACGAAAGTCCATTTGCTTTTCCAGGGAATTGATTCGATCGATCATCACCTCGATTCCCTGACCGATTTTGAGCTTGTTTCTCGGATTTCTGCCGATGAGCGCGGATCCATTGGAAGCCAATCGATAACCGATTTCCCTGGGTAGGGAACGAACGGAAACAAATCCTCTGGCCATGGTATCCGTAAGCTCGATGAAAAAGCCCCTTCGATTGATTTCCGTAATAATGGCTTTGTGACGGGCGGGCTTCGTACTGTTCATGTCCCGTCTGTAAAACAGAATGAGTTTGTCCTTTACGGATTCACGCTCGGCATCGACACTTTTTCTCTCATTGATTGACAACTTTTTAGCTAGCCCTGCAACAATTTCGCTGGAGGATCTTTGTGTGCCTTTCTTGCGAATGATTGATTCAATTGAACGATGGGCTACCAAATCGGCGTATCGACGAATGGGAGAGGTGAAATGCAGATAGTCCTTCTTTGCCAATCCATAATGACCATCTGGAGTTGCTTTGTAACACGCCTGCTGCAGACTGCGTAAAAACCGTATCCGCAGGACTTGGGAGCTAGGATGTCTGTTAATTTGGGATAGCATTTTCAAAACTTCCTTACGATTGGACAGTTCTCCGCATGATATTCCGAAAAGAGAGACAAAGTGCCTCAATTCCTCCAGGCTTTCAGGATCAGGATCGGGGTGTGTACGATAAACGACCGGAAGTCTCAGTTTCCGAGCATGGCGGGCAACGGTTTCATTCGCCAACAACATGAATTCTTCAATCAGTTGATGACTCTCGTCGTCCTTGTTCAGGTATATCTTTTCCGGTTGTCCAAAGTCGTCCACCAGGATTTTAACTTCGGTGGAGGCAAGCTCCAATGAACCACGTTCCATTCTTTTTTTACGGAGAATAGACGCGATCTTGCCAAGTTTCCGGACGGTCGAAGTGATGGATTCGAGCATTTCTGCATTCAACTTTTGGAGTGGAATTCCTGGGCTGCCCGAATAACGAATGGGTGCAGGGGAGACCTTGAGGATTTCTTCCACTGCATCGATTTTCATAAAGAGCAGTGCCTCCTCGTAGGTCAAGCGCTTGTCACTCCGTATGACGCACTCCGCAAGTTCATGTCCTAGAAGGTTGCCATCCCTTGAGAATCTGAAGAGTACGGATTTGACCAGACGGTCTTCTCCTTCGACCAGACTACAGATACCATTGGACAAGGAATGGGGTAACATGGGAATGACTTCACCTACCAGATAGGTAGAATTACTTCGTTTTCTCGCTTCGTTGTCCAAGGCGGATCCAGGTTTTACGTAGTGGGATACGTCCGCTATGTGAACTCCTATTTCCAACTCCTCGTTGTCCAGTTCGCAGAGGGATAGAGCATCATCGAAATCACGGGCATCCAATGGATCAATGGTCAGTGTAAATCGTGAACGCATGTCCTTTCGCCCCTTCAAATCGCGGGAAGTAACAGAATTCCCCCATACCTTTGCCTCTTCCTCGACCTTGACTGGAAAGGACTGATAAAGACCATACTTTGCAAGAATTCCCTTGTGATCCGTCCGTGCGTCGTCACCAGGTCCGAGAACACGTACGATTTTACAAGTTGGTATGCGGGCGGGCGGATCCCAGCGCATGAATTTCACGAGTACCTTTTCATGCTCTCTTACATTACGAAGGTCTCCCATGACCTTGAAGGGTACTGAGATGCGTGGATTTTCGGATCGTACTAGCGGTCGACCTAGATCGCTTGAATAATAACCTAAAAATTCGTCAGTTGCCCGCTTGATGACTTTTCTTACCTCGTACCTTGGGGCTTTGGGCTTTGAACTTTTTCTTTTCGAACGTGAATCCTTTTTTTTGGGTGGCAACCGAAACAGTTCCACCAAGTCACCGTGAAGACCAGTGGAAGTGGTTCCGCGGGCTAATGAAACTGTTTCTGCACCGCTTTCGAGATAAACGCGAGCTCGTCCGTTACGCCCAAAAGACAAAGTTCCGCGGACTGTGGATCTGCCCACGAATATGATGGATTCTAGAGCCTCTTATTTTCTACCGTCAAAAATTTCCCAAGAGGCAGGGACCGCATCTCTAATGGATTCGGTGTTTTCAAACGATTCGGGCACGTCATCACCTTTGTCAACGGCCTTTGTAAAAACACCGGTATCGTTCTGGGTAGTCTCTTCGAACCAGCGAACGGTACCGTCGCTGAAAAGAACGTGTCCACCCGCCCCAGCCCATGGCGAGTTGTCACTCCATCTTTGGCCTTCGAGACCCGCTGTCCACATGATCGGAAAAGGGCCACTTTCCAAATTGGTTACAAAACTACGGCTCTTGGCGTCTCCAGATCGAGGAATGGCCACGGCATACCCAAGGGCTTCTTTCTGGGATGCGGAAAACTCACCTCCGTCGGCGGGGATGTTGGCTGGAACGCCGTCATTTCCATCTTCGTTGAGTTCCACCACTAGTTCATCGTCAGGAAGAAACCACAACTCAGGTCGAGTATCCTTGGTTTTTTTTCTGAACCAAGCGGCAAAGTCTTCGGGTGATCCAACGTCGTCCGTTGTTGGGAAGTTTCGTGTCTTGGCGGCGAGGCTTTCATAAACCGTCTTCAGGTTTTTCTGTGCTGCGGTTCTGCCCGCCGTACCAAAAACGTCTCCGAATCCAACAAATGCGATACCTGCAAGAATTCCGATAATTGTGATTACGACAAGAAGTTCGATTAGGGTAAAGCCGCTGCGGCGAGATTTTGTTTTATTCATGTATGAGATTGGTTCTAAGGCTGAGTCAATAAGGTAGAGGAAATCTCGCACAAAGAGCAAGCGACTTTTCCTTTTGATTTTCAAGCACGGAAGAATCATCCGGCGATTGAAGAATGGATCCAATGATCCGGGCGATAGTGGTCATGTCCGATTCAATCATTCCCCGGGAGGTGACTGCTGGAGTCCCGATTCTAAGCCCGCTGGTTTGAAAAGGACTGCGAGTTTCGCCGGGCACGGTATTTCGGTTGAGAGTGAGATTGGCTCCTTCCAGGGCGAATTGCGCCATCTTGCCGGTGAGGTCAGGATGGGAAGGACGTAGGTCGATCAGCATCAGGTGGTTGTCCGTTCCGCCGCTAACCACGTGGAAGCCAAGACTTGAAAGTTCGGAAGCCATGGCCGTGGCATTTGCTTTAACTTGCTTTTGATATCTCAGAAATTCCGGTTTGGCCGCTTCCTGAAAACAAATCGCCTTGGCCGCGATTACGTGCATCAATGGGCCACCTTGACTACCGGGAAATACTGCGGAGTCGATCGCTTTCGCGTATTCCTCCTTACAGAGGACAAGTCCACCCCTGGGTCCGCGCAGCGTCTTGTGGGTGGTGGTGGTTACGAAATCTGCATGGGGCACGGGAGAAGCATGCAGTCCGCATGCCACAAGTCCTGCAATGTGGGCAATGTCTGCAAGAAGAAGGGCTCCATTTGCACGGGCAATATTTCCCATTCTTTCAAAGTCGATAATGCGCGAATAAGCGGACGCTCCAACGGTGATCAGTCTGGGTTTTTCACGTTCGGCAAGAGCCTGAATTGCATCGTAGTCAATCAATCCTGTTGTCGGATCGACTCCGTAATTGATTACCTCGTAGAGCATGCCACTGCAATTTTTCGGGTGACCATGAGTAAGATGCCCGCCGTCCTGCAGGCTCATGGTCAGAATCTTGTCACCTGGTTCAAGCATGGCGAAGTAAACCGCGGTATTGGCCTGACTGCCCGAATGGGGCTGAACGTTTGCATGCTCGGCTCCGAACAAACGCTTGGCGCGCTCGATGGCCAGACTCTCGGCAACGTCGACGTGTTCGCATCCACCATAATATCTTTTGGCTGGATAACCTTCGGCGTATTTATTGGTCAAAACGCTTCCCGTAGCCTCGATAACCGCAGGGAGCGTGAAATTCTCCGAAGCAATGAGTTCGATATGAGTCTGTTGGCGTTGTTTTTCACGTTCAATCGCCTGATGAATCTGAGGATCCAGTTCGGATAACGGACGCGCGTCCAACGCTGAAGAGGTTTTTACTTTAGGTGAGTCTAGTTCTATCGTCATGATGATTGAGGAATTTTATCAAATTCAGAGGTTTTTCTCAACCCAGTTTACCAGGGATGGCAGGGATTCGATCATTCGGTCGCGGCAGTGACGATAAACGCCCATGTCCTGACCAAACGGATCGGGCAATTCCTTGTCACCTTCCGCCATGAATTCCCGCATCAAGAATACCGGGTATCCTTGAGGCAGATCGAAGTACATGTTGAGAAGCGCCCGGTGGGATTCCGTCATGCAGAAAACAACGGATGCGTCTTGTAACAAGGTTCGTGAAAGACCGGCACTGCGGTGGTCGGAAATATCAAGTCCGATCTCTTCGCAGGCGTCGAGTGAATTTTGGGATGCCCTGTCTCCGTCCATTGCGGAAATGCCGGCTGAAAAAACTTCAATTTTGTTCTGAAAGCCAGCATTTTTCAAAGCTTGATCAAACAAACGCTCGGCCATTGGACTGCGACAAACGTTTGCCGTGCAGATGAATAGAACTTTTTTCAGTTCCTCATTTTTTTTCTTCTCGATTCTTTTTTTGCCCATTTGCGAATTTAAACACTCATCCCCAATTCAAACAATGGCAAGGGCTAACCTAATGGCGACCTGGAAAATTCTCGATGTCCGATATCCGAGCGGTAATATTTTGAGGGAAATCGTACGGCCTCGCAGAGTTGGTAGGCTCGGTCGCGGGCAATCCCCAGAGTAGGACCCGTGCCCACTGCCCCAAGAACTCTTCCCCCGCTTGAGGTTACCTCGCCTTGTTCCGTGGCCGACGTGCCGGCATGAATGAGCATGGTCGAGTCCGGAAGCTGTGCGGGAACCTCGATCACTTCGCCTCTGGGATAGGCATCGGGGTATCCCTTGCTGGCCAATACCACAACCATGGAAAATTCATTTTTCAAGGCAAGTCTGGGAGGTAACTTCTCTCCCTTGGCGGAAGCCAGTAATATGGGAACCAAGTCCTGATCGACCAAGGGGAGGATCACTTGAGTTTCCGGATCACCAAATCTAACGTTGAATTCCAAAACCTTTGGACCCGTCTCAGTCAGCATAAGCCCGATGTAAAGAGTGCCCCGAAAGTTCATGCCTTCTGCCTTAAGTGCCGCAAGTGTAGGGCGTACGATCGATTTCTCGTAATCGGCAAGCATGACCGGAGTGACCAGAGAAGTCGGAGCGTAAGCCCCCATTCCACCGGTGTTGAGGCCAGTATCTCCCTCTCCAACTCTTTTGTGATCCTGACTCATGGGCAGGGTGAGGTAATTTTCTCCCGAGCATATCAAGTGAAGCGAAGCTTCTTCGCCTTCAAGAAACTCTTCTATGACCACCTTGCTTCCGCTTGATCCAAAACTATTTCCAGAAAGCATTTCGTGTACTTCTCGCCGGGCCTCTTCCAAGGTTTCGCAAATGATCACACCCTTGCCGGCGGCCAGCCCACTGGCCTTGACGACCACGGGTAGGGAACAAGATTGCAAGTATTCTAGAGCTGAATCCACCGAAGTGAAATTACCGTATTTCGCAGTTGGAATGTTATGCCTGGCGAGGAAGTCCTTGGTGAAGGCTTTACTGCCCTCCAGTCTGGCGCAGTCGGCGGTCGGACCATAGGCAGGTATGCCGGCCTTGTTTAGATCGTCCACAATACCGTTGCATAGCGGGATCTCGGGCCCAACGATCACGAAGTCAACGCTTTCCCTAAGGGCGGATTCAACAATTTTTGCATTATCCTCGATCTTGAGGGGAATGGAATGGAATTCCTGCTCCATGCCACCATTTCCCGGCGCTACCCAGACTTCATGCACGATAGGACTTTGAGCGCAGATTTTGGCAAGGGTGTGCTCACGACCGCCACTGCCAAGGATCAGAACTTTGAGGTTATTTTCGTTCATTCTATTTTCTTTTTCTCATTCGATTGATGAAGTCGAGGTAATTTGTCTTTGCCAATCCTGATTATCTCCTATTTTGACCATATAGGTATGCGGGTATTTTTTATCGGGATATGCGGAACGGCTATGGGGAACGCCGCCGTTTTACTAAAAAAAATGGGCCATGAAGTCGCCGGTTCCGATTCTGGGGTGTATCCCCCGATGTCCGATGTTCTGGCAGCTGAAGGCATTACCCTGAGTGAAGGCTTTAGCGAGCATCAAATGTCTGATTGGAAGCCCGACCGCGTGGTTGTTGGTAACGCAGTTTCCCGTGGGAATCCTCAGGTGGAAAAGCTTCTTCTCTCGAGAAAAACACCGTTTGTTTCCTTGCCTCAATTAATTGGAGAAGATCTTATTGGAACCCGATCGTCCATTGTCGTTGCCGGAACCCATGGAAAAACCACTACCAGCGCGCTGGCGGCCTATTCCTTGCAAGCCGCAGGTTTCGATCCAGGATATCTGATAGGCGGTGTACCTCTTGACCTGCCTGCAGGAAACGCACTGGGTGCCTTGTCCGCTCCATTTGTGATTGAGGGGGATGAGTATGATTCCGCCTTTTTCGACAAGCGCAGTAAATTCATACACTACCGACCAAGAGTGCTTGTGCTCAATAATCTGGAATTCGATCACGGAGATATCTTTCGGGACCTGGATGACGTTTTGCGTAGCTTTTCCCATCTTTTACGAATTGTTCCAGGGAATGGATTTGTTTTGAGAAACGGGGATGATCCAAACCTCCTCGCGCTACCGGATTCTCCTTGGACCAACGTGCTTTCGGTGGGTGTGAAACCTTCTAATGACTTGGTAATAAGTGATTTCGTCGAAGACGTTAAAGGTAGTCGGTTTTGCTTAAATTGGAGGGGTCGGAAAGTCAGGCAAATCTCTTGGCAAATGACAGGTATTTTCAATGCCAGAAATTTAGCAATGGCCACACTTTCGGCAGCGCTGGCGCAATCCTTTGGCAGAAGTATTTCCGAAGTTTGCGTGAATCCATTTCTTGGGATCGAGGAAATTGACTATTCAGTATGCAAGGGAGTCAAGCGGAGGCAGGAAATTCTGTTGGACTTTGAACATCTTACCGTTATGTCCGACTTTGCTCATCATCCCACTGCAATCGAGGGGGCATTAGAGTCCTTGCGTCACCGCTGGCCGGATAAAAAGATACTGGCTTGCTTTGAGCCACGTAGCAATACCGCGGTAACCAATGTTTTTCAGGAACGATTTTCGAAGGCTCTTTCCTTGGCCGACCTAATTTTGATCGGACAAGTGCATCGAGCGGAAAGAATTCACGAAAAGGAAAGAATTAGTCCAAGCGAGATGGTCGAGTTTATCAGAATCAAGGGAAAGGTGGCCCAAGCTTTTTCCACCAATCATGAATTAGGAAAATTTCTCAGCCAAAAATTAGATGGCTCGAAAGAGGAAAAGTTCTTGGTGGTCTTTTTCTCCAACGGTTCGTTTGACGGGGTAATTCACAAGGTCGTCAATTCCATCAAGGACAATGTATAGGTGCAACTTGACTCTTTATTTCGCTTCCGAAGGGTTTGTTTCCAATCTGATCGGCTGGTCTTGACTTGGACTTGTCAGGAAAAGGCCATCTTCGGTAACTTTTTCATTCTTTCCTGATGGGGAGTTCATACTCTTTCGCGCACGCTTGAGTTTCATCTCCATGAAGTCAATGCCTCTCTTATTACCTCCGGGCGAATCGTTAGATTTTTTCAGTTCTTCAATCCATTTTCGATGAGGGCCGGAAAGAGTGAAATCATTCAATTCCTCCCATTTTATCCATTTTTATCCCTCAGGTAGGGATGCGCGCATTTTGCAGTTTAGCATGATCCTAAAGATTCTTTCGGTGTATTCCGTATTGCCGATCGTGCGTTTACGGATAGCGAATGGAGAAGTGCTTGCCTTTTGAAAAACCTCACCTGCGGGCAGTTTTTCCGGTAGTTCGAAAATTCCCTTTAATCTGCCATCTTCAGAAGCGTGGAGCAGGAGGTGATTCTTGTTTTCCACCCAGTATCTGAAAAGATTGGCAGAATTTTTTGGTTTGCCCATAATTGCAGGATACCGGGCCCAATCTTCGGAAACTCCAGATTTACAGTGGGTTAGAATAGGGCAGACCGAGCATAGAGGAGAGCTGCGGTGACAAACAGTTGCCCCCAATTCCATAATAGCTTGGTTATAATCTCCCGGTCGGTTAGTTGAAATCAGCGACTGAGCTATGGGACGAAGTTTTTTTTGGGCGGTTGCTCCATCCTTGAAATTTTCAGAAATCGCCAAAATGCGACTCAGGACCCTTACCACGTTTCCATCACATACCGCCTCCGCCCGCCCCAGAGATATACTTGTTACGGCAGCTGCAATGTAGGGACCTACCCCGGGCAGTTTTGTCCATTGTTTAAGAGACGTTGGTGGGGTTTGCCAAGATTCCGCAACCTTGGCTAGTTTGTGAAGATTGCGTGCGCGGGAGTAGTAACCCAATCCTTCCCAGGCCTTGAGAACCTTTGATTCGGGAGCATGGGCAAGAGATTTAAAATCCTTGAATTCAGTGAGCCAGTTTTCAAAGTAAGGAAGTACCGTGGAAACTCTGGTTTGCTGAAGCATAAACTCAGAAACGACGGTTTTATAAAGGGATGGTTCGCGTCGCCAGGGTAGATCGCGCTGATTCCGATCGTACCAGAGAAGCAGGCAGTCTTGAAAATCCGATAATTTCATTTCAGAATCTTTCCATGTTTCTTTTGGTGAATTTTCCATCCTTGGCGGTTGCGTTTTCCTAGTCTCTTTCACATGAATAAGGGTAAGATGGCAAGATCGGCAAAATTTTCTGAAACAAATCAACCGAAAAAGAAAACTTCCTACACCCTCGAGCTAAGCTCCTTGCAGATGGATAAGCTTCAAGATTTCTTGAAGGGGAGAGGGTGGCCAAGCAGGGAGGTTGCATATGCAAGGTGCGCTTTTGACGGTGATGGGGTCAAGGTGGTCGCTTATGAAAGTGGAAAGCTAGTGGTTCAGGGAGGAAAGACCGAGGATTTCATAAGTACTGTCTTGGAACCGGAAATTACCGGTGAATTTCTCCTTGGTTACGAGGAGGTCAACAATCCGGAATGGTTCGAGCCTCACGCCGGACTTGATGAGAGCGGGAAGGGGGATCTGTTTGGCCCCGTTGTTTCCGCCTGCGTGGTGGCGGATGGAGATATGGTGCGGCAATGGATGGGAGTCGGAATAAGGGATAGTAAAACGATAACCGACGGGGCGATTGTTAAGATGGCCAAGCGGATCAAGGGCACAAAAGGAGTGGTGGTCAAAACCGCTTACACGGGCATGGTGAAGTATAACGAACTGTATGGTAAATTTGGAGATAATTTAAACAAGTTGCTTGCCTGGTTGCATGGGCGATCCCTGCTCGATGCTCTTGAAATCAGGCAACCAAAATGGGGGTTGCTCGATCAATTTTCCAAACAGCCTTTAGTTCAAAAATACGTCAAGGATACCTCTTTCGAGCTCAAGATGAGAACCAAGGCCGAGGATGATCCAGTTGTGGCTGCGGCTTCGATCATTGCCCGGGCGACCTGGCTCGAACAGATGAAAAAACTGGAGGAGTTGGCCGGTCGTGCCTTGCCCAAGGGTTCGGGATCTCAGGCAAAGGAGGCGGCCCGTGAATTATTTTCAACCCTTGGAGAGCAAAGAATGGGCGAATTTTGTAAATTGCATTTTAAAACTGCCTACGAAGCCATGGGGAAAACTCCTCCCGCCAAAAAAGCATGGAATCCTAACTGGGGGAGAAAAGAGTAGTGCCCAATTCCCGCTGGACTCATGATCGCATGCTTTGCAAAGATAAAGGTGGTGTGGTGGGAGTGGACGAGGCAGGTCGGGGATGCCTTGCCGGGCCGGTGGTTGCAGGTTGCGTAATTTTGCCGGCAGTTTTCTTTACTGATTCCGGGAATCGGAAGATAACCGAGGAAATCAATGACTCCAAACAATTCAATGAGGGCAAAAGAGAGGATCTGTTTCGGCGTATCCAAAGATTGATCGACAGGAGTAAAATTTATGGGGCAATTGGGTGCGCCTCCGTTGACGAGATTGAAGAGCGCAATATTGTGGGAGCAACTTGTCTGGCAATGGCAAGAGCGATGGAATCGGCTTCAGCAAGGAGTCGAGGTATTTGGAGTCCACTGATCATTGAAGAGGATTTGTTTGCTCGAGAGGATCGAGTAAAAACCGAATGGGCAGTTTTGGTGGATGGAAGACCAATGAAGAAATTAGTTTATCAACATCTGGGACTTGTCAAAGGAGATACGATTTCATTGGCGGTGGCCATGTCTTCCATCCTCGCCAAAGTGAGCAGAGATCAATGGATGAAAAAATTGGCTATGGAATTTCCCGACTATGGATTTGCTTCGAACAAGGGATATGGAACTCCCGTTCATTTGAAAGCTCTGAATAAATATGGAATAACCAAGCATCATCGTCCGCGCTTTTTAAGAAGCCTCCTCGCGAATGGACATTCAAAAAACCCGGGCAAACCGGAGCAATCCCGGTTGAGTTTGATCTGAAAAAAACTTAATCTTTGGAAATCTATGATTTTGTTAGGAGTTAACGTGGATCATGTCGCCACTTTGCGTCAGGCACGATTCCGTGATGAGCCAAATACTTTTGGCGGATTTGTAGAGCCTGACCCCGTGGCTATGGCGTGGTTGGCTGAGGATGCCGGAGCGGATGGCATTACCATGCATGTGCGTGAAGATCGTAGACATGTGCAAGTTGAAGACGTGCAACGATACTTGGAACGTAAGAAAACTCGTTTGAATCTGGAAATTTCATTGTCAGATAAAATGGTCGAACTAGCTCTTTCCCTCCGCCCCGATAGTGTTTGTCTGGTTCCCGAAAACCGTATGGAGGTAACGACCGAGGGGGGGCTCGACTTGACTCGAAACCTCAAACGGGCGCGGGACGTGGTACAGGCGTTTTCTGCATCTAATATTCCCACCAGTATGTTCATTGATTCGGAGCCTGCGCAATTGGAAGCTTCGGCTGAAATTCAATCTCCTTGGGTGGAACTGCATACCGGTAGTTTTGCACGGTCCTGGCATGATGCTCGCCGGCGTGAAGTTGAATTGAATAAACTATCCCGAGCTATGAATCTGGGGCTAACTCTTGGTTTGCAGGTCAATGCTGGGCACGGAATCAATTATAAAAACGTCAGGGATGCTCGTAAGCTAAGCGCCGTGACCGAGTTCAATATCGGACACAGCATTATTTGTCGTTCGATCGAGCACGGTCTTGCAGAAGCGGTTTCAACCATGCGGTATCTACTCAACTCGTGATGGAATTCCCAGAGATTTCCGAAGGGTCGAACGTCATTGGCGTTGGAATCGACCAGATTGAAGTTTATCGCATTCGAGAGTCCATTGATCGCCACGGAGATTCTTTTCTTGCCAAGGTTTTTAGTGAAAACGAACAAGCCTACTGCCTTGAAAAAGCAGACCCTGCCCCTCACTTTGCCGCCCGTTTTGCTGCCAAGGAAGCCGCCGCCAAGGCCTTGGGCTCGGGGATTGGGAGAGAGTTCGGATGGTTGGATATGGAAGTGGTCAAGGAATTCAACGGTCAGCCAACTCCCGTTTTTTCATCCCATGGCATGATTGCCCTGGGTAAACGCGGGGCAAGTCTGGGTTTGCTCAGCCTTTCCCATCTGCGGGATGTCGCATCCGCAGTACTGGTTCTAGTTGCAAAATGAGCGAGTTAATTAGCCATCCCATTCTTTCGCCTCAGGAATCCATCTGCTTGGAAAATGAATTCTTTCGAAATGATGAAGGCTTGCAATGGGAGGTAATCAACCGGGCAGGCAATGCTTTGGCTGATGCGGCTTTACGGGATATGCGAGAATTGCGCACCATACCTCACCAACCCAGATTGCTTGTTCTTGCCGGAAAGGGTCACAACGGGGCGGATGCCCTGCTGGCCGCCAGGAGATTTTTACGAACGATTCCCACGGCACGGGCGGTTGTCTGGCCTTGGGCCAGCAAGGAAGATTGTCGACCAATGACACAGCGGGCATTCGAGGAAGTGATTGAGTTTGCCTCCAAGCGGCTTGAGGTGCTGCCTGCGGTCGATGGCATGAAGATTGAAGAAATGCGGGAAACTTTTAGTCTTGCCTTCGGCGAGCGCGGATTTGATCTGACTCTGGATGGACTGCTCGGTATGCAGGGACGGCCAGGTTTCGATAGTCCGGTTTCAGAATGGATTGAACTAATCAACGCATCGGACGCCATTTCCTTCCGGGCAGCCGTCGACATACCAACAGGCCTGCCCGTTCAGGTTTCCCAAATGCGTGGAGAAGGTCCGACTCTACGGGCTGACTTCACTTATTGCACCGGAATTGTGAAGGAACCGGTTATCCTGGATGCGCACTCTGAGCTTGTGGGTCGTTTGAGATATTTGGATCTCGGGTTTTTCAATGGCTTTGACCAGAGCAAGTTTGCCGGCAAGGAAAGGGTACTCTGTCCATCCTCTCTTAGAAAGCTTCGGAAATTACGACCGGTTGCTTGTGACAAAAGAGATTTTGGACATTTGCTCGCGGTGGTTGGTTCCCGCGATCTTGGTGGAGCCGCTCTGCTTTGCGCCCGTGCAGCACTGCGTGCCGGAGTTGGCTTGCTCACTTGTTGCGTGCCTCAATCCCTTCATCCTGCAATGGCAGCTTCCTGCCCAGAGGCTATGTGGGTGCCAATGCCTGAAACTCCGGAAGGAGGAATAGCCCTCGAAGGTCTGGGCATAATTCGAAAATTTCTCGATCGGGCGGATGCATGGGTTACTGGTCCGGGAATTGGTCCGGAACCGGAAACGCATTCATTGATCCGTGAAGTCGTCAAACTTTTCGATGGACCGACCTTGCTGGACGCAGATGCCCTAAGGCCTGAAATCGTTCATGCTTTAAAAAATCCCAAGGAGTGCGTATTGACTCCACATTCTGGAGAATTGGCTCGACTGGGAGCGGATGATGGAATTAATTCGTTTATCGATTCATTTGCGGGTGTCATAGTGCGCAAGGGACCTCACACAAGTGTGATGACGGATGGTTCACAGACTCATTTACTGGGTGGTACCTCTTTGATGGCGCGGGGAGGTACTGGCGATTTGTTGAGCGGTATCGTGGCTTCGTTGCTTGCTCGTGGCAATCATTCTCCTTTCGATTGCGCTTCACTTGGAGCTCTTTGGCATGGGCGCGCCGCCGAGGCGTTGGCTCGTCAGCACGGGCAGGAAGCGGTATGCTCCAGTCAGATACTGGATAATTTATCCTTTGCATTACGAAATGACTTCTGAGAAAAACTCTTTCAATCTTTTGGTCCTGGCTGCTGGACTGGGCAGTAGGTATGGTGGGCTCAAGCAAATGGATCCTGTTGGTCCGAATGGCGAGACACTCATGGATTATTCCCTGTTTGACGCTCGTCGGGCGGGCTTTTCCCGTGTCGTTTTTTTGATTCGCGAAGAAATGAGGGAGGTGTTCGAGAGACAAATTGGTTCGAAATACGCGAATTACATCGAAGTGGAATACGCTTACCAATCCGTCAACGACTTGCCTGTTGGTCCTTCCCTTGCAACCGAAAGAAAGAAGCCATGGGGCACGGGACATGCAGTCTGGGCTGCCAGAGAGAGGTTGCAGGGAGATTCCTTTGCGGTGATCAATGCCGATGATTTCTACGGTTCGGCAACCTTTGCCGCTCTCATTGCAAGAATGCGGGAATTCTTAACCATCAGTCATCGGGATGAGATGATACGGGGGGCTTTTGTGGGTTATCGTTTGCGGGAAACCTTATCGGCTCATGGAGCCGTTAGCCGTGGGATTTGCAAACTTGCCGATGGAAATTTGCAATCGGTTGAGGAATGGTCGGAGATTCGCAGTCTGGACGGCTCGATCGTTGGAAAGAATTCCTCGGGAGACGAAATTGAACTGTTCGGGGACGAAATCGTTTCCATGAACGTATGGGCTTTCCCTTCATCGGTATTTTCCGCCCTTGAAGACGGAATGAGAGAGTTTGTAAACTCTGCTCCCTGTTCCCAGACGGATGAATTTTATTTGCCTACAGCGGTTGATCAATGGATCGCTTCGGGAAGAGCGGCCTTTCTTGCAACCATTGCTAATTGCAAGTGGATGGGAGTCACTTACAAGGAGGACAAACCAAAGGTGAGCGAGTCGATAGGAAAAATGATTGCCGAGGGCACTTATCCCAACTCTCTTTTTCGCGACGCATAAAAGAGGCAAACGCCGGCCAAGGGTTTGCGTTCAGGAGAAGTCGGGCGTGATTTCAAGTTTCTGACCGGGTTTGACTTCAATCTTTCCTCCCTTGTCAGGGTCCTTGTCATTACGGAATATCTGAACGGTAAGAGGAGCGTTTTTCATGGGGGGCGACCACGCCCATTTTCCGATCTCTACAAAATTCATAGATACTCCTTCTTCCCAACTCAGTCCAGGGCCTTCACCCCGGAGGTATGGTTTGTTCCCAATTCCTATCATTACGTTGGCGACCACGGTTGTGGTTCCATTGCCCTTCTTTTCATTATCGAGAGGGAGCGTGCCCGATTCAGTTTCTTGCGGCTTCTCCCCGGCAAGCAAGGCATCAACCTTACGAAGTGTTTCCTTGGGGTCGGGTAATCCCAAAGCGAGTTCTTCATCCGCGTCTTTTTTCTCGGCCACGGATTTGAAATCTTGACTTGAACCGGAAATTTCTGACGACTCTTCCACCTGCTCGGCCTCGAGAGCATCCTTGTTGAATTCCTCCTTATCCGGATCTTCGGTTGTCTTATTCTTGGCCTCATCCGGTCGTTCCGTGACCTGAAGGCTCTCAATTCCCAGATCCAAATTGTCCTCGACTTCCAGATTCATAGGTTCCTCAGGGATAGGAAATTCAGCTTGTTCTTCGCTCGGAACGTTCCCCGATTCTTCGGAATGCTCGATCTTTGGATTGGGGACGACCGAAGGTATGGGCAACGCGTTGATTAGCGAGTGAACCTCCTTTACCTGAGCAGACAACCGTTGTATGGAATCGAATAATTTCGATTGCGCAGTATCTTCTTCCGGCAGAAGGGGAGGAGCGGCGAACGTTTCCTCGAGATGATTGATCCTTGAAAATGCGTCATTCCTAAAAGATTCCAAGAATTCCAATATTCCATCCATTGAGCCTTCATTCGACTTACTGGTGGATTCGGTGACGATTTTGTCCACCAGAGTGGGCACTTTGTCAATTTTGACTTCCAGAGCATCAAGTTGGGTTCGTATTTCCTTGAGTTCAAAATAAGCTTGGCCAAGCAAATCTGTCTCCGATTTTTTTTTGTTTTCTTCCAGAAGGTCAAGAATGCCCTGAAGGAAATGAGGCAGAAAAATCAGAACTGCAATCATGCCGGTGCCGAGAAGGCAGGTGGCGATCTCCCAATGTCCCAGGGTTCCGTTGTCTCTGATCGATATGGAGGCAAAAAGTATTACAACGAAAAAAATGAAGCCTGCCGCGGCATAGAATGCCGATCTAGCAAACGATTGGTTTTCGCTATCCCTGTCCATGTCCATCTACCCTGTTTCCAAAATTTGTAATGATTGATCTGGAGATAAATCCAAGCGAAAAATTTTACTTTTGCGTGTCACCCTTTCCCCGGTTCTGGCAGGCCGACCTTTCTTTGTACCTTGGAAAGAATTCTAACGGCCCTTTTCTGAGCTGCTTGGGCTCCCTCTTTCAGTACGGAGTCCAAATATTTTTTGTCATCGATCAATTCTCTGTAGGCCTTGCGGACGGGGTCCAGGGTTGTAACCAGTAAATCGGTTACTTCCTTTTTCAATTCTCCATATCCCATACCCCTGAAATGATCTTCGAGTTCTAGGAGGGATTGGCCCGAAAGGGATGCGTGAATCGTCAGCAAGTTGGAAATCCCTGGTTTGTCTGTCGAAGATTTGATTTCTGTGCCGGAATCGGTTACCGCAGATCCAATTTTCTTTTTGATTAGGTCAGGTTCGTCCAGCACGAAAACCGTGGCCCGTTCGTTTTCATCGGACTTGGACATTTTGCGGGCAGGGTCGACCAATGACATGATCCGGGCACCGGTTTTGGGGACAAAAGGCTCGGGCATGACAAAGGTCTCGGAATATTTCTGATTGAATCTACAAGCCAAATCACGACAAAGTTCGAGGTGTTGCCGCTGGTCTTCGCCCACCGGGACGAGATCCGCGTTGTAAAGCAGGATATCGGCTGCCATGAGCACGGGATAGCAGAGCAAGCCGGCATTGATCGAGGCTTGTGGACGCATACCTTGATGAGTGAACTTCGGATCAGTGGAGTCGTCGGGATCCGAGACCCTGAATCCCAACTTGGCCGCCTTGTCCTTGAATTGTGTCATTCGTTGGAGTTCACCGATCGGTGTCATGCAGGTAAGAATCCAAGCCAATTCGGTATGCCCGACAACATGGGACTGCACGAACTGATGGCATCTCTTTGGATCGAGCCCGCAGGCAATGTACTGGGCAATACAGGAATATACGTTTTGACGAAGAGCCGAGGGCTTGGGAGCGATGGTAATGGCATGCAGGTCCACAATCCCAAAAAAACACTCGTAATCGTCGAGCATGTTCGACCAGTTTCTTACGGCTCCGAGGTAGTTGCCAAGAGTCAGATTACCGGTGGGTTGAGCGCATGTGAGGATGACAGGTTTAGGTTTGCCCGATTTAGCATTATTGTTCATCATGGAAAATATCAGTAAAGCCGATGTTTTTAGTTCTGTAAAAACTTTACTCTCCTATATCAGTAATCAATCCATATTCTGTCCCATGAAAGAGGAATCCCCCGCCGCTCTTGAAGAAGACCTCAAGGAACTATTAAAAAGGTGCCCGGCCGGCACCTACGAAGCCGCGCTTGAGTTTCGCAAGAACAAGGACGTCGCCCAGATCGAGACGATCGTCATGGGTATCATTGATCGTCATCTGGAACCGGATCAAAGAGAAATTCTTTCCAAAAGCGATGATACTCTGCGAATGTACGAGGACTTGGGCATGGATTCGCTTACCATGCTGGAGGTGGTCATGTTGGTTGAGCAAACTCTGCAGGTTAGCATAGATAACGAGGAGTTGCGTGATCTGCGCACGGTTGGAGACGTCAAGGCGTACCTTAACGCCAAGGCCATGGGGGTCGAGCCCCCCAAGAGATCCAAGACTTTTAGAATCGAGGAAGTTGCATCCCTGATGCCTCACAAGGAGCCGTTTCTCTTTCTTGAGGGCGTTACTTTGGAAGGAGATGAAGTTAGGGGTGATTATAAAATCACAGGGAACGAGTATTTTCTAGAAGGCCATTTCAAGGATCAGCCCATCTTTCCCGCATCCATAATGATAGAAGCCCTCGGTCAACTATGCGTCTTTTACTTGCTTAAGGGTGAACATGCTGGATTGGTTGAAAAAGTTGATCCCAAGACTATTTTTTTCACCTCTTGCGACGGTGTGAAGTGTCGTAGAATTTGCAAGCCAGGGGATAAATTGTCCATGAAAGTAAGAGTGTCCCGCGTCCGTCATCCGTTGGCTTGTTTTTCCGGAGAAATAAACGTCGGTGGGGAGAAAACCGCAACTGCGGAGGAAATCAAACTGGCCTTTGATTACTTTCCCGTAATGGACGTTCAGCACGCATCCGCCAGTCCGGTCAACCATCGATCCAATGGCAGCAAGCCCAAGCCAGATGGTAAAGCCCAAGACGACACTTCCGCCCGGTTCGTCAAGTTTGACGGCTGATTCATTCGCTCTGATTTCTGATTTGAAATTTTAGTTCCTTGAGTAAGGTAGCCTTTCTTTACGCCACCTTTCCTCAATCGACGGAGACCTTTGTCAGGCGGGAACTACGCGCCCTGAGGGATCTTGATTTCACTCCTGAGTTGTTCTCGATTTGGAAAGGGGAGCGCTTGTGGGAAGGAAACCGGGTAAGGTTGTTCAGGATCATCTCATTATGGGAACTGTTGTTTTGGATTCCATATTGGGCTTTTTCCAAACCTGCTCAATTTTGCGAGGTTTTGAATCACTTGTGGTCACGGCCTTGTCATAGTTTGCAAAACTGGTGTGAAACCTTTCTCGGACTTGGGTTTGCCCTGGTTGAAGCTAAGAATTTCGGCAGAAGAGGCTATCGATTGATTCACGCGGTTTGGGCGACCATGCCAGCTACGGCAGCGTTTGCCATCAGTCGTTTGCAAGGCGTCGAATTTTCAATGGGAGCCCATGCATACGACGTTTTTCGTCATGGGGGGGATTGGTTGCTCTCAAAAAAACTACCCGCGGCTAAGTTTGTCAGGACATCTTCGCAATCAACTGCATTGCGGCTGAAAGAACTTGGGGTTGAGGAATCAAGGATCAAGCTTATTCGAAGGAGTTTGATCCAGTGGCCGGAATGCGAAAATTTTGAACTTCGTGATTGTCAAAGACTTAAAATTTTAAGCGTGGGTAGATTGGTGGAAAAAAAGGGATATTTCCATCTCTTGAAAATCGCTCATCTTCTTCGTAGTCAGTCCGTTCCTTTTTCCATGACGGTCATCGGAGGTGGACCTCTCGAAAAGCAACTTATCATGGAGAGGAACCGATTGGGCCTAGCTTCGCTGGTTTTATTTTCCGGCGCTCTTGATCAGACGGCGGTCAGACATTACTACTCGACTCATGACGCTTTTCTTTTTACAGGAATTGTGGATTCAAGAGGCGATAGAGATGGCATACCCAACGTCGTGCCTGAGGCTTTAGCCTCGGGCATGTTGGTTCTTGCATCCAACCGAGCGGGGGCTTCCGAAGCATTCGTTGACAGGGTGTCGGGTTTTAGCCTTGATCCTGAAGAGCATTTTCTCTGGGTTGAAAAGCTTGTGGATTTTTGGGACGATCCATCAAGGTACGCTCCCATGAGGCAACAAGCCCGGGTGCATGCAATGGAAGGTTTTGACTCTAGAGAGAATGTACGCAAACTATTTGATTTGTTTAGGTCCTGATTAGCTCCAATGAATTCACCCACTCCAACCTTGAGTATTTTGATTTCCGTTTACGGGCAGGTTGAAATGCTTAGGAAATGCTTGGATTGTGTCAAACAGTCCTTGCCCGCTGGATTATCCTATGAAGTCTTGTTAATCGATGATGCCAGCGATCACGAAACCGTTAGTTTCCTGAAATCTCTCGAAAGTCCGCATGTGGTTCATTTCAACGATGAACGCCAGGGTTTTGCAAAAAACAATAACCGAATGGCTCGTTTGGCGAGGGGGAACTATCTTTGCTTGCTTAACAGTGACGCTTACGTTCGGGGGAATTGGTTTTTCCCGATGCTTGAAGTTTTCGAGAAACGCTCGAAAGTTGGTTTTGTTGGCAATCTTCAAAGACTCGCCGGTTCAATCAGGTATGACCATATGGGAGTTGTCTTCGGTCCAGGGGGGAATCCCCGTCATTTCGGGCAGGGCTTTTTCTTTCATCCATTCCGTGAACGAATTCGGCAATGGAGTGCGGTAACCGCCGCATGCACTTTGGTTCGAAAGGAAAACTTTCTTGAATGCGGAGGGTTTGACGAGAAATTTGTCAATGGTTGTGAGGACGTCGATCTTTGCCTCCGGATGTCACGCGCGGGATATTGCCATTTCGTTGCCCATGATAGTGTTATCGAACACGTCAAGGGGGCTTCCGATGGTCGCAAGAAATATAACGATAGAAACTTCAAGCGGTTGATCGATCGGTGGGGTTCAAGCATTCGTTACCGGGAATCTGTCTCCGACCAAACGTTGTATGCCATCACTTACTTTCACCAGTGCGTTTTTGCCCCTCACAAGGCAAACCTGTCTAAGTTTATTATTGCTTTTCTAATCCTTTGCCGGCTGAAGAGGCTAGGGACTCCAACCAAGGTTCTTATGCAGAACTCACCTTCAACCAAGTCCTTTGATGAGAAAGTTTTTGGAAAGGGTTAGTAGGTCAAATCCTGGTCACTGCATAACGGATTGCTTCCTCGATCCTGTCCAGATCCTCATCGGTGTGAGCTCCTGATATGGCCGTACGAATCAAGTCCTTGCCTGGCGGTACGCCGGGAGCAATCGATATAATCGTGTAAACGCCCTTATCTAGAAGGGCTTTCCAAAAGTAATATACCTTTTCCTTTTCTCCCAGCACTATGGGAACTGCCGGTGCCTCGCTTTCCCAACTATCCAAGTTCAACTCATCAAGAAGCTTCAGGTAACGCTCGAGATTTTTGAACAGACGTTCCCGATGATGGGGTTCATCCTGCATGACTTGAAGGGCGGCGCGGGCGCAAGCGCAGGAAACCGGAGTAAGGGCGGCGGAAAAAATAGTCTGCTTGGAATGACTTCGCATGTATTCAATGGCATCTCTTGAGGATGCAACGAACCCACCGATGCCGGACAACGATTTCGAAAAACTACCTGACAATACGTCAATCCTATCATTCAATCCAAAGTGATCGGCAGTTCCCCTGCCATCCTTGCCTAATACGCCAAACCCATGAGCGTCGTCCAGAATTGTAAAACAGTTGAATTCATTGGCAATGGCCGTCAATTCGGGAAGACGGGCGATATGACCCTCCATTGAATAGATGCCTTCGAGTACCAATGCTTTTCCCGTATCCGGATTTTCGGAAGCAAGAATCTCCCTTAAATGTTCAGGATGGTTGTGCGCAAAACGTTCGCAGTGAGCCCCACTCAGCTTGATTCCGCTCCAGAGTGAAGAGTGAAGGTTTTTGTCGGCCAGTACCAAATCCTTTCGTCCAACAAATCCAGTAATTGCGGATGCGCAGGCCAGATAGCCTGCGGAAAATACATGGCATGCCTCCTTGCCCAGAAAATCGGCTAATTCCTCTTCAAGTTGGCGGTGAAAGGCTCGGCCACCATTGGCCAGTCGAGCCCCGGTCGTACTGCTTCCCCATTCCTCCAGAGCTTTTTTTCCGGCCTCCTTGATTTTGGGATGATGGGTAAGACCCAAGTAATCGTTGCTCGAAAGCATGACGTATTCCTTGCCATCCTTGGATACACGGGTACCGTTTTGCCGGTCGAAAATATGGTAGTAGGTATCGTACTTCAGACGCAGACGAGTCGCGTCATCATGATGAATTCTTTCCCAGATGGGGGATTGTTTTTTCCTTAAGAACGGCAAAGGCATGATTCACCTTAGCGGTTCCGTTGCGAGTTAGAAAGTTAAAAACCTAACGAACGAAGCAAGCTGGCGGTCATGACTATTCCGTTCTTTTGATGACATGAAATCCAAACCCTGTTTCAACCACATCGGAAACCTCACCGATTTCGAGGTCAAACGCAGCTTCGGAGAATGGTTTTGCCATGACTTCGAACTTGAATTTGCCAAGATCCCCCCCCTTGGGACCACTAGGTCCGTCTGAATGTTCACGAGCCATCTCGGCGAAGTCCTTTCCGTCATTAATGATAAGATCGCGAATCCTTTCCGCCTCTTTTTTCGCATCCTTTTTGTTTCTTTTTATCTTTGCATCCGCCCGGTCCGCTCCCTTGAAGGAAATTAGGATGTGTGATGCCGATATCTCTTCAGGCATTTCCGTTTCAGCAACTTGCTTGCTTTTGACGAAAGATGACCGGTTCAGACGAATCTTGTCATACACTTCATTGGAGATCACGTAATACCAACCGGCTAGGTTTTGATTAAGTTCGTTCACCCGTTTGCGGGCCTTGGCCACCTTTTCGGAATACTCCCTTTGTTTGCGGGCGTTTTCAGCCTCTATACGGACCGTTTCAGCATCTTTGACAACTTTTTCTTCGGTTACCTCAGCGGATTTTTCCGTATTCTTGTCGAGGTGTCTTATACACATCTACGAGCCCACG
>JAYOWQ010000002.1:0-6676 GCA_038152055.1 Opitutales bacterium | reverse complement strand
CCCCCCCCCCCCCCCCCCCCGGCCCCGGGGGCCCGCCACGCCCCCCCCCCCCCCGCCCGGCGGGCCCCCGGGGCAACCTGGCGGGGCCGGGGAGGAAGGCGTGAAATTTGGAGGAGGACCGGGTGGGGCAGCAGGTGGGCCGGTTTCACCCTTGGGTCCATTGGAGCCTTTTTTAGCATCTGGTCCTACTGGAAGGGGTTCGAGCTGGGGAGGTGTAAGCAGGGATTCGTTCACCCGGGCGAATGCATAGATGTAACGACTGTCACCGGTGGCGTTTTCATCTTCTTCCAAGCCGCGATAGGTTTCTCCAAAACGCAGCACGTATTCGACTCCATCCTCCATGCCTACAAGTACCTCTCCCTTGTTGGAAACTACTTTGGGGACGGTTTGGCCGGTAGCGTCCTTGTCGGCAATCGTGTAAAATCCCTTTTGTTGGAGGGATTGTACGACTGCTTGGTTCTTGGCGTCACGCAGATTGCTGAAAAACTCCTTACCCTGTTCGAGATTCCTTACCAAAATTTCCGGTTTTCGTTCGACGTCTATGATTTCCAGATCGTCCAGCGCATCCTTGAGGGAATCAAGCACCTCCTTGTCGAGCTCTTCGTCTTCCTTGAGAGGGGAGCTGGATAGCGACCACTTGGAGTCTGAAAAATCAAGGACGAGCGGGTCATTGGCTCGGTTGATCTGCCCTTGGGCAAGATTGACGTCGTAATTATCGAGAGTGACTTGACGAATTTTCCACTTGTCGAGGTCGAGGAAATCACGCTCCACCCAGTCGACGAATTTGGATGAAACGTCGCGAGCATTTCGCACTTCCACGCGGAAAACCGCGTTGTCCTCGGGTTTGCGAACGAAGTAGGTGCTGGGCATGCCATCCACTTCGTTTCCAATAATCAAACTGGCCACGCTTGATCCGGAATTGTTTTTCAAATGTATCAAGCGTCCGATGCCGGATTCGGTTGCGTCCGCTTTGCTTGGATCAAGAACTCCGAATTTAGCATGCTCGCCAGCTCCTTCTCCAGCTTGGTCAATGATACGAAGGTCGAAAAGTATGCTTGCAACGTCCTTTAATTGATTGTCAGCGTTTGCCGGATAATCGGTTTTTCCGGGACGGCGGATAAACCAACCTTTTTCCGTCTGCGTGACCTCTATGGATTTCGATTGTATGGATTCCTCGTCCACTTCAACAATCTCAATGCCGGTGACGGAACGGGCGTCGAAAGAATCGAAAAGCGATTGACCCATAAGGTTGGGTTTGGCGGAAGGATCTCTCTTGGTGGGAGAAGTGAAGGTGGCGATTGCTACCGCGACGATGGCAGTGGAAAGAAAGGCGAGAGTCTTGGTGTTTTCGTTCATTACTGATTGGAGGAGTAAGTATGAGCCTGTAAAGGGAAATTGCGGGATTAGGAGCGTACGCGTGAGTCGACCGCTCCCTCAATTTCGGCACCGCGTTTACGGTAAAATACGAAGATTGCAATCATGAGAAGGGGTAGGGGAGGGATGAAGACCGATAGCCTTTGTATACTTCTTTGCTTTTCTCTGATTTCACGATCTCTCATCCTTTCCGCTTCCTTGATCTTTACGTTCGTGGTCTGACGCAGTTCGCGTTCACGCTTGGCCAGATTCTTCTGTAACTTGGCCGCTTCCGTTTGCAATACCTGCATGAATTGACCCTGGGTCATTGAGCCCTGGCTGTTTTGCACATCGGCCAAAGCTTCGTTAAGCTTGCGGTTCTCGTCCTGAAGGATGGACTGAATCGAGCTTTCCGCTTCCTGTATGGTACGGGATGCCACCTCTCTGGCCACTTCTATACTTTTTTCAAACTCTTCAAGGGTTCGGTGCAAGCGCCGGCGGTTGCGAATGTCGAGGAGGCTGCCTTCTCCCGACAAATAATCGACCAGATTGAGCGACAGAGTGACGTTGTCGACGTCCAGGGGGAAATCCGATTCCGGTCCGCGGCTACGAATGTTGAAGAAAGGATCGGCGAGCATATCGACGTCGGCAACGAGCACCACCTTGATTTGGTTCGTTTGATTACCATCTTCAACCGTCCCCGAGATGGATGCGGCTATAACCTCCTGAGCTCCTGAGCCTGCGTAAGTGGTACGATCGGGATTGAATCTTCTTGGGGTTCCGAAAACACCACCTGTCCAGAAGGTTTCCAGGCTCGTGGTTCCTGCCATCGGGCCGCCACGGGTACGCAGGAGTGGTTGGAAATCAAGACTTGTGGATGCCTTGGGATACAAAGTTCCAGGACAGGTGAACAGGCAGTATTGCAATTCGGAGGTAATGGTGTCGGAATGAAAGGAATTGGGCAAGCCGCCCACGTAAACGAATTCGTCAGGAAAGTTTTCCGAGCGTGGAATCTTGGGGAAGGGATTGTACGGATCCCGTAAGATTCTTTCCTGCAGACCACCCAGCTTGGTGTCTAGGTCCGAGAGAAGTTTCTGCTCCACGAAATTTCGGATCGGATGGTTGCTGTCCATTTTTTCAAAAGCATTTCGTAAAGAAGTAAGTTTCAGGCTGTTCCAGTCGTTTTGAGTCAAGGATGCATTCGATTTCAATCGAGCCTCGTATTCGGAGGCTTTCTTGATGAGTTTCTCCAGATTGCTGAAGAACTCGCCTACTTCCGGAAAACGACCGCGGGCGGGAGCGAGGCTGCGCGAAGCGTTTTGCTTGAGGTTGGCCAGTTCCAATTGGATCTTTTGCAACCTCTCCATGGGATCGAGGTTGAAATTAACCTGTAATAGGTTCCAAAGTTTGTTCAAATCCCCCTTTTCGGGAGCACTCCCTCCATCCGGGCCATTATTGTTGTTGCGTCTCGGTTCATATGTGCCGGTCACGCTTCCTTGAATAAGAGGAAGGGGGTCTTCGAAGATCGCCGTGGGTATGCCCGATTTTATGGCAGCCACGAGATCGTCCATCTTTTCATTGTCGAGCGTGCTCGGTTGCACCACGATCAGGGCGTCGTAATCTTCGGGAGAAAGATCTCCTCCGGTGACTTCCTGGACGTCGTATTGTTTGTTGAGTTCGTTAAAGAATTCCCAAGCGGGCGTGCCTCCTCCAAGATTGAATCCCATTATTCCCATACCTGCGGTTCCGAGAACGGGTGCGTCGGTGGCAAATACGCCAAGGGTCTTTTTCTTTTGGGCTCCGCTAACCGCATCAATCGTGCGAACGATTTCGTACTCAACCGGCAGGCCTTTGTAGAGGAAAGGTATGGTTTGTTGCCCGCGATCACCTTTGCAAACGATTCCCATGTAGAGATCTTTCTGCCAAGGCATCATCCGACCACCTTCCATCACGAACAAGGGTGGGGTGACGCCATTTTGGTTTTCGACCCCGTACTTTTCAGCGGTTGCCGAAGCATTGTCTTCGGGGGTAATGGTATGAACGTTCACGGAGACGAGCTTGCTCTCGCGATCAATTTCGCGAAGAGCGGTCATAAGGTTGATGCGCGTCTGTACGTATTGTTCGGGCATGGAATCCGATGGGGAGATAAATGCATCTATTTCCACTGGAGATTTAAGTCTTCCCAGTAATTCGACGGATCCTTCGGACAGACTGCTTAGTTGTTCGGCAGTGGCGTCCAGCCTAACGACGTCGTGATTGCGAAAATATTGTGTCAGGGCGAAGGCGCTGACCAATGTTGCGATAACCCGAATGCCGAAATGAGAGTACTTTTGTTTACCCGTTGGGCTCCCTACCCAATGTCTGCGGCCGATAAGAATGGAAGAGAGATAGAGCATGGCGATGGCCACACCAAGAAAGAAGACGATTCCCGAAGTACTGATAATACCCCGGCTGAAATCGAGAAAGTTGGAAGCAATCGCCCATTCCGAGTCAGGCAGCAGGGCCAAAGGTGCATTGAATGCAACCCCAAGTACGAAAGCGACCGTTAGGTTTGAAGTAAGAAATGAAGCCACCATCCCAACCGCGATCATGCTTAACCCGACAAACCAGTATCCGAGGTAGGTGGAAAGAAGAAGGCCGAAGTCAGGATTTCCTAGTTGGCTTAGTACATAGTGGTTGGCAATCAAGGAGATGACCAAGGAGGTGGAGAAAATGGCAACCGCTCCGAGGTACTTGCCGATGACGACGTCAAAATCACTCCCGGGTAGGGTCAGGAGTAATTCGTCCGTTCCCTGCCTTCTTTCATCCGCCCATATGCTCATTGTGATCGCGGGGATGAAGCCGAGCAGAATGTGAGGCAGGAACCTGTTTAGTTGATCCAGATTGGCCAGATTCGAGTCAAAGAACTCTTGGGGCCAGAAGGCAGCCAGACCACTGGCCAAAAGAAAGGCGCAGATAAAGACATAGCCACTTGGGCTTCCAAAGTAGGCTGCAAGATTGCGTTTGAAAACGGCTAGAACGGCTTTTGTATTCATGATTGTCGATTCAGGGATCTTATGCTGCCATGGTTTGTTGGTTGAACCAAGAGTCGAGAGAGGACTCACCTTTGAGTTCTTCCGGCGTACCTTCAAAAATCAGGCGTCCGTTGTTGATCAGGATTATACGATCCGCCACTTGGGGTACTTCCTGAAGAATATGCGTGGAAAGTAGGATTGTCTTGCCAAGTCCCTTGATGGTTTTACGCACTTCAAGAACTTGGTTAGGATCAAGTCCGGCAGTTGGTTCGTCCATAATGAGTACGTCAGGTTCGTGGAGGAGAACATTGGCCATTCCCACCCGCTGTCTGAATCCGCGTGAAAGTTTGCCAATTGGTTTGGTCAGGACGGTTTGCAAGGCGCACTGCTCGATCACTTCGGAAATACGATCTTTCTTGGTTTCCGGATCCATGCTGCGGGCGTCCCCGAAAAAATTGAGCAAGGCAATGGGAGTCATCTCTTCATAGAGAGGTCCGTTTTCAGGCAGGTATCCAATACGGTTTGCAACAAGCGAACGGTTGTTAGCGACTTCCAAACCACATACCTTGGCGACTCCAGCGGAAGGGGCAAGGTATCCGGTGAGCATTTTCATGGTCGTGCTCTTGCCGGCGCCGTTTGGTCCCAGGAACGCCACGACTTCTCCCTTGCGGATGGAGAAGTTCAAATTCTCGACGGCAATGAAATCTCCATAATACTTGCTGAGGCCGATCGCCTCGATCATGAAATCATCGGATGTGTCTGTACTCATGGTAATGCTTTGTTGCTATTCTTGATAAGGAATAGGGGAGGATTATTGTTTAGGCGTTAACTGAATTCAAATTTGTGCAAAGAAGAAAAAAATTCTTTGTTTGCGTCGGTTTCAAGAAGAAAAACTTTACACAAGCATAAGTTTACCTCTAAATTAGAAATAAATTTCTCAATCTTCCGGGAAATCATGCCCTTAATGCCCATAGTTTTCCTTTTTTCACTTTCTACCCTTTTTTCGGTGGAGGACACCAATGTGGCTTTATCTCAAGAACTTAGGTACATAGATTCGCCTCTGTTCGTTGACGCCATCCGTTTGGACGATCTCGACGGTTCCAGCATTGTCCTCTTGTCAAAGTCGAAGCAGATCACTCCGTTACTTTACCCCAAGTTGTTGTCCGTAACCGATTTCGTCGATTGTTCGAAGAATCGTTTTTACACTCTCGAGGACTTGTCCCGCAACCCGTTACTTATTTCCCGACCATCCAAAGGCAGTGACTGGCCCAAAAAATTCGTTTCGGGCGAGCCAATCGAATCCAACGTCTTTTTGCGGGAAAAAAAGGTCTTCGATCCTTCTTTGCTCCTACATCGTAAAAGGACGAATTCTTTGCCTAGCGACGAACAATTGAACGCTTTCGTATCGCGGGGCAAACGCCAAACCCCAGATCCCGTGACTCAGCGCAAAATCATCCAAAACCTGCTCACCGATGAATATGCCGATCATCCGGTAGCCAGTCTTCTCATTGAATCCAATTATGTCGTCGATCACGTTCCTTTGCTTCAAGGTAATGAAATTTCATCCTCCCCTACACCAAAGTTTGAACTTCCGGACCAAGTTACCCTCGCTTCGGCGGATTATCCAACCTCTTCCACTCGTTCGCTCGTTGCCCCAAAAACAGAAAATGCTTTTGAAGCTCTGGAAGTACCCGAGCCTGTGAACCCCAGATCGACTTCTTTGAAATTGCTCGCTCGCAAGCCAACGCGCAACGGCGATCTCTTGCCAGCTCAGGCATCTGAAATTTATCTTACCACTCGGGATCTCAAAGAACTCCTGTCAGGCATGTACACGGAACCTCTTATCGCCGGTGAGGTCAAATCGGTGGCGGAACTTTGGGCAAAAGCCGAGAAGAACGTGGAGAACGATCCTGAAGTTGCTCTTGGAGTTAAGTCCATTCTCCTGCAAGCCAAAGTCAAGCGTGCCCGAACCGATCCATTTGGGAAAGCGTCTCTCGAGGATTTGCCTCCGGATGAAAAGTTTTTCCTTATCGGTATAGATAAGGACGACAGTACCAACGTCGTTACCATTTGGTCTAAGGAAGTTGATATGGAACCTGGAGAAAATTCCGTGGAATTGTCTTCCACGGACGTGATTTATCAGGAATAAAACCGACCGTCTTCCTTTCCTGGTTTTTTTATTGGGCAAGAATTGCTCGCCAAGCTTGGGCAGACTCATAAGGTATTCCTTTTAATTCGAAGAGTTATTCCAAAATATGCAAAACCAAGAAATTCTCCAGCAAGCTGCCGATCAAGCACGCGGCTTGGCA
>JAYOWQ010000001.1:9202-98547 GCA_038152055.1 Opitutales bacterium | reverse complement strand
TTCAAAAGATTTGACTTACGGTAAATCTTCTTTCTTTGGAAGAGAGACTCGTGTTCTCAATTCTGTATGTGTCAACCCCTGACTCTAGGAGCTGGGGGGGCGCCCACTCTAGAATCAAAACGCTTCTGGCATTCAGGTGTTCCAATACTTCCGATTCGTAAAAGTCCCCATTCCATGCCTTTCTGTAAAAATCACAATGCACAATTACACGACTCCCATGGTAGACATTTACCAACCCATATGAGGAGCTGCAGATTTGTCGGCCATTGATTTCCTGTGCCATAAAGCGGGCCAGTGTAGTTTTTCCTGCACCCATTTCCCCAACCATAAAAAATATCGCGGCATCCTTACAAAGACTCCTCGCAATGTCACGTGCGAATTCCTGTGTTTCCGCAATGCTTTTGGACCAACAATTCATTTGACTAGAATGCGAGAATGGAAATCAACATGATACCGTTAAACAAGGAGTGGCAAACTGCTGCAACCAACCAATTCCTTGTTATTGAGCTTATGACACCAAGGGTTATCCCAAGTGAAAAAAGGGTTGGCAATGCATATATATTTTGGTGAACAAGTGCAAAAAAAGCGGAACTTATAAAAATTGCCCAAAATAGACCGACGGTTGCTTCCAGTCGAGGTAACAAAGTTCCCCTAAAATAGAATTCCTCCAATAATGGTGCCAGTGCCAAGACCATGAACACTCTAAATGCCAAGTCATTTGATGTATTATTTTTCAATTTTACAATAATGTCCTGCTCTTGAAAATTACTCAGAAGATTATGGCTTAGCGCGCCGGTGACCAATATTATTGGCAATAAGATTGCGAAAAGCATCAAGGCCTGGAGCAGCGGGCTGAACGAAGGCTCTTTCCAGGACTGAAATTTTACGGCAATCGAAATCGTTGCCCATGCCAAGAAAATCACCTCTGCTCCGGGCACAAAAAAAAGCAAACCTATCGAAAAAACCCAAAAAGCCTCATTTTGCCTTATCATTCACTCAAATGATGAAACTGCCATGATAAGTACTTAGCCTTTGGCCTCAATATGGTGAATCAAAGTCTTGTCGCATAAGCTGGGGCTTTGCAAAGAACCTACTCCTCACAAGCCATACTGTTGTAAACTTGCTTTCCATCAACAATCGTCATGGCAATCTTGGAGGAAAAGCTTCTGCCGTCAATTGGGCTATTTACAGCTCCACTGAGTCCTTGTGTCGCGAAATATGTCCATTTTGAATTATTTTGAATGATCGTCAAATTTGCCAAGTTCCCATCTTTCAAGCCCGGCGGTTTCAGCATCAGAACTTTATGGGGCGACATTGACATCGCTTTGGCAATAATTGGGAATGGATCATCTGTATGCTTCACCAAAGAATCAAAAGCTGAGGCAAAGGCAGTTTCAAGGCCGATCACTCCGGCGGGCGCCCTATCAAATTCAACTTTTTTCTCGTGCTCCGGATACGGTTGGTGACCAGAAGTAATCGCATCTATTGTACCGTCACATACTGCCTGAACCAAGGCCTGCCTATCCACTTCCTCCCTTAATGGTGGCAAGGTTTTTGCATTGGAGTCATAATTGACTATGGCTTTTTCATTAAGAAGAAGATGATGGGCTGTGGAGTCAGCGGTTATTCTTACTTCTTTTTTCTTGGCTTCCCTGATTAACTCAATTGCCTCGGAAGATGAAATGGAACTTAAATGAATAGGCGCATCCAAGTTCTTTGCGATTGATATTGCTCGCTGTACTGCAATTTCCTCCGCAATTCTAGGAAAGCCACCTAGCCCCATTTTTAGAGAAAGAGCGCTTTCATGCGCATGGCCGTTTTTGGTTAAATACATTTCACGCGGAAATTCGATAACTGGGAGATCGAACATTTTTGCATAGTGGACTGAGTTCAAAAAAATCTGACTGTCCACAGGAGAGAAGGGGCAATCGGTAACAGCCGCTATACCAGCTTCTTTGAGCGAGCCCAGGGGAGCCATTACCTCTCCTTTGGACTCTTTGGTCAAGCAACCAGCCAGCCAAACTCGCACACAAGCACTTTGCTTTATCCTATCTTGTATGAAACGAATTGTTCCCGGATTATCTGCGTGTGGGGTCGTGTCCGGCATAGCCAAGATTCCAACAAACCCTCCTCGAGCTGCCGATCGAGTTACGCTGTAAATACTCTCGCAATTCCCATGGCTCGGATCGCGCGGGTGTGCCCTCAGATCAAGCAAGCCTGGCATAATTACATGGCTTGGTATATTTAAATCCTCTACTGCTATCGATCGATCTTCCGGCTTTTCAAAGTAAATTTTTCCGTCCCTGATGTAGAGATCGCCTTTGCGATCTATCCCGCATTCGGGATCAAGCAGCCTTGCCCCAATTATGTTGAGATTAAGTAAATCCGCACCCACTTACCTATTCCCTCCTTTCGAGCCGGCAGTAACGCATAGATATAAAATGGCCATTCTTACCGCTATGCCATTGCTTACTTGCCTTAAGATAAGAGACCTTGAAGAGTCTGCCAGATCGGATTCGATCTCGACCCCACGATTAAGAGGGCCAGGATGTAAAATTACTGAATCCGGCTTCATTAAGTCTAAAACCGATTTGTTCAAACCAAACATTTTGGAGTATTCCGTCAAAGAGGGAAAATGAGTTGCGCTCTGTCGCTCATGTTGAATTCTTAGTAGCATGACTGCATCGGCATCCTCAAGGGCCTCGGCAAGATTGTGCGTCACCGAAGCACCCAATGCATTGAATTCCTTTGGGACAAGAGTGGATGGGCCCGCCAATGTAACTTGAGCGCCCAATGTGGTAAGTCCGAACAGATTGGATCTTGCCACCCTGCTAAAAAGAATATCCCCTAATATGGTTATGCGTTTACCTTCGAGATCTCCCATTTTCTCACGAAGGGTGAATATATCCAAGAGGCCCTGACTAGGGTGCTCATGGGCTCCATCTCCAGCATTAATTATGGGTACATCGACAATGTTGGAAAGAAGGAACGGGGATCCCGGCGAGGAATGCCTAATTACAATGGCATCCGCTCCAAGCGCCCTTACGTTCAATGCCGTGTCACGCAATGTTTCTCCTTTGGTAAGACTGCTTGCTTCTCCTGATATGGAAATGACGTCCGCACCAAGTGACTTAGCCGCAATTTCAAAAGCTACACGCGTTCGAGTACTGGGTTCCATGAAAAGATTGATGATCCTGCGCCCTCGCAGAAGGGATCCTACTTCTTTTTCGTTTTTCTTTTGAACGAGAAATTTCTCGGCTGTCTCTATAATTTCGAGAATTTCCCATCGCTCAAGACCCTCAAGTCCAAGAAAAGACTTTTTCTTCCATCGGTTCATTTCCAAAAAGTTTCCTGCCTGTAATCTTCTTCCATCAAAATTTTTTTTCCAACACCCAAGTGGCGGGGCGGGGCTTTCGTCCTTTTTTGTAATTGCTCAGTTCGTTTATCGACCATTTCGCGCAAAATCTCCCGCGCTTTTTGTTTCATCCAAACCGAGGTTGTGGATCCGCTTGAATAATCAGCGGGTCCATTGTTATGCACCCTTGAGGTCTCGACCAATTCACAAGTTTGGGCAAATTCGGTTTCATCTTTTGGGTCGAATACCGCATATGTTTTGCCACCCATCTGTTTGACTACCGCAAAAACCGGTACGTCGCTTGGCCCATCGGCAATATATATTAATTGCTCAATGGGTATTCTTCTGTCTTCGTGCGCCATCGCAGAATTTACTTCTATAGAGGCGTTTTTATTACAGCCTTTATTTATTTCGAAGATAAATCTTGTTTTGATGGTATTGTCGACCACCATGCCCACTTGTGATATTTCAGGGTCAATTGGCAAAGAAAGGTCCGTTTGGCTAAGAAAGTGAGGGGGGAGCGCCGATTCTATGAACTCGCAGGCGAAGACCTCTTCAACAAAAGGAAATATTTTGCTGCCCCGTATCATTTCAGCAAGACCCGTACTTATAATATAATGCTCTAGCTTGAAGTCATGACTCTTAAATTCTTCTTCCTGAGGAATGGAGGCGAGTTCAATAAAAAGACCGGGCAAACCAGGACAAAACTCTAGTTCAGCGCCAAGGTCTCTCAATTTTTGATTGGTTAGCCCGCGAAGAGGTCCGTTTTTAACATAACTCAGAAGATGATTGAGATAAATGGTTTCACTTGATACTCGCAGTCCCCTTTGGGCATAAATCAAGGGCAATTGATTTACTTCTTCCCAGAAAATCGCTTCATTTATCCCATAATACTTAAACAGGGGAGTTTGCATGTAACCGGGTATCAAGGTTTTGTCAAAATCCCAAACGCAAGCCAAGATGTTTTGACCATGCACCTGCCTTATTTTCGGAGAGTGGTTCAATTTAATAGTTTTTTACAAGGATTGCTCTATACTCAACGGCATGGACAGTTTACCAAGGATTGATCCCTTTCGGCAACGATACAATGCTCTCGAAGAACAATTGTCAGAGCCAGATATTTTTAAAGACAGTATAAAAGCTGGCGCTATCTCCAGAGAGCATAGGCACATTCAAGCCATTATTGAGTTACATGAAGATGCTTCCTCATGTTATAAAGAAATCCAGGAACTGCAGGAATTAAGCCATGATCCAGAACTTGGAGAAACCGCCATGGATGAAATCTGTGCTTTAGAAAATAAATTTAGCTTGCTTAAGGAAAAGCTTCTTCTGGCAATGTTGCCCGAAGATCCAGATGCTGGTAGAAATACTATTGTTGAAATTAGGGCGGGTGCAGGAGGGGATGAAGCTTCCCTGTTTGCGGCCGATCTTTTTAGAATGTACTGCAGGTATGGCGAAAGCAAAGGCTGGTCCTTCGAGTGCCTTAGTCAAAGTTCATCGGAAACCGGTGGCTTCAAGGAGGTCGTTTTTATTCTGAAAGGAGACGATGCATGGACACGACTTCGGTTCGAGAGTGGCGTGCATCGCGTGCAACGAGTTCCAGTTACCGAGGCTGGCGGAAGAATTCATACCTCCACTGCAACGGTTGCAGTCTTACCGGAAGCCCAAGAAGTCGAAATCAACATCGACCCAAACGATCTAGAAATCAGTGTTTGTAGGGCAAGTGGACCAGGAGGGCAGGGGGTCAATACAACCGATTCAGCCGTTCAATTACTGCACAAACCTTCGGGAATATCCGTATATTGCGCCGACGAACGATCTCAAATTAAGAACAAGGCAAAGGCAATGACTGTTTTACGGTCACGACTTCTCAAGGCCAAGCAGGCGGAAGAGGACGCAAAGTATGCAAAGGAAAGGAAAGATCAAGTCGGTTCGGGTGACCGAAGTGAACGTGTTCGCACCTACAATTTTCCGCAAAGTCGTATTACAGATCATAGAATAAACTATTCGAGTCACTCCCTTGCGGACACTATGATGGGTGAACTGGATCACCTCGTGGATGCTTTGGTTGCCTCGGATCAGAAAAAAAAGTTGGACGCAATGGCTGAAAATGCCCATGTCTGAGCCACTTACCATACTGGAGGTTCTTGAAAGGTCCACCGAGTACCTCAAGAAAAAAGGCGTAAAGTCGGCAAAATGTGATACCGAATGGATGCTTTCTCATGTGATAGAATGTTCTCGGATGGATTTATTTTTGCGTCATGGAGAAATGCTGCCAGGTGAGCAATTGAACACCATTAGGCAAATGGTTGTATCCAGAGGTAATCGAATTCCACTCCAGCACATTCTTGGTTTTGTCTCGTTTGCAGGTTTAAGCCTAAAGTGCGATTCGCGAGCGCTTGTTCCCCGACCCGAAACCGAACAGTTGGTAGATTTATTGTCACAAAAGCTCGGTCCGGCCTTTTCGGGAAGAATCATTGATTTCGGCACTGGTAGTGGCGCGATAATTTTGGCGATATGCTCTCTTTTACCCTTATCTAGTGGCATTGGTTTGGAAAAGTCGAAGGCTGCGATCTCTTTGGCTTATGAAAATCTTGCCCTCAGTAAACTTGAAGGTCGAGTAAAGATTATTGAGTTTGATTGGTCTCGTGACAAACTAACGGAAAAAGCGGATTTAGTGGTTTCGAACCCTCCTTATTTAACGCTGACTGAGTGGAATGAAGCAGAACCCGAGGTGAAGATACATGATCCTCTTGAGGCCCTTGTTGCACAGCAGAAGGGCATCAGCGAACTGTTAAGGATTATCGAACTATCGAAACGATACCTGCAAAAAGATGGTATTTTAGCCCTAGAGTTTGGCTGCTCTCATGCTGACTTGATTTACAGGGAATTAAAAGATTTTTTTCGGGTCGAGATACACAAGGATTGGAGCCAAAGGAGAAGATTTGCGGTCGGTGTAAAAATTTAAAAGCCCAATCGATCAAATACGCTTGGAATTTGGCTCTTCCTTTCGTGAAATTTGATTGTTTTCCAGAAGATTGATCCAATCGTACATGATGCGCAAGGACTCATGCAATCTAATGTCCATATTCTCGGGTTTTTGAAATTTAGGAAGATCGGAATTCGTATCATCACTTTCTCCTCGTACCGCCAATGAGCGTTCTTGTTGTTCACGAACAATTCTAAGATGCACTTCCTTTTCTGGAAAAGTCTCATCAGACAACTCCTCGAAATCATTTTTTAATTGTTTGGAGCGGTTGTTGTCAGAATGTTTGAGGTTGATGCGTTCATTTAAATTTAACGAAGCCAAAATCTGATTTCTTTTCTCCTTAAACCAAGAGATGTTATCCTGAAGATAAAGAAACTCCTTGTTTCTAGATTGTCTTTCGAGGCTTTTAGCGCGAAGTATTTCTACATCCTCACCATCGTAACGAAATTCTGTGGATGGTCTGCGAAAATTGACGGATTCTATTTTGTCCCAAGACAGAGCATTTTTAAGATCGGCTTCTCCTATTGGAAGAAGTTCATTTACGGAATCCATGGTAATGTCACTTTTAACTCCGCTTAATTGAGTACTTTCACCGGAAGGCAGATAATACTTTTGTATAGTTATTTTGGCCGCACTTTTCTTTCCGGAAGGATGATTCGGAAGAAATGGCAAATCCATGGGCAACAAAGATTGAACGGTTCCCTTGCCATGCGTCGCACGATCCCCGACAATGATTGCTCGCCGATGGTTTTTGAGCGCGCCCGCAACAATTTCCGAAGCTGACGCACTATAGCGAGACACCAATAGCAAAAGAGGTCCGTCCCATTCTAACTTTGGATTGAAATCGAATTTTTTTCTTATCTTGCCATCCGTACTCTTTACCTGCACAACCGGTCCTCTCGATATGAATAAACCAGCAAGATTAACCGCTTCACTCAAATAGCCTCCACCATTTTTTCTCAAATCCAAAATAAGACCTTCTATAGATTCACTTTTAAGATATCCCAGCAGTTCTTCTACATCATCCGTTGCCTTGTGGCCTTTTTCGTTTGAGCCGTAAAACGACGGAAGGTCAATGACACCGATTTTGACCATTTTGTCGCCATCCACGGACTCATGGACAGTTGCCGAGGCAAGGTTTGCGGTTAATTTGATACGATCCCTGATGATCTTGACAGTCTTGGAAGTAGAGGGGGCGTTAATTGGGCGAATTTTCAATCTAACGACAGTATCTTTGGGCCCTTTGATCAGTTCGACGATCTTTGACAGCCTCATGTCAACCACATCCACAAACTCTCCCTCGCCTTGGGCAACCTTCATAATGATATCCTCTGGCTCAAGCTCTCTGGAGGCTTCTGCGGGGCCCCCCGGCAACAATTCCTTGATTGTACAAAATCCATCTTCATCCGTGAGCACCGCTCCTATCCCTACGAACTCATTTTGCATAGTTTGATCGAACTTTTCCTTTTCCTTGATGTTTAAAAAGGAGGTGTGCGGATCAAATTGTTGCGTGAGTGTACTAAGGTAAATTTCTTGCACGTCAGTGGCCTCTAGTTCACTTATGTTTTTCGTCCATCTTTGGTATTTCTTTTTAAGCCTTTCGAGTGCTGTATTCTTCAACTCATCAAGGCTTTCAACCGTTTGCGACAGGCTTTCATTCTCATCAATCTGGGAAAGGATTTCGTTGATGTATTCGTGTGTGATCAATTTTTCCCAATAATCATCAAGTTGATTATCCGAAACAAACCATGTTTGGTCGTCCGGCTCAAGGATTTCCAAGGTGCCATTATTTTCAACATTCGGACACTGAGTTAAAAAATCCAAGACCCAATCCATTCTCTTCAAGGACTTCTCTCTGTAGTCACCATAAACCTCAAATCCTGGAAAAAGATTTCCTTGTTCCAGATAAGTCAACAAGGTATGTTTGTATCTTTTAAAATATTTGGTGAGGTCATTCGCCGTAAAAAAAAGTTTTCTTTTATCCAAATTGCTCAAATATTCTTCGATGAATGTTGTTGCATCCAGTTCCTTCAAGGAGACTTTTTCGAAATGAGCCTGTTCGAGCGCTCCCAATAGCCACTTGGTCTCATGGATCATGTAATCCGCAGGAACCAAAGGCTGTGAATTGGCAATCTCTAAAGAAATCTTGGAATTTCCTTCAGCCTGCGCCGAAGAATCGTAAAAGGACAAATTTACTAGTATTAATAAAAGGAAATAAGGAAAAAAATCATTTTTCATATAATCGAAGAGGCTTTTGCCCTAACTTTTGCCAAGGATTTTTTTTGCTTTTTCCAAGGAAGCCTTTTCGGCAGGAGTTAGCGAGCCAAAACCTTGGTCGTTTATCTTGTCTAAAATTCTATCAATTTCCTGTTGAATGTTCGACTCTTGTGTAAAATTTACCTTAAACTTTCTAGCTGATGAAGATGAGTTGGGCTGGGGGGAATGTGACATCGTGCTATTACTTCCAAACCTAAAACGCAAAGGAAATAGGTACTTTTTTTCAGTAATTACAAATAAAATCAATCCACATAACATGCCACCCAAATGAGCAGAGTGGGCAATGCTTCCGGTAGATGTAAGTTCAGCAAAGATAAGTCCGTAGGTTTCAAGGCCGAGAGTAGCTAAAAGAATGAATCTTGGGCGTAAAGTAACAGGCAGTACAAATAAAAGTAAAAGAGTTATAGGTTGGTGGGGTCTAAGCATGCAGTAGAAAGTCAAATATGACAAAACAGCTGCAGAAAAACCAATCAAACCATTGATCGAATGCGAAGAATTGACCAAAAGCCATGCCAACCCGCCCGCCAAAAGGGAGAAAACCGTAAATAATATGAACTTATTTCTAGACATGGAATGTGAAACTATTCTGCCTATAAAATGAAGTCCTAGAATATTGAAAAGTAAATGAAACACACCCTCATGAACGAGTCCATAACTGATCAAGGACCACAAGTAACCGCTCGCAAGCGACTTGTAACTGAGCGAAGTCGTTTCAAGAATCACGACTTCGCCAAAGGTTAATACCGCAAGGCATTGAAATATGAAGCAAACAATGAGAAGGATTATTAAAAAGTCGCAAATTGAACCACGAAAATCATATCGTGGGCCCCTCATGTAAAATCTCTCGTGTAACATTTGAAGTTGTATTAATATGACTTTAAAACGAAAAACTCAAATGCAAATGTGCTCGAAAATATATGATGAGAGATCTAATATGATACTTTTATTAGTATTTATTTATGTATCTTCGTCTCTCGAACAAGGATATATACATAAGATTCTAATTTTTTTGATTAGTACAATTATAATTATTTCCATAATATTGTATAAAAGAAAGAATAGATCAAGTCTGAGGATTAAAAAACTCCTGCTTTTACTTTTTTTGATACTTCCCATTTTCCCATATGAACTAATATACATGGCAGATAAAGGATACATAGAATCGAAAAAGCAAAAAGAAGTGGTTGTATGGATAAAGAACACAAAATACAAGAAGTGTAATAATTCAAAGTACGAATTGGTTGCTAGTGCCCCGAAAAACTTCTTTTCAAATAAAACAGATGTTTTAATTAATCAATCAGAAATAAAACTTAAAAAAAATTGTATCTACAAATTGAGAATTCTTTTATCTCAAATCGATTGGAGTAATAATTCTATAATAATTAATAATATAATTTCTTGGGAAATAGTAACTGAACCAAATTATATTAACCAAGTGGAAGAAAAATTTCTTTCCAGTAATTCACATATGACGAATGAATGGAATTTATTTTCATGGTCGATGTTGTTTGGAAGACCAGGTGTGCTTGACGATAATATTCGAGATAGGTTTTCATTGAGTGGAAGCGCGCATCTTCTCGCTGTAAGTGGCCTTCACATTGGTATAGTTTATGTCTCGAGTGCTTTTTTAGTCATTTACTTTTTCAGACGAGCGATTTGCATTCTTATTTCAATAACCTTAACGCTGGCTTATGTGTTATTTGTGGGTTGTCCTGAATCTGCCGTTAGGGCCTTAGTAATGATATTGGCTTACGAATCTGCGAAATTCATGTACACTTCCGTAAATCCTGTTTTTACACTCTGCTGGGCTGGCCTCTTTATGTTAATGTACGAAAGCGAAATTTTACACTCACTAAGTTTTCAAATGTCATTTTCTGTAGTACTGTTCATTTTATTCGCCATTAAAAACAATGGTTTTTCTTTATTGAATAACTTTTTATTAAAATATCTTTTATTCAACCTTTTGGTTTCTTTTTCCGCAACTGTTGGTTGCTCCATCTTAATTGCATATTATTTTGGATTTATATCTTTTGGCTCAATTCTTGCAAATTTTATTATTGCGCCTCTTATTATACCTTATTTTTTATTAAGTTGTTTTAATATCATTTCCATTTATTTTTTCGATTTTTTTAATTTTGATATTATCGTGGAATTTATTTTTAATCTTATTTTTTGTGTTGTTAATCATTTTTCAAGTTATTCTGTCAATATCACGATAAATAGAGAATTTTCTGTTTTAATTTTGGTTGTTTTTTTCTTTTTTTTAATAGCTTCTTTCACAAGGATTCGCTGGTCTGCACGCATCCTCATGCTCTCTACTTATTATTTTTGCATCACTTTTGTTTTCTTACTGCATTAAGCCAATCTTCCCAATCTTTCTTATAGGTTTTTGGTCTACACCGCTTGGGGTTTGCTATTTTCGATCATGATTGCTAGTAAATTGGTCGCTTATGCATCCTATTGATAATTTAAATAATTGGAGACAAGGAAAAGGGTTGTGGTCGGATGTTGAGGATCATTTATGGTCCGATTGGCGGTGGCAACTCCGCAATCGCCTGACTACACTTCCTGAATTTAGTAAATACATTCGACTCACGGAGGAAGAAATTTCAGGCTTTTCCGCGGCGCAGGACAAATTGCTTGTTTCGGTAACTCCTTATTTCTTCAATCTAATCAATTCTAAAGATCCAAATTGTCCGATTCGACGTCAGGTAATACCCAGTGGTTCAGAGTCCAGTGTTTCCAGTTACGAATTATCAGACCCTGTTGGAGAGGAGTCAACAATGCCTACGCCCGGTATTGTTCACAGATATCCAGATCGGGTTTTATTTCTTGTTACGGATAGATGCGCAGCCTATTGTCGGTATTGTACGCGGAGTCGAATGGTCTCCAATGCTCAAGGTTATGGTTTTAGCCCTTCCTTGGATGTAGGTTTGGATTACATACGCAAGAACACCCAAGTGCGAGATGTTCTTCTAAGTGGAGGTGACCCCCTTTTGTTATCGGACGAAAAGCTTGGTTTTTTATTATCCTCCCTGGCAAACATAGATCATGTTGAATTTGTCAGGATTGGGTCTCGAGTTCCTGTTTTTTTACCACAACGCATCAATGAATCTCTATTGGAAAAACTTCGTTTGCATCCCAATCTTTGGATGAGCATTCACGTAAATCATCCTAACGAATGCACGCTGGAGTTGCGAGATGCTTGCCTAAAGCTTGCATCAACAGGCATACCCTTGGGCAACCAATCGGTTTTATTGAAAGGAATAAACGACACTGCCGAATGCATGAAGCACCTGATTCATCGTTTAATGATGATGAAGGTCCGACCATATTACTTATATCAGTGTGATTTGGTTCAGGGAAGTTCCCATTTAAGATCAAGCGTCAACAAGGGGGTTGATATCATAAGGGAGCTTCGAGGAACAACCACCGGATATGCAATCCCACAATTCGTTATAGATGCTCCTGGTGGAGGTGGGAAGATCCCGGTTAATCCTAATTATATTGATGAATGGACATCTTCCCACATCAAACTTAAGAACTTTGAGGGAGCAGCTTATTTTTATCCTGTCGAAGACTAATTGCTTAATCTGTTCGTATAGGCATCACAACACATAGCAACTTGGGATTATTTTCCTTTTTGCCGATCACCTTGAAGACACCAGGGCTCATGTCATCTCTGAATTCAAATGAAATTTTATCCACTGCTATTGATTTTAACGGATCCAACAAGAACTTGGGGTTAAACGAAACCACGGCATCATCACCATCATATCCTATACTCATAGATTCGCTGGCGTCTCCCAAGGTACTTTGACCAAAAATCTCCATTTCTCCCGATTTCAACCTAAGGGTTACTTTTTCATCTGATACCAATGCCGCGCGATGAACACATTCAAGCATGAGCTCTCTTTCTATATCGGCATGATTAAAGTCGTCCTTGGGTATTACTTGCTTGAAATTAGGATATTTTCCTTCGACTACTTTTGAAACCAAGTAAATGGATTCAACAAATCCGGATGTTTCCTCTTGATTCGAAGCGTTCATTTTGACGGATACTTGACGATCCGTGTATGACACATGCAAATTTTCTGATAGATCTGGTAACTTCTCAAGTTCGGATACCGTCATGGAAGGAAGTATGAACTCACCCTGCTCGCTGAAGGAGGAACCTTTTGTGGCTACCGCCAAACGCCTTCCATCCGTTGCCACCAAAGAAAGATTTTTCTCTTCTAAAAGGAAGAATACCCCTTTGAGCATGTAGCGTTCCTCATTAACCGATTGAGCATAGGATACGCTTTTTAGCATCTCCTTCAGTTCACTTCGGGGTAGAGAAAAGCTTTTACCTTCGGAAAGTTCAGGAAGAGGAGGAAACTCTTTGCTATCCATCCCAATAATATTAAAGACAGAACCCCTGGTTGAAACGGTTGCCTTTGGCGTATCGGCAGATGAAACACTAACCTCCATGTCTGCAAGTTCACGAACGATCCTCAAAAGATCCCGAACAGGCAAGGTGACGGAACCCATATCATCAACTTTCGCCTTAACCGAACATTTCATTCCTAGGTCCAGATTTGTGGTCGTTAAAGATATGTAGCCATCCTTTGCCTCAATTAGGACGTTTTGTAAGATAGGCATGGTTTTACGGGTACCAACGACGCTTGAAACCAATTGCAGTCCAGAAGCAAAATGATCTCTGTTTATTTTAAATTTCATTTGTTAGGTTTTGGCGAACGAAGAACCAATTAACAACGATTAATTGCTAATAGTTAATCTTAAAATTTAAAAAACTCATTCTATTATGACCTTGGAAAATCTTTGTAACTTTTACAAAAACCGAAGGAACAAAGATTTAGGTTGAAAAAAAACGTTGATAAAAAAGTGAACGAGTCGGAGATTTGTTAAGGGGACCAACAACTTTTCGGTTATTGGGAATATCAAACAACCATATTCACACATAAACTATTTTCCCCTTGAGAGTGACTCCAGATATTCCCAAAAGCTGTTGTAATCTTCAATTATCGCTTCCTCAGAAGAGGGTAATTTGCACCTGAATAGAAAATCATTCAGGGAATTCTTGGGAAGCATGTAATGGCAATGAAGGGCCAAATCGACTTTTTCCAAATACAAGCGCAAATCATGCAATCTCAACCTGTAAAAAACCTTTCCCTTTCGATGAAACTTTCCAATAGACGAAGCTCGCTCACCCAAGATTTCTTCGGACAGTGCGCTAAGCTCTTCCATCATGCTTAATTGACTTGCCTGAGGGAGGGAATTTAAAACACCAAGACTTTGATTGGAAAAAGTTACCTGGAACACTATTTGACTCTAATGAAAATAACTTAATTAATCAACAAGATCTACCAAGAATCATAAAAACAGTGTCACTTCTTTCTTACAAAGTATTGAAAAAACGTTATCAAGACATAATGTCCACAAATTCTACAGGAAGTCTTCTCGAAATAGACGAGGCGAGGCGAGTAATGGAAAAAGAATCGTCGGCACTAGAAAAAGCTGCTCGGTCTTTAGAAGAAAAAACCTTTTCAAAAGCCCTTGACCTACTAATGGAGACCAAGCACAAGGTTGTTGTCACTGGAATTGGAAAATCCGGTCATGTAGGAAAAAAAATTGCAGCCACCCTTTGTAGCACAGGAACACCCGCCGCATTTCTTCATCCTTCTGAAGCCGTACACGGAGACCTGGGAATTCATCAAACGGGTGATTCCACCCTTTTTCTCTCCAACAGTGGCTCGACACCAGAGTTGCTGTTTTTAGAACCGGTTTTACGAAGCAGGGGTGCAAGAATAGTTGGAATTCTGGGAAAGATGAATAGCCCTCTTGCAAACAAGGTGGACGTTGCTTTGGATGCATCCGTTGATGAAGAGGCGGACCATCTAGGGATTGTGCCTACTGCCAGTTTTGCCGTTGCTTCTTCATTGGGAGACGCCATTTCTTCGGCATTGATGATTAGGAGGGGCTTTAATGCCAATGAATATGCAAAAACACATCCGGCGGGTCAGTTGGGGAGAAATCTCATCCTTCGTGTTTCGGACGTCTTTCACCCCTTGGATAAAATCGCCATTGTTAACAAGAGGAGCACTCTTCAAAATGCGGTTATAGAGATGTCAAAACACCCGCTTGGCGCGGCATGTGTAGTTGAAAAAAACCATCTTGTCGGCATTATCACCGACGGAGACCTCAGGCGTGCGTTGCAACTGGATAAAAACATCAAAGAAATTAGCGTCGATGAAATAATGTCAAGTGGACCCATAACCATATTTTCGAGCGCATCTCTTGGCGAGGCCCTTGAGGTTATGGAAAAAAGGCAACCTTCTCCAATCTCGATACTGCCCGTTTTGGATGAACAATCTTCAGAATTACTTGGCTTGGTTCGCCTACATGACATATACGGATCATGAAAAAGAAAGACGACCAAAATTATTTCAACCGCGCGCTCCCAGCCACAATCGCCATTTTGTTGGTAGTGGGCGCAGGATATTTGGTGCTTCAGGTAAAATATGCCTACAGCGAATACCTGCACTGGAAAAGCAGAGAAAGCGTACTGGTTAAAGAGTTGGAGGATTTGCGAAGAGATGCCTTAAACCATCAGGAGTTTCTGGATCGACTAAGAAGAAACCCCGACTTTCAAGACGAGGTTGCGAGAAAAGAGCTAGGCTACGGGGGGGAGGGTGAATGGCTATACCGATTTCCTGAAAAGGAATAAGTCTTCGCAGTGAAAAACAAACGGGAACAGAAGCCTCCCTCCCAACTATTTGAATCTTTCAAGTCATTAGGACAGGAGCATGTCTTTGATTTTTGGAAGGAGCTTGCCAGTGAAGAGAGGGAAAAATTTTTAGATCAGCTCTATTCGATCGATTTGTTGGAGTGTAAAAATGCCTGGAGTGACTTTTCCCAGACAAGTCACCGCCTTACAAACCCAACCCCCCCCAGAGCCATTGACGGAACCGATCCAAACTCACCTGAAATAAAAGGATATAGAAAGATTGGAAACGAAGTGCTTGCTGCAGGGAAAGTGGCCTCCTTTACGGTTGCAGGAGGGCAGGGTACGCGTCTGGGCCATGATGGCCCCAAGGGGTCTTATCCTTGTAGCCCGATTAGCAACGCTACCTTGTTTCGCCTGTTTGCGGAAAACCTTTCTTATCACCAAGCCAAGTTCGGCATTGCTCCTTATTGGTTTGTCATGACTAGCCCATCAAACCATGATCAAACACTTGCCTATTTCGAGGGATGCGAATTCTTTGGCTTACCAAGAGATAGGATAAAAATATTTTCACAAGGAATGATGCCTGCCTTTGACCGGAATGGAAAATTCCTCCTAGACAGAAAAAACAGATTGGCTCTTAGCCCCAATGGTCATGGAGGCGCCTTCAGGGCGCTCATGGATTCGGGAGCCCTCGATCTGATGGAAAAGAAGGGCATCGATCACCTCAGTTATTTCCAGGTTGATAACCCGCTGGTCTATTGCCTGGATCCGGTCTTCATTGGCCTGCACGTGTCCTCCGTTTCGGACATGTCCTCCAAGGCTGTTTGCAAAGCCTGTCCTAAGGAAAAGGTCGGAATTTTTGCTCTGGATAACCAAGCCTTGCGGGTTATTGAATATAGTGATGCGCCACCCGAGCTGCTCCATGCAAATAATGCGGATGGAGGAACCCTTTTCAATCTCGGGAACATTGCGATTCACATGATATCCCGCAGTTTTATTGCAGAAATCACAAACTCAAAAAAGACGTCAGGAGACTCAATGCCCTATCATTGCGCACTTAAGAAAGTCGCCAATCTCGATTCTTTTGGTAATTTGGCGTATCCCGACAAACCGAATGCAATCAAGGCGGAAAAATTTATTTTTGACGCCTTACCCCTTGCTCGTAATCCGCAAATCCTGGAAGTTGCCCGAGAAGAGGAGTTTGCCCCAATCAAAAATGCAAAAGGAGATGATTCCAGAAAATCATCCATTCAACTACAGGCAAAAAGGAGCGCTCGATGGTTAAGGGCCGCGGGATTACAGGACCCCGGGCGCACCGTCGAGATTTCTCCTGCGTTTGCTCCCACCCTTCAAGACTTTATTGAGGAAACAAACAAACTTCCCGACCGTAAGATTCTTGAAAGCGCCGAGTTAATAACTCGCGGAGAAGGCGGGGCTCCCCTCATTCACTCATTTGACGAACAAAATTAAGCCATGCTTTTAAACACACTCCAAGAACTTGCCGCGGAGGGAAAAATTCTCGAATCGGCCCAAATCAACGCCTCCGAGTTGCTCGGGATAGAACTTATGCCACAGTGGGTGCTAGAAAGCCTTGAGGAATTAGTGGAATCTGAAAACTGGGAAGAGATAAACGACCGGTTTCACAAACACCTGGCTTTCGGCACAGGTGGAATGCGGGGGCGAACTATCGGGCGAACGGTTACCAAGTCGGAGCGCGGAAAAACCATCCACGGAGAAACTCCGGATTATGCTGCGGTCGGCACCAACACAATGAATGAACTAACCGTCCTTAGGGCAACCAAGGCACTTTTTGCCTATGTAGAAAAGTGGTTGGCCGAAGAAGGGGAGTATGAACAACCAAGGCTGGTCGTGGCCCATGACGTCAGGCACTTTTCAAGTCAGTTTTCACGATTGGTTGCAGGAGCTTGGGTGCACCTCGGGGGATACGCAATGATTTTCGACGGGCCAAGATCAACCCCTCAATTAAGTTTTACGATTAGGCATAGGTTTGCTCATGCCGGGGTTGTTATTACGGCAAGTCACAATCCTTTCCACGACAACGGATTCAAGGCCTATTTTGGAGATGGAGCCCAATTAGTCGCCCCTCACGATGCCGGTGTTGTTGACGCATATCGTCAAATTTCATTTACAGAAGTTGCCCCTTGGCTTGATGACCCTAATTTTGGAAATGACATTAAAGTGTTACCAATAAATGACGATATGGCCTACAAGGGAGCCCTGGAAGATGCAGTCATTAACCCGACCCTCCTCAAGGAATGTCCGCCGAAATTGGTATTTACGCCCATTCACGGAACCGGCGCGATATCTTCCGTTCCCGCCCTCTGGGATCATGGCGTCAACGTGGCCTTGGTCGACGAACAGGGCAATGCGGATCCCAATTTCAGTACCGTTCAGTCGCCCAACCCCGAAAACCCCGAAGCCCTAGAGCTTGGTATCAAGGTGGCAAAGAAGACGAAGGCCGATTGTGTTATGGGCAGCGATCCAGATTGCGACCGTATCGGATTGGCGGTTAGGAAAAGTGATGGCGCCTTTACTTGTCTTTCGGGCAATCAGATTGCAAGCATGCTCACCGAATACAGACTTCATGCCCTTCGATCAAGACAGGTAATTCGTGAGGGCCTTGAGTCGAAATTTGCGATTCTTAAGACTTTTGTCACTTCCCCATTGATTGCTAAAATTGCGGAAAATTACGGCGTCCGCTGCATAAACACACCAACGGGATTCAAGTGGATGGCTCAAAAAATAGGAGAATATGAAAGAACGGCATGCATGCGAATCAAGGAAGAGGAGGGCATTGGCTTGGACTTTGATGCAACCGAATTGTTTGCTCGTATGGATGTATTGTCCAGGTATTCCACTTGTGTGGTGTTTGCGGCAGAAGAAAGCTATGGTTATCTTCCAATGGATTTAGTTCGTGATAAGGATGGCAATGCTTCTGCTTTGGCGATTTCCGAGTTGTTGGCCCATTTGATATCAAGAAATTCTTCCCCATTGTCCTTTTTAGATGAAATATATTGCAAATATGGATTTCATCTTGAAAAGACTGAAAATATATATTTCGAAGGCGCGGAAGGTAGTGCCACGATCGAACGCTTGGTTAATTCTTATCGAAAGAATCCAATCACCGAGGTCGCAGGCGTGAAAGTTTCAAGAACCAAGGATTTTGCTGAATCCGGTTTTGTTGACGAAGATGAGTCCCCCTTGCCCAAACTCGATTTTATGCAATTGTTTCTGGAAAATTCATTCTCATTGGCAATCCGCCCTAGCGGAACCGAGCCTAAAATAAAATATTACTTATTCGGATGCGGAGATCCGGCACCGGCAAATTTGGATGAATCCAAAGAAATTATAACAGATAAATTATCGGCCATTGGTTCATGGTTGGTGGAAGACGCTCATAAAAGAACCAATGGCTCCTAGTCGAAATATCATGAACCAAACTATGCTACAGGAGTCGCGGAAATTTGTGAGATTGGCGGAAAAGGTGATATTAAATTAAACCAGCAAGGATGCGGGACATTCCAAAGTATCTGCAAGAACCTGAAAAAACTTTGCAGCAACCGCTCCATCCACCAAGCGATGGTCACAACTCAGCCCCAACACCATTCTTTCGCCAAGCTCGATCGTACCATCCGGGGATGGCACCACTTTTCTTTGTGATGAGCCAACGGACAAAATGGCAGCGTTGGGCGGGTTTATAATCCCGCTAAAAAAATCTATACCAAACATACCTAAATTCGTAACCGTGAAAGTAGATCCAGACATCTCGTCCGGTGGCAATTTTTTTGTCCTAGCGCGATTAATCAAGTCTTTGGCCTCTCGGGAGATTTCTACCAAGGATTTGCAATCGGCGTTGCGAATGACCGGAGTGACCAAACCATCATCTACTGCAACGCCAAAAGCAAGGTTCACCTCTTTGTGGAAGTTTATATGATCCTCGCCCCAGGAGGAGTTGATTTCGGGTGCCCATGGAATGGAGGCCGCGCACGCCTTGAGAATGAAGTCATTCAACGAAACCTTGATGTTTTCACCCAAAAGAGAAAGCTTCCTGTTAATGGACTCTCTAGACAATCTCAAAGGGCGGGCATCCAGTTCTCGCTGGAGATAAAAGTGGGGAATGGTGGTCTTGGATTCCAGTAATCTCTTCGCTATGATCGAACGCATTTTAGTGACTGGAACCCGTTTTTCCTCAAGAGACCTTGAGTGAGCGCGACCGGAAAATACCGAGCCAGAGCCAGTGTATGTAGAGGGCAGAGGAGAAACGACTTCCTGCTCCATTTGACTCGGAGCAAGATTGAATAAATCTTTTCGGGTAATTCTTCCCCCCGCGCCCGAACCCTTAATGTTGGACAAATCGATATTTTGCTCACGAGCAATTTTCTTTGCAAGAGGCGAGGCCAATAGCCTTCCACCGCCTTGGGGAGACGATCGATCTGAATCGGTCTCCAAAGAGACATCAGGGAGTGAACTCTCAACAATTTCCTCACGAAATTCTTCTTTCTCAAGCGTTGAGGCCGTTTTCTCGGGTTCCTTGATCCGTATCTCTGGAACAGCTTCACCCTCTTGACCAACAGCGGCAAGAGCGTAGCCAATATCCACCTCTTCTCCCTCCTCGACATAAAGAGAGAGAAGAATGCCGTCATCAAAGTTTTCCAATTCCATGGTGGCTTTGTCGGTTTCAATTTCCGCAAGAATATCTCCGTTGAAAACTGAGTCGCCCACCTGCTTGTGCCACTTTACCACCGTGCCCGTAGTCATGGTGTCGCTAAGCTTGGGCATTTCAATGATCGTTGCCATGAATCGCCCTAAAGAATTTCCAATGCCCTCGTGAGGACTCTGTCATGGTTGGGAATCTGAAAGCCTTCAAGCGCTTTGCTGTAAGCTTGGGGGGCGTCGATTGCGGATACCCTTTTGATGGGCGCGTCCAAAAAGTCAAACGCACGGTCTTGAATCATGAAGGCAATTTGTGCATCAACCCCGCAAAAGGGCTTGTTTTCCTCCACCAAAAGCACTCGATTGGTTTTTTTCACCGTATTTATGATAGCCTCTTCATCCAGTGGTCGAATGGAGCGCAAGTCCAAAACCTCGGCCGAGACCCTGTGTTTCTCCTCAAGGGTTTCGGCAACGGACATAGCGGTGTGAACGGATCGACCATGAGAAATTATAGAAATATCCGTTCCTTCCTTGGCAATACGAGCTTTCCCAAGCGGAATAAGAAAATCTTCCTCCTGGGGCACCTCGCCCTGTAAATTGTAAAGAATGGTATTTTCCATGACACAAACCGGATCATTGTCACGAATGGCTGACTTCATCATGCCTTTGGCATCTGCAGGAGTGGCTGGGCATATAACCTTGAGACCAGGGGTATTGGCGGCAAAATTTTCAGGAGTGTGAGAGTGGGTGGCGCCTACGTTGGTTCCTCCATTTGCCGGTCCCCGGAAAACGATAGGAACGTTAATCAATCCACCAGACATATATCTGATACTTGCAGCGTTGTTAAAAATTTGATCGAAGGCGACGTAACAAAAACTCCAAAACATAAATTCGACGACGGGCCTCATGCCCATCATGGCAGCACCTATTGCCAAGCCGGAGAAAGCCGCCTCACTTATAGGAGTATCTATGATGCGTTCGGGGCCAAACTTTTCCAACATACCTTCGGAAACCTTGTATGACCCTTTGAACTGAGCGACCTCCTCGCCAAGCAGAACCACGTTCGAGTCACGCTCGATTTCCTCTGAAAGAGCTTGGTTAAGTGCCTCTCTGTAAGTTATCGTGAACATAAAAATTTATTCAGGGATTTCAAAAAACATTGTTCCTTCAGAAACTCGATCAGCTTTGTTATCCGTTTCCCAGTAAATGTCATCCATTAACTCAGAAGGGTCGGGAAAGGGGCTGGAAATTGCGAACTCAGCGGATGCTTCAGCCTCATCTTTTGCAGCCTTATCCAACTCGTTAGCCTTTTCAGCGGTCAGTGAGCCTTCTGCCATTAATTTTTCCCGGAACAGGTTGATTGGGTCCTTGTTTTTCTTGTACTCCTCGATTTCTTCTTTACTGCGGTAAGTTTGATCCGGATCTGCGACCGAATGACCTCTGTATCTGTAAGTTACAATTTCCAAAACGGAAGGCCTGGATTCATTTCGAGCGAGTTCGAGGGCGTGATGTACGGCATTTCGAACTTCGTAAAGATCGTGACCCTGATGAACAGACCACTTTACGTCAAAAACTTCTGCCCTGCGAGCCAAAGACTCGCCCGCGGAATGCCTGGATTCGGATGTGCCCATCGAGTATCCGTTGTTTTCGATGATGTATATAACGGGCAAGTTCCAAAGTGATGCAAGATTTAGAGATTCATAGAAAGGTCCCTGATTGGTGGCCCCATCCCCCATGAAACATAGACAGGCGCCCTGAATTCCCCTGTACTTTAATGCATAGGCAATACCAAGCCCCAAAGGAGTCTGCCCTCCGACAATACCGTGTCCGCCCCAAAAATTCTTATCAGGCGCAAAAAAATGCATGGAGCCACCCTTTCCTTTTGAGCAACCCGTTTTTTTACCGAGTAATTCTGCCATACACTCATCCATATCCATCCCAACTGCAAGAGCGTGACCATGGTCGCGATATGCAGTTATAACGTGATCGTCAGGAGACATCACGGAAACGGCACCTACTGCGACCGCTTCCTGTCCTATGTATAAGTGAAGAAAGCCTCCAATGTGCCCTTGTTGGTAAGCTCGCAAAGAGCGTTCTTCGAAACGCCTGATGCGAATCATCAGGGAGTACAACCTAACCTTCTCCTCATCCTCGAGGGATTGATTGATCGCAGCCTGGTCAAACTCAGCTAGAGCCATGGGTTTGTCAGAAGCTGAACGATCGACGGGCGGGACAGAGGAATCCTCCAAATCGGTATCGTGATAAATGCCTTCCATGCGACCCTGACTAATCTTACAATTCAGGATTTACTTCAACGTTTAAATCAAGACCGGATGAGCAGTCTGCCTTTATTCCCCAAAAGCCGGAGGATCTATTGTCATAGTATGGCCAGATTAACTTATGATCGGAAGGGGGAATGGGAAGTTCATTGATTTGCGAACGGTGAAAGAAATTAAAATGACCCTCATCGAAACTTTCCGGCAAATGTTCGATAACAAGCAGGGATTCGAATAAAAACATTAGCCAATGTCCTTCATTCTCGTAATTTTTTTCAGAAACATATCCGAATAATCGGAGTTGATGATCGCGATGCACCACCCCAGTTTCCTCAAATGCCTCCCGTTTTGCGCATTCTACCGGTGACTCACCTAATTCCATATCTAATTTGCCTCCCGGCGGGCTCCAAAGACCTAAATTTGGCTTTTTGGCCCGCTTGATGAGAAGCAGTCGACCAGACGCATCCCTAATAAAAAGAAGACATGAGATTTTGAATGACATTGAAAATTCTTGTTTACCAATACCGAGTACTAGAATGTAATCGAGTCTCCAAGATCATTACGAAAAACATGAAAAAAAAATCACTCGGATTATTGATTGCTTTCCTCTCGCTAATTAACGTATTGCTCGCAAATGAAAGAGAAGACGCCTTCGTCCAAATGGATGGAGAACCTGAAATATCAAGAGCAAGCGATACATGGTTGAAAGTTTCGGTTCCATTCAAACTCAATGGGCACCCGGAAATTGAAAACCTGGAGGGAGGCAGACCAAGTTCGCTTGAGGAAGTATTCAACCCTGATTTTCTTGATGATTTGGAAATTAGATTGACGATTTGCTTTAGAAACGAATTCAAGAGAAAATATGCTCGAGGAGACAAGAAAGACATAAAGTTCAACGAATATTATTCATCGGATTTAAAAATTCAGGTATTGGAAATCGACAGATCTACAAAGATTGCCGTGTTCCTGTTCCCGGCAATCATCGCAAAAAGGGACGAATACACGGGGTCGGTACCAAAACTTGTCGGCTATGTGGTAGAATTTTCAAGGAAAGGTAAACCATTTAATGTTTCAAAATCAATTGTTTTTGAAAATTATACAAATGATGAAGTATTGAAAAAATTTAAGGAAGATGCATTGAACAGATCAACGGAAAATGAAGGTATTCTCGTTCCCGGTCATTTAATGGACACGTCAAACCTAAAATATTTAGGGCCAGTGGATTGGAATTTGTAAAGTCTGCAAAATTTTTTGAGTATTAATTAAATGGGGAAAAAAAGTACGCAGATATTTAATTTGGGAAGTGGCAATGTGAGTGCCACATCGTTTTCTGTCTTGGGAAATGAAAAAATTAAGCTAGACAATTTTGTGCAAAAAAGTTTTCAGCCAAAAGCAGATGACGATGATTGGATTAGTCAAATATCAGAATGTATAAAAAATATATCACTCGGTGAAAATATTAAGGGTCCGGTTTACGCTATACTTCCAAGCAACAAGCTTTTGATAAAAACCATCCGTGTGCCAAAAGTCGATATCGATAAACAGTCTAAAATCGTATCTTTTGAATTATCGCAAAAAATGCCATTTTCGCTAGACGAAATGGAGTGGAATTATCAAGTTATCGACGATGATGGAATTGAGCAGGAAATTCTTACGTTTGCAGTCAAAAAAGTGCATGCAGAAAAACTATCGAGAGTTTTTTTTCAAAACGGCATGATGCTAAAAGGAATGTATCCTAGCACAATCCTCAATCACAAAACAATTGAGAGTTACCAAGATACGAAAAACTATTCTGATATAATTTTTGGAAATTTTGGAGCAAAATCTACAGATTTGATATTTCATGGAAGTACTGGATTTCTCGTGCGAAATACACCCATTGGAGGATCTAACCTCACTCAGTTGATCTCCGACTCGACTAATTTGACTTTTGACAAGGCTGAAACCCTAAAAATTAAGCAACTTGCAAAGATAAACGAAGGCAATACGGAAAATAGATTAATTAACGATCAATTGCAAGTTGCCCAAACAACATATTTTACAAAGCTTGGACAAGAAATCTCTCGTGCCGTTGTAAATTACAAGAGATTAAAAAAAGGAAAATTACCTCAAATCTTTTTTATCACTGGGCAATCTTCCCTGATTCCCGGACTTACGCAATTTCTTGGTCAGTGTCTGCAGATACCAATCGCCTTCTTGGATCCATACAAGGATTTGACAGTAGGAAAAGAGGTCAATCGTGATGATTTACCAAAAATTTCGTGTGCTATATCAGAATCATTGTCACTAGCTAAATCAATATTTTTTGACGAGATTGACAAGATAATAAGTTTGCTTCCGCAAAGTTCATTACTTGCTTTCGAACAAAAGAAAAAAATACCTTTACTCATAGTTGCTTCAATTCTTTTTTCTTTCACTCCTTTGCCAATTTATTTTTCGATAGACAATGATGTAACCAATGTACAGGAATTGCATCGTGATCTAAGTAGTAATATCTCAAGGAATAATCAGTTAATTAATTCTTTGTTGGAAAAGCAGGAAAAATTAAATACCTATCAAATAATTTCTAATAGACTCAATGATCAATTAATTAATTTAAATCAATTTAATCATCTACTTTACCGAAATACAAAAATCCTGGATTCACTTGAAAGCTTACTTCAAGATTCAGTTGTCAGGGATTTGTGGTTTGATGAATTGTATCCAGTTATGGAGATTGAATCTCAATATTTTTCAAAACTTAAATTATGTGGTCGTTATCTCGTACGATTAGAAGAGAATGATTATGCTTCACCGGATGATAAACTTAATTCCCTAATAGATAAAAACACTGATCAACAACACTCTTTGATTTCTGCAATTAAAGATCTGTCCATAACTGACCATATATCAAAAAAGTCATTTTCAATCGAGGGTAAGGGTGATTTAATGAATCGTTTCTACACACAATTTGAAATAGAGATCGTTTTAAAATGAAAATAATCAATATAAAGTTGATAGTGGCTCTATCTTTTACGCTACTCATATTTTTAATTATTGTATTTTTATTAAATTTTAAGAAAAGAGAATTACACACTTCTTTGTCCATGCTAAATGATCTCTACAATGAGAAAATAAAAATTGAAAACAAGATCTTTTTATACAATATGGTAAAAACAGATCTAAATTTTGCCGAAATTGATCTAAATAAAACACTTTACAAGGCTCGGTCTGCTCAAAACCTACTTCAAAATCTACATAATAATGAAGAGAATTTAAGTAGTAAATATAGTAATAAATCGGTTGCTCTTATCAATGGAGAGATTAATAGGTTACTTCCCAACTTGAGAATGCGTGCGTCCCAAGGAGGCATAAGACTCGAAGCCCAAAAAGAAATGTCACTTGATTATGAATTCTCCAATGTAAATAATGACGAAAATTTTGGATTTGGTCTTTCGGCCTATGATGGATTTTGGCCTAATTTCGATATTGTGGAGGCTAATCTTTTAGGTTTTCAATCTGTTGTCATCAAGGAATTAGTTGATTACATTCTTGATTCATCGAAGGAGAAATCCATTTCACTCATCTCCATTAAAAGAGAACCCGTTGGTTTTGTTGATAAAAAACATATAGGTGATGACCTTATTGATTTCAATGAACAGGATTTATTGCGTAACACTGGTTTTGTAAAAAGCTTTGTTTTTGGACTTAAATTCAAAGGAAATACTAACAATGCAAGATCATTTATAAATCAATTACGACCACCCTTTCATTTGTCTTTTTTCAAAACGTTTCGATTGGGAAATCACAAAATAATAAACAAAGAAAATGAAATACAACCAGTTGAGGAATCTAATTCGAAAATTGATATTTTACCGATTGTTGATAACGTTGAGTCTATTTTTGAATTACACATCGAATATATTCACGGCTTAAATTACGATTTAGCAACAAACTTGTCTTCAATCAAGGATTCCTTGAATAAAAACTATTCTACCCAGTTTACTGACCAAGTTTTCAATTCCCTATTTCTAGGTGATCTTTAGCATGAAGACTTTTATTAGATCTTATTATGACAAGATTGTTTTAGTACTATCTTTTTTTCTTTTTTTGCTTTCATTCGTCTATTTAATTTTTAGTGAGTCCACAAGCTTTGAACAAACCACCGAATCATCCTTTTACGAACTCTTTTACGAAAACAATGAGGTACTTTTATCTTTTTATCACGTTACTCAAATTATGCCTGGCAATAAAATTTATTTCCGAAGGGATGACGCCTGGGAGTCTTCACTCGTACATTCAATAACATTGGAGCGAAATAGTGAGATAGAGGTAACGCTAAAAGATGGTAATATAGTGAATGGTTCTGCTCGAAAGGATTGTTTCCTAGATTTAAATTGGGAAAAAACCAATGATTCGCTGGCAATTCGGTCGGGCAGAGAAACGCAAGTAGTACCTTTTAGTAAAATTCATAAAATCAAGGGCTTGCAGGTCATCAATCTTGGCAATTCAGCCAACTTTGATGATTCCTTCGATGACATTTCATACTACCAGCAGAACAGTTCGGGGGATGACATTACTGTGAATTCCGTTTATCCTCGTTGGACGCGTAATGTATCTGACTTAAATTTGAGTGGGTACGACTTATTCACTCCTCCAATCATTTATGTTCATGAAGGAAGGCTAACGACACGCTTACCTGATATTATCGTAGAAGAACCACCGGAGCCTTTCGGTCTACAATTCGTATCTGCATCAAGATTGCCCTATCCCTTTCGTTTAAGCAGTTGGATTGGTGACACGCCTTATTTTGAGGATTTAAAAGTTTTCGAGAGCCCTACCTCCCAACGCCCCGTAAGAAATCGTCTCGTCCCGAATGTGCCTTACAAGCGAAATGCATTGAGGAAACCGGGTCAACCCAGTCTTGTGGCCTGTGATTTAAATGACCCCGAAAGGCTTCTTATCATCGAACATTTTGTCGTTCAGCAGCATAAAAATCCTCAAACTGGCGGGTTGCGTCCTGTCGGCAGGGCGATGGTGAAGGACGTGTCCATTCCTAATGCATTTGAAATAAATAGCTTGATGACAGAGGTTTATGCTGGAACGGTCACTTTTTTATTCAATGTCGTCCTAGATGGTTACACGGACAACCAAATTGAATTTACCAGCAATGATCTTGGAAAAAACATATCCATTGGAGGCAGAGAGTTTCGTATCGTAAAAATTGATTTGGATGAGAAAGTGGTACGCATATCCAAAAGGGATCCTAGGATATTGGATTTAGTTGAGGAAAGTTTTAACTTTTAGGGAAGTTTCCTCTTACTTCTTTACTGGTAAATAACGAGCTTTATAGTTTGACCTTACTATAAATCTTTGCGGTAACTAAGACTAAACGATTTTGGACAAATCATTCGCTTACTAATGCCCACCTTTAGAAACTTTTTCAATCCCTGTATTTTAGCATTTCTCCGTGTAGGCCCGTGCCTTTGTCCCTTTTTTGCTTACGGACAAGCCGACCTTATCGGCTTGCCGACGCAAGAACCTCCGCCTGCTTTAAAGGATGAGCCAAGCTCCCTTGTAATCGGACCGCAAACCAATCTGGTTAATTTACTTGATAAAATCAGAGCGCTCTCAAAGGAGGGCAAACTTGGAAAGGCGCAGGCATTGGCCGCGGAAGCCTTGGTGTCGATAGAAAGTACGAATGAAACAGAATTTTATATCAGGCAAATAAAGGCAGAGGAAACAAAACTGTATTTTCGTTTGGCAAATCAAGCCATGGAAAAGAAAGAGTACACTCTTGCCAGCCAATACATAGAAAAGTACAGGCGGAACGTCGCTGAGGAGTTGAGTGACCGACAGGTAAGGCGTGGCGTCAAAACAAAATTACAAGAGACCAAGGAAGTTTCTCTCGTAGGAAAATTAGTCGGTGAGCTGGACAAAGCGAAAAGGGACCTTGCGGAAATCCGAGCGAAAGCAGGTTTGCCCGTCGATGACGCCAAGCCCGACTTGGATAGATTGGTCGAGGAGGAGAAGGCAAAAATTGATGCCGGACTCAGAGGTGCGGAAAATTCTCTGCGCAAAGCATTGGCCGACAGTTCGCAAGGAAATTACCAAATGGCAGAGAAACAATTGAACGAGGCGATCTCACTCCTTGCGCCCAATACTGCCACAATCGCTATGATCAGTGATCTCTACAAGGCCAAGCAGCAGGTCATATGGTTCAAGATTGGAGAAGCGATGTTGAAGGGTAAGGTCAATGAGGTGCAGGAGCTGGTGCTTGAGTACCGCGACACTGAAGATTCGCGTCGCTCCGTGGAAACGGAAACTCTTGGCATATCTGCTGAAATCGATTTTGACGCTGAGATCGAAAAGGCGCGTGTAAAAAATTCCGAACAAGCTACGTTTGCCGAAGAAATGCTCCAAGAGGCCAAAAACAAGATCAAGCGCAAAGAGTACGATGAAGCCGAAAAGATACTTTTAAACATTTCAAAATTTTTGGAACCCAACACCTTGACTTGGCCTATTATATTGGAAGCTTCGCTTGTTAAGAACAGAATCAACCTGGCAAAAGCGGATGATGCCCGTGAAGACAAGGACTGGGAAAAGGCGAAAGGCCTGATAGATGAGTTTCGAACCGGATTTTATCAGGACCGGAACATACAAGGAGACACCCTGACCTTCGGGCGGCCCGGCTTGAAGGAAACCGATGGGCAGAAAGCTGTGGAAGAAGAGTTGAAATTGGCCGACAAGGCACTTGATCGAGTTTCGGTAGATAAACGGGATCCTTTCAAAAGAGATATTTCCGAATTTACTCCTGATTGGAAAGAGCAGCAGGAACAACTGAGGGAATTGCTGATGCGGGCAAAGGTGCAGTTCATTAACGGCGATCTAACGGGGGCAACTGAAACTTATCGGGCGATCGAAACTCGATACAGCGACAACTTCGAGGCAAAGGAGATGCTCAAGCGCATATCCAAAATGAGACAGCAGGAAAGTTATCTGGGTTACATAAAAACCCGCCAGGAAATGCTCGAGGAAATCGAGAGAGAATGGGAAAGGCCAAAGGTTTTTGATCGCCAGATAGAAGAAACCAAGGATGTGGAGGAAGGTCCCAGCAATATTGAACAAAAACTCAAGCTCATCGAAATCCCTGGTGTTCAATTCTTTGATTCTCCTCTATCGGAGGCGATGACCGAACTTCAAAGACAAGCCAGGCAGTTCGATCTAACCGAACCCGACCCAGCGAAGAAAGGTTTGAATATTATCCCGCTCATCGGAGAAGAAGAGGAACCTCCGGTAACCATTACCCTGAATTCAATGCCATTGGGAAAAATGATCGAGTTTATAACCGAAATGGTCGGCTGGACCTTCGACGTTCGATCGGATGCAGTGGTCATTCAGAAAACGGGCGGCACTTTCAAGGGCAGGCCGCTCGAAACCGAGTTTTACGAGATGACCCAAGGCACCATAAGTCGCATGACTGGAAGCTCCTCTGGAGACGGCGGTGATGCAGACCCTTTTGCGCCTGCTGGCGGGGGAGGGGATGAGGGCGGAGACGACGGAATCAAGATCCGTACGTTTCTGGAGAGTACCGGAATACCTTTCATCGACGGCAAAGGGCATAAATTCTCGTTCGATGGATTTCAGATGATCATTACCCACGAGAGGAGATACCTTGATTTGATCGAGCGCATACTTGCCAAGCTCGATCAGGATTCTAGCCGTCAAGTGGAGATAGAAACAAAGTTTCTTGAGGTTCAGGAAGGAGCCCTGGATGAAATTAGTTTCGGTTGGGAATTTGCCTGGGGAAACCCGGCGCCACTGATCGATCCGGAGACCGGAGGTATTCTTACTGATAGCGGGGGCAGGGCCCGGGCGGTTTATGAAAATACTTTTTTCGGTAACACGCGTACCCTTGCAGGAGCTCACTCTCCCTCCGGAACCACTCGCGATACCATCATAAGCATGCCCGACAACGATCAAGCGAGTATGAACATTTCCAATCCAATACCGAGTCTTCCAGGAAAAATAAGCATTGGGGCTGGAGTAAGCCCCCTCTTAACAACGACTCCTGCCGCCAAAATGGATTCAGACGGCAACATGATTTTGAGCAACAGCCAGGCAAAACTGCTGGTCAACGCCCTTAAGCGGAAGCAGGGCACGGATTTGCTAAGCGCCCCCCGTATTACTGTGATGGATGGGCAGAATGCGGTCATAACCATTGCTCAGGAATTTATTTATCCAACGCAGTATGAACCTGCTCCCGCTCCCACCGTGGGGGGGGCGGGCGATGATGGAGGCGCAGGTCTGGGTGGAGCCATCCAGATACAATCCGCCATACCTCAATTCGAGACGGTCGCTCCCGATGACGAACAACCGGGATTTCGCGAGGTCGGGGTGGTTCTTGACGTAACGCCGACCATTGAGAAGTACAACTCGATCAATCTGGAACTCAAGCCCAAGGTAACCGAGTTTGACGGATTTATCGAATATGGTGGAAACTCTGCGATGATTGGAACCTCGCAGGTCGGGGCTCCCCCCATGATCATTCAGCCATCGGGCATTCTCATGCCTATCTTCTCCGTTCGCAAGGTATCGACCCGGGTCACTATCTTTGATGGCGCCACCGTAATCATCGGGGGGCTGACACGCGAAGAAGTCAAAACCGTGAATGACAAAATCCCCGTTCTCGGCAACATCCCCTTGATTGGTCGCCTTTTTCAGTCCAATGCGGAGAGCTACCAGAAGAGAAATCTGCTTATCTTCGTGAGCGCCAGCATCGTTTCGCGTGGCGGTTCGCCCGTCAGGGAAGTCATTCAGAACATTAGCCCGCAATCCATCTTCAAGGATCCGGTGATCATGACCCCAACCGGGACCATACGCAGAACCTCTTCCAATGATCAGGTAATGGATGGTCAGTAATCATAAATTTACCCTTTTTTTCGCAAATATGGCTGCAATCGGTTAAATTTGTATGAATATGGAGAATTTATCACATATTTACACAGTCGGCCTTTCCCCCCAAATTTTTCAGGTATCCAATCATTCAATTTCTTGAATAGAGCCAAATGAAGTCATTCTATGGAGCGCCGATCAAACGACTGAGGTTCTTGGCATTCCTTGGTTTTATCGGCTGTGGTGTTGTTGGATTTCTCTATTGGCAGACGGCCAAACGGGTCCCCTCGCTTATTCCTTCTGAAGTCGAGCAAAAGGTGGCGACCGATCAACTCGAAGGCCCTTTCGGGGAAAGGGAAAAGCACCCAAAGCCTGCTCCAAGCACGGATCTGGTTTCCTCCTCTGCCAAGAAAATTCTCCCAGATGACGTTTGGTGCAGGGCGCGAGATTATGTAGATTTGAGCAAACATCCCGCCATCCTTGCTTTTGACGATTGGCTGAAGGAAATAGGTTCTCTTGAATGCGAAAAACTACAGGGTTGTTCGGAGCACGATCCACGTACGATTTTCAGTCTTCTCGACAAGGGTGAATCACTCGCAAGAGCCAGGAAGGAAGTGTTCCTTGAAATTATGCGAGGAGACCCTCGCAAAGCTTTGCAAACTGCGGTTTCTAGAAAGACACTGGAGGTATTGCCTGGCAGGATTACCAGACATCTCGAAAAATGGGAAAGCGCCTTCGCGGACATCGATGCCATTCACGTGTGTTACGACCCGGAGCACCCAAGGGGTTTGATTAAAAGATTCGCAAAGTTGGATGATGGAAGAAATTTACGCATCTGGACCTTTGGAGAAAGAAAAACCTTTCCCTCGGTAAAGGGGCTGGCGGTATGGGGAATTAGCCTGGAGGAAGATTTTTCCGTTTCCGACAAGCCCTTTGAATTATCGAGCGGAACATCCGGTCAACCACAAATCCTGATAGGTGGTGAAAACATTGACTATCCTGGAGAGGTTGAGATGGAATTATTTGCCTATTCAGTTGGCAAGGCCGAAGCTCGATTGAGAAGGGCAGGGCGCCGGGCTCAATATCCAATAATAATGAGCTCCAGTGGCGGAGCCAGATCACCAGCGCAAATTGTGAACGCTTACGAGGTGGTGGATAAGGAAAAGAACTTTTCAGCTGCCTTAAGCCATGCAGTGGAAAATAATGCAACCCTTGCCAAGATTGATTCGCAAGAAATTCAAAGCTTACTCTTGCGCTATGCGAAGAAAGAACTCGATCAAGCTTCCAGATGGGGCAGAAAAACCGATCACTCGCTTGTATGGATAGGGGGCACGGGCAATGCAGATCAAAACGGATCCCGCTATGATAGCGCGCAAAAAAAGGAAGCGCAGTTTGATATCAACGCAAGTTCAGGCAATTGGAAATGGATGGACGGAACCTTGATTTCGGATGGCTTTGAAAATTGGAAAACAGCCCGCCCGGGCACTGAAGAAGGAGCTGTTCTTGACTGGAACCATTCTTCCGGAGGATGGGAGTCCAAACCCCTAAAGGAAGAGCTTCCCTTTGTAATGGAACGCAGGAAGCCTGCTGCAGATGAAATCACCACCGATCTTAGAGGAATCCGCAAGATCCTTGTGATTCCCGGAAGATTCATCGATCAAACCGAGCATTACACTTCACAATATGGCGCGGCTGGCTATGGCAGTTCGGAATCGAACGCGCTGCAGACAAACGAGCTTGGGGAACCTGTTTCTCACGAAATGCATGCCGAACCTTTTTTGCCCCTGTCTTACGAAGCAATCGAACAAACAATGAAAGACGTCGCTGATTTCTATGCCAGAAATACCGATGGCGAACTCAAGTTGCTTCCAGTCATAACTCCAGCGGTCACGATACCAACTTACATTTCGACCTACAAAAAAGCCACCGACGCCAATGGCTCCGGACACCTCTTTGACAGTAATGGATTGACTGCGGAAATTAAGGTTGACCACAAGACAGGTGAAGAAATGGCCTTTGCGGAGCAGGCGAAAAAATTGATTGCAAACAGAAGCGAAGAATGGGACTTCGATGGACCCGCTTTTTTTGGGGTTTCTTCGATTGCGATGAACGAGGAATTGGTAGGCGGGAATTATGAATCACCCCCGAGCATAACTTTTGAAGGAGGCGCGTGGATCAACCCGATTACCTTCCTGCCTCATGCCAATTTCGAGCCCGCCAAAGCGGAGGTGCTTTTAAACGAGGATGGGAATATCACGAAAATAACGGTTACGGATCCAGGAGCTTATTATTTCAACCAATCTCTGGGTGCCGGCCTTGATTTTCTCAACCCAAGCATGACAATCTTCGATTATAATTATTTGGCGGACGATCTGGAGCTACCCGAAGACAGAAGTCCGTTATACAAATACCGTGACCTTTGCGAGCATCTTGACTCGGATGGAGATGGATTTGCCGAAAAGAATTTGGTCACGCCCCGTATCAAGATTAACGGGGACACGAGTTTCGACGATAACTTTACCATTGCGGTAAACAACGTTTGCCTGACCTGGGTGGTGTTAACCACGTATTCAGGCGGTGCCCCTGGAATGGGTTATTTGGGACAGCCCGGAGCCCACGTCGTGGCCACACAATCGGAATCCGGTGAATTTTCCAGCGGAATCGCCACCACGGTCACTCATGAGGTTGGTCACAACATCGGGCTAAATCACGCCCAGAGGTACGTTACTCATGGGGAGTCGAGTTTGAGCGACGAAGGTTACAAACTGGAATACGGAAACCACCTTTCAGTCATGGGAAATGCAACTCGTATAACCAACGGGCACGGAGATCTTACTCTTGCCGGCAAGTATCAGCTGAATGAATTTTTCAATGGTGAAGGGGGTTATCGGCTTGGACTTTCCGAGGGCGTTGACATCGTCGGTTTAAGTGGGGACAAAAACCTGAATGACTCTCAGGACCTGGAGGAAGAGACAGGCCCTTACACCCCTGAAAATACCTTTAGAATTTACAGGCACAATACGATGCACCCACCGAGATTTTTGCGAGAGGGGAACTTTTCGATCAAGCTTGAGGAAGAAGAGGTCGCTTTTCTTGATGCGCGGTTCGAAACAAACTCTTCCGCTCGAATAAGGATTAACGGAACGGGGTCGGAAGCAAACGGATCCTTTGATCGTGAGGCAACGGGAGAATACGTGCTCAGGATTACCGAGGGCGGACGTGGATATACCGAGGAACCGACGATTGAGGTTATAGATACGAATGGTAGTTTCTTCACCCTGAATTCATCCTGGATTCAAGAAGCAAATGGGATTGGGCCAGATAGCCTGGTGCGGGCAACCTTGCTTGACATGTCAAGAGATGCAAGATGGGTACGAGGAGCTCGAGTAACCACCTCGCGTAAAAATTTAGGCGTTTTCAGTCCATCGGGATTCGATGAACAAGACCATCAACTGGTGGACTATTATCTGGCTTTCCGAACGGATTTTTCCGTCAGTGGGCTGACTCTCCTTGCATCCACGGCATACTTTTCCACCGCCAACGGAGATGACAGCTTGCGCAGCCCTGAATCTTTCTTGATCGATGCCACACCTCAAACGCCGACCAATATAGAAGACGGTGCGTTGCTTGTTGGCAGGACCTATTCCGATTACGATGCGGATTTGCATTTCACTCCCATTCGGACGGGTGGAAACGAGTACCTGGAAAAAATTCAACTTATCGAATCCACGGAATTACCTTCACTGCAAAAACAAGTCGATCATTTGACGATCCGGAGCAATTACTACCGTACTTTGGTCACCAGATATCCTGATCAAGCATCGTATAAACTGGAGCTTGAAATCATCAAGCAAGAGCTTGCTGAAAAGCAGGCTATTCTCGACAGCCGAATGGAAACGATACAGAGGCTGGAAAATACGGGCATGCCTTACCTGGAAGTGGTCATAAACAAGGATACCATGAGAAATGGCGAGGCAAAGGCGCCCTCGTTCGAGCTTATGGTAACGAACAACGCGCCGGAGGTTGGGGAATACGTTGAAATGGCCATCCTCGTGAAGGATTCAAATTTGAGCCAATACGCCTACTCCTGGTATGTCAACGAGGTCGGTCAATCCAATCCATCGGAGTTGAACAAGCCCTATCTGAATCGTACCTTTTCCTCTCCCGGCAATCAAGTGGTGAGAGTGGTGGTGTCGGACATGAAGGGAGGGGTGGCCTCGCGAACCGCAATCATTGCCGTGGGAAATGAAAAATCTCTGAACCGGTCGATGATCACAGGAACCGTTCGATCGGGGCAGGGTCTCGTTCAGGGAGCAAGAGTCGTGGTGCAACCCGCTCCCGTGATCAATCATACCATGGGATTGTCCGGCAATCTTTACGACAGTTATTTTTTTGGCTCGGATGCCGACCCTCTGCGCCTTCAAATTGATGGCGAAATTGCTCCGGATCTTCACTTGCGCAAGGGAGAAATTCACCGATTTTATCTGGATCCGACGCTACGCCAGCTTGAGGGAAGCAACAGCACTCTTTCTTTCTTGGAGCTTCCCGAAAAAGCTCCACCCCAAGTAGCGGCCCGCATGACCACGAGTCCTCAAGTCATGAAAGGTGGTAACCTGTACCTTGAAAACCCTCAGGTTCATTACACGACTAGATCGACCTTTTCAAAGAGCGAAAGCCAATCCGTAGGAACTTATCTTGATTTGCTCGAATTCTTGGATGACTTGAATGGCTCCGTTTCTTTGAAGGATGTAAACGGATCCACTGATTTGCTCGAGTTTCTCATTCAAAACTCCTCCACCCTTACTTCCTTTGACGAAAACCACACCTCTATAATATCCCATCCTTATCCCAGGGCGATCATGCAAAGCTCCGGCATATCCAAGGGAGTGGTTGGGCCTTTGGAGTTGAGTGAGCTTGGATTTCGCAAGTTCGGAGGTTATGGATATGATCGCGATCAGACCCCAGTGGTCAAAGTAAGACGATCGAGTATATGGGATGACTATCAGGAGGCAAATGCGAGCGCGAGAGCCTTCGTGGATGGGGTGGGTACAATATCTCCGGTAATTTCAACCGACCCGGAAACAAAGAACCCCAGCTTCTTGGGAAATTCCTGGCAGACAAGACCGGAAGCAGACTCGAACAATCCCAAGCTTCCACAAGTCGTGGTCTGGGGAACGGGAGGAGAAAACACCAAGGATGATCCATACCGGGAAGTGAATGCAACCGTTTATGCCGGAGACGGGGAGGACAGATACATCTTTATCTACAACCAAGGCAAGGGTTTCGAGCCGAATGCCACGATGGCCGTCCTTCATTACCCACAGGAGCCTTTCGCGTATTGGACGTTTGACCGGCACGAGTCCCTCTTTGAGAACAGCGACACCTCAAGGTATCAACCTACCCCGGCATGGAACAGGCCTGCATATCAAGGAGACCTCATCCACCATTGGGCATTTGACGAAGAGAACGGAACGGAAATTCTCGATTCAAAGACTCTTGCTTCTGTTTCCACCTCTTTTGACATTAATTCTTCCTGGGGTCTGAAAGGACGCGCTCTTTCCTTGCCGGCCGGGGCCGGTAATGAAATTACGTTTACAGATCCTGCTTTCACTCCAGACCTCAATTTTACGCTCTCGTTCTGGGTATTGGCGAAAAATGATTACGAGATTGATTTTAACGGACTCGATATCACCTACGATCATGATGACAACCGGAAATACTCGATGAATGGCTCGGACATCAATCGTACGGATTCGTTTAATGATTGGGCCCACGTGGCAATCGTACATGAAGACTTAGTAACGACGTTGTTCGTGGACGGGCTTTCCCTTATGGAGTCCGGCAACCTGGATTTCTTTAAAAATGCCGGTGAATTCGTTTTTACTGCATCAGGCGATACCCTCTTGCTTGACGAATGCAGGATGTATCGGGGCGCCTTGGGCTATGACCAAGTTCTTTACTTGGCGGGCAGAACCTACCTGGACCTGTCTGGAAATAAATTTCACCTTGTTCCCATGGGCTCGGTTGCGATACCCTCAGAACCCGGACTCTTTGGTAGTTCCAGCGACGTTCCGGAAAGCGTTGCCTTGACACCAAGTGGCAGCGGTCGGCTGGGAGACACTTACAAGAACGAAGGAAATGGGCACTCCCTGAACTTCAATGGCGCGGACGATTACCTCAGCTTGATCCCGCACAAGGACCAATTCGGATTGCCGGAGGGTACGATCAGCCTCTGGCTTAAAATTTCTCAAGCCCAGACTGGAACCGTGCCCTTGGTTTGGTTATCCAGTCCATACGAGGCGGTCACCTTTGTAGATCCCGAAAACAATTCCACCAACATCGCCATACAACCGGGCAAGTCCTTTTCCTTTGAAGTCGTGGGAGGCCTTCCCAGAGTGGCGGGACAATCGACTTTCAGGGCGATCAACCGAGTCAATGACAATGAGTGGCATCACTTGGCGGCATCCTTTCCCGACGGCCAAATATGGATAGACGGGGAGCCCGCCCAAACACAACCCACCTCCATCGTACCGCTGCTCTTCGAAGAGGCGGACAACACGCTGGAATTTATCTCCGACGTGACCGATTTTTACGTCGGCGCCTCCTTGGATTACGTCGATCCGGAAAAAGCTCATTTCCTTGAGGGCAACCTCGACGATCTTGCCATCTATGACCGTATTTTGACAAATGACGAAGTGTCCTATCTGTACGGACTTGCAAAGGGCAGGGAACAACTACCTAGACTTGAGGCATTGGTAGATGCCGTGGGAACGGTTGAGGTATCTGATCCAGGTGCCGGCTACCGTGAAAATCCTGATTTGGAGTTTGGATATGGAGAACATGAGACCCTGGAAGACCTGAATGCTTCAGCAGGAGTCGGCGCCTTCACCGACCTTTTGTCATTGAACGTGCCTCACGGCACACTTCGCTACGTCAGGGCGGAGGATGCCGTTTACGTATATTACGAGGGCAAGGACTCGTCCAAATTATACTCATGGCGAGAAGATGACACCATGAGTTCTGGATGGCGCAAGTTGGGTTCGGCCTTCGGGTATGCCAGTTTCGAGGGCGTGCCGGTTGGAGACGTCGTTTGGTCCAAGCGAATGCCAATGCCGATCGAGTTGCCTTTGCCGGATGGCCGAGTCGTGCGCAAGAGATTTGTGGATTACGTTACCATAGACCCTTTGCTTGCTTTCGACCTGGAACGAAACAAGAGTCTTCAATGGGGTTGGAAAAATTCCTACTACAAGCCGAATGGCTTGTATGGATTTGCTCATGCCCCGGATTTTTCCGTCGCTCAACCCGGCTTGCACAACTACGAACTTACCGCTGCGGAAAGCCTGGAAAATACCTCAGAAGCATACGCGCTTTTTTACATCGACAAGGATTCCGAGGACTCGCGAGAAATTCTTTTCGGGGGAGCGGGCTTATCTGCCGCCACACAGATCTTCGAGCAGGTCAGGGTATTCGGCACTGGTTATCAGCCAGACTGGATAAAATTCAAATACGGTGACTCACTGGAAATAACAACGCCCAAACAAGACCATGAAGATGAGTTGAACGGATTGCCTTTGGGAGCGGAAATCGACGTTAATAATACATCCGGTCTGGTCTCTCTGAATGAAAAGCTTTTTACTTTCGACTGGAACGGTTCACACGACCTTAACCTTACCGGTCTTGAGTTCAATCACACCATCTCCTCGGTCACCCTTGCCAATCCTGGGTTCGGATATTCGATGCCTGCAGAACTCAAGGTCATCAAGGGGTTTCCCCAGCAGGGCAACCACCTTTATATGGACGAATACGAACTATTCCTTGCGGCGCATCCATACATCTTTGCAATAGCTGACGAAGACCGGGGCAGATCTCCAGTAAGCGAGTATGATTTCATCGAGGCCGAAGCGCACATATCCAAGGTGGATGAGAACGGATCCATTGTGGATATCAACATTACCAATCCTGGAAAAGGATACGTCCCCTACTATGTTTTTTACCGAGTGGTTAGATCTTTTGAGCGGGAGACCGGCTACGACGCTTTTAATCCACAATATTTTTTCCACAAGCCGGGCTATGATCATCCATCCGGCGACACCAGCCTGGTCAGATTACCCTCGGACTTTTATACTTATGAACCACTGGACGGAGCACCTTTGATTGCGGTTACCGGTGGAGGGGGGAGCGGTGCTTTGATGTGGACCAAGCTTGACACAGACGGCATCATCACGGCTTGGGGTTTTGTAAGGGACCCCAAGACTGGTAAGGAAATGCGCGGGCGTGGATATTTCAACATTGATCCAGCCAATGTCCCCCGTGCGTCCTTGAGTGACAATGCCTTAATCGCCGCCAACGGCGAAACCAATGCATCCGTGACCCTAAGGCTCGGGGGCTACCTCAAGGAAATTCCGCCCTGTACCGCTTGCACCGACGGTCTGCATGGAGAAGCCAATAATAAATATTCACATCTCGAGCCTTGGGTGGAAATTTGGGATCTTGGAAGATCAGAGGCATTTATAGATGCCAACGGATCGCGGGCGCATGCTGCCCCAAAAGTAAGAAACGGAAAAATAAAGAAGGTCGTTGTCACCGAGAGCGGAGCCGGTTACGTGGACCCTGTTGTATTTATTCGGGACGCGCCCCCTTACAGCCCTCGCTATTATGACAAGGACACCAAGGATTTCCGCCGCATATGGGTTTGCACCTTCGAAAGGATGACGCAAAGCGGATCTTTGGAACAATGCGGGCACAAGCATTATTCCCTTTATCCTCCCGAGGAATGTCCAGGCGAGACAGATGAAGAATTTCCTTATTTGGATGCAAACGGCTCGCTCTACCTTCCTACGGGCAAGGAGATTGCCGATTGGCGACTCAGGCATTTTCCGGTTGCGCCGGCAATGCCTTGGGAGCACTGGCATTGTGAAAAAGAAGGCACCCATCACGACGTTGAATTTGCTGCCAGAAAATGCTGGGGAACAAAAATCAATTTCGTTCTGGATGAAAATGCTTCCGTTTACCGCAATCCAAGACCGGATTTTATTTCCCTGGACCTGGAGGCCAATCTTAGTGTCATTGCCAAAGAAGGTCGAATCATGGAAGTGATTGTGGACCATGAAGGCTCCAACTATCTGGCTTCGGAGATTCATGTTGTGGGAACGGGAACGGGCGTCGATGCAATACCCGTTTTCAACCAGTACGGGGTGAACACAAGAGTGATTTTTGACGATCCGCGATTGAAAAACTGGGAACTTGACAAAATTGATCGCCCATTGGGTGCAGGGCAAGGCTTCAGGGAGCGTCCATGGGCATGGGAAGCAAAGCACAAAACCGATTACTACCCATCCGCGCCGCCTATGGATGCGGTACAAGTGTTCGTGCAAAGATCGCAAGTTCCAGGAACGGAAGATGGAGGATGGTTTGCCGGAGACTCAACGGGATACGAGAACTGGTATTTTGGCGACTATTATCATGGATTGGCATGGAATTTTGGGGACCCTGTTTTGGCAGACAGTCTCGGTGACAGGATCTTGGATATCGAAGTCAACCAAAGCGGGCTGTACGGCAATCTTGACTCTCGATTGGATTACAACGTCACCATCGACTACAATTCAACCGCCCGCATAACCCTAAGCGATGGCAGCACCATTGACTGGGAGCCGGATTTCGACGGTGACGGCAAGGGAGACTTCATGCCGGCGGAAGCCTTTGCCCGGTCGAACCTTGAGTTGACGAGTTTCAAGTTTGACGGAAATGCCACATTTCAGGAGGAACCATCCAAAGAGATAGGGCCAGTGGACATGGGTATGTTTAGCGAACACCCGACCGTGCAGATATTGGATGGCAGGAATCTTGGCGAGTGGGCAAGAAGCTCGGAGGCCGCTCTTACCGATGAGGGCAGGCCAATAACTCGAGAAGACGGACCGTACTCTGAAATGGTTCATCCAGACTGGCGGATTGATTATGAGGAGGAAAACATCTCCAAAATGGATTTCATTAGGTTGAACGGGGACGTTTTTTACGATCCGGAAAGGGACCAGTCCTACATCGAACTTTACGTCGACGATCGTTTCCCCAACTCGTTTTACTATGGATTGGGAGTTGCGATTGATGAAAACGCAACCGCCTTTCCCAAAGCGGGTGGAAAAATCATCGTAAGCGAGGGCCTGCCGGGAGATCAGTGGTTTGTGAACGAACCGGAATCGAAAGGAGCGTACGCCTACACCGACCAGTATGGCGCCTATGCCATTTCAAACTTGATGCCCGGCCTTTACAACGTCGCCGTATTTATGGAAGACAATGAATTTGAAGAAACGACTTTTCGGCCGGAAGCCAATCGCACCAGGGTTTCACAACTATTGTACTTGCCGGGCTTTCCGGAACTGGTGATGGAGACTGACAATTCCGGTCCGGGTAGCAGCAATTTGGTTTGGTCCCGGGAAGCCCGCAAATTTTCCAGGGGGCACAGTGAATTCACCGACACGTTTGCACCCGAATATTCCGATGACCCTGTTTTCGGTCATGGGGTGACACCTCACGAAGCAACGGAGGAAAACAAACCGACTTCGGAATACCTTGGCGAGTTTGATTTGGAATACAGGATGAAAAAGGAACTGAGGGGAATCGGGCGGGGCTTTGATCCCAAAGGACCCGTGCCCGAACTCACCTTTATTCCCCATCCAGACAATATCAGCCTCGTGGAGCCAAGGGTGATAGTCCGCGTTTTACTGGATGGCTCCCTTAGCCTGCAAATAATAGACGATGAGAACACCACCAACTATTATCCACAGGATCGCTTTACCGTAATGCATTCCGTCAATCTGGCCGGATTGGATTTCTTCGAGAGCAACCTTTATTCAAAATCGAGTGAGACGTTTTGGTCCGGCGCCCTAGCCTCCTGGGATTACAATGATTCGGCAACAGGCCATGACCGGTACCAGCCGAAAGCCAGGCTGGTAATCTCCCCCGGAGAGGGAAATGGGGCAAATGTAATCGAGGTACCACTGGCCACCAAGGAATTTAGGGAATCGAATGAAACGCATACTCATTCTGACAGGAACACCACATTTACCGCACGAGTGTTCGATAGCAATGGAACAGAACTGTCTCTTGCGGAGGACAACGTGTCCTGGTCGTTGGAATTTGACTTCAACGCGTCCGAGGGCGAGGAAAGCAACAGTAAAATAGCGCGCCTATTCGGGGCAAAAGGGGCAAACGGGCTGGAAGTGAACGGAACAAGCGTTGAGCTTTGCCTGTTTTCCACATTGAGAACAGGCACCGGGCAGGTTCATGGCTTCGAGATTGTCAGTCCTGGCACGGGTTACACCGATGGAATCTTGGTGGAGTTGGATGGGGCCGGGTATGGGTTTATTGGATATTTGGAGACGAACGCAACCGGCAGTATAGTGGACGTCAACATTACCGGCCAAGGAATCGGTTATTCCAGAACCGATCGCGTCATCCTAAACGAGGCGAATCAATCCGCCGAGGGCGGGTTGATCCGACCAATATTTGCCAAAGGCGAGCTGACTTTGCATGCCAGTTTCAATAACGGTGAATTGAAAAGCAGCGTACGCATCAAGCCATCTCCGCGCAGCGCCTTGAACGAACGGGAATTCTGGCTGGATCGCTATCTGGACACTTTTTTCGAACGCAACGCCTCGTGGTGGGAAAAAGACCTAAACGGAACCAATGCTTTTGAGGATCTGGATGATGACAACCTGACGAACTTCGAGGAATGGAAGTTTGGGTCTCATCCAAATAGTGGGGACTTCGATGGAGACGAGTTGTTCGATGCCGACGAAAAAACGCAAAAATCTTCTCCCTGGTTGCAGGATACGGATGGCGACGGCTTGAGCGACAAAGTGGAATTTGATGAGGGCGCAAATCCTCGAATGGTTGACACGGACAAGGACGGCCTGACGGATTTTGAAGAGTGGGAGGCGAATCTGGAAGGAGCCGGGCTTGACCTCAATAAGGCCGATGCCGGATTGGGAGAGATATCGGCTCGCGTCTACAGAGTTAAATCTGCCTATCCGCGAAACTTTTATCTGGAGTTCAATTCATCTTCGATATCTCAAATGTCGGATGACTTTTCCGCAGCATCCGCAGACAAAAACGGTACGACTTTTCCGAGCGGATTTTACTGGAACAAGCTCGTGCTGGACAGAAACTACAGCTTGCGGGCCTTTATTGATTTGGACGGTGACCAAAACTACAGTTCATGGGAGCCTTATGCCGCCTGGGAGGGTAACTTGACGAAGGATCGAAAGACCGCTTTTGGACTTCAATTGAAATTAAAGGACCCGGATCCAGACATTCATTTTACCAATCCTGCATTTCAGGAAATCACCATAAACAATCCTTTTCCAATGATGTTGAAGGACGGAACGATTTCCTCCTCGTGGGAATTTGAGTCGAACTGGACAACCTGGACGGTTATAGAGGCCAATGATTCCGCTCTTGTCGATCCATTGCTAAATCCAAGCGGGACTTGGACTTTGGAAGACGAGGAATCCAACTACACAATTCACGTATCGGGAGACTTTCTTGAATACCTGAACCAATCCACCGATGGAAATTTCTCAAGGCCCCCAACCATCACGGATCCTGAAAATCTAGAGGTGCGTGACAATGATGAATATTATCAACTCTTCTATCAGGCGGAGGACGAGTGGGGCAATCTCTCCGAGTTGCTCGAACAAAAAATAAGAGTCAGGGATACGTTGGCTCCGGTCGTGAAGTTCGAAGTGCCATCCCCAGGATTCGGACTGCCTTCATACACGGAAAGGAATGCCACATGGATATTGCCCGGATTGAAAGGCAGTTTTCTTGAGTTTGATCCGGACAAGAACATAAGTGTCAATGACTGGGATGAAAACGCCCAATACGAGGTTGTCTTGAGCTTTGAGGGGCATTCCGCCGAATTAATTGATTTGTCCGTGCTTGGCGACTACAACCTGACCGTTCGGGCATATGACTCATATGGGAACGAGGACAACGTTACCATTATCATGCAAGTCGTGGATGTGGATGCCCCCCAAATTACGATCGAAGGGATCGATCCGCTCGGAAAAGCCTACGGCTTGGTCGGGGAATCTATGGATATGCCAGTCATTCAAGCAAGCGATGATTTCAACGCTTCCTCACAATACACCGTGTCAATCCCGGCAGGCTTAGTTATTGATGATAACGGCACGGTGATTTCCGATGGTAGCGCCGTTTATGAGGCAAACGTGACAATCGGGGAGATTCTTGCCTACATCTTGACCCCGCTGGAAGAGAATAATTTCACGATTGAGTTAAACGCCACGGATGGAATCAATCACCGGGAAGCGAATTTCACACTTGTTGTGGAGGAACCCGAAATCGTTGTGGACATAGTTGCCTTGGACGGATACCTCGCTGGGGCCAAGCTCGTGGTAGACACACTTCAATCCACTGGGTTTGACAAACTTGAAAAAGAAACCAATGGGTCGGGGCATTTCATCCTGCGGTTGTCCGAAACGGATTTCAACATCCTTGATGCCGATGGAAACGGCGTTCTCGGATACGATGAAAACATCATCATATCCACAGGAGGCACAGACCTGAATACCGGTAGCGCTTTTCCGGGAACGCTGAAAGGAAAGCTTCCCGAGGAGAAGAATGGCAATCTTGCGGTAGTTTCCCCCCTGAGCACTTTTGTTATCCAAGTCATGGAAAGTTCGGGTAAATACACCTGGGCGGAGGCGGAGAGCGCGGTTCGGTCCAGCTTTGGCATTGGAGAAGGCGCCAACCTATTCACTTTCGATCCATTGAGCGAAGCCATGGAGTCAAATGCATCAACGCCATCGGTGCTGGCAGCCACCCTGCGAATTGGCAGCTGGATGTCCCTTGCCGAATCCTTTGTGATTGCCCTTGATCCGAATTATGAAATCGGAAAATCATCTCTAGCTTTCTTGAGCCAAGCGGCTGCCTTGATTAATGAATCGGATGATTTTACACAATCCATTTCTGCGGCCGAATTCGAGGCTCTACTTGAATTAACCATCAATGACGGCACGGTGAACAGTAGTGACTACGTCACTTCTTCTCAACTCGAATACATGGGTGAGATCATGGCCGAAGCGGATGATGCGTGGCTGCGCCTCTACCATGGCGGAGATTTTGACTCCACGGAAAACCGGATTGCCGAATTTGTGGAAAACCAGGCTTTTATTCATGAGCGGGTCATCCAGAGGATTGCGACCGATATTTCTTCCGACATGACCGATATGACCAACCAGATCGTGGCGGATCTTGTAACGATCCAATATCCGGGCAGCGAAAATAGATCATGGCCAAGAGGGGAAAACTTTCGCCGTTCCCTGCAGAACGAAACCTGGGTGGATGGATATTGCATACAGAACGTTTTCGCTTTTGATGCGGATGGGGATTACGTTCGGAAATATCTGATTTCCGGAAATTTTGACTTTGATCTGGATGGCCGTCCGGCCTTCAAACTAAGTGAATCCGGCAAGCTTTGCGTAGAGGATGCGGATGATTTGATTCCAGTCGCCGGGCAAAGCATTCGTTTGGTAGTCCGATTAGACGACGGCAGGGGAAAATATTCCGAAGTCGAGGGAATCATCGAGATTGCGGAATCTACTCCGATGCAAGCAAGTCAGGTTGCCGACTCCTGGTATGATTCCGAATGGTTCGGATATTTTTATCTTGGAGGGCAGAACTGGATTTATCATCTGAAACTTGGCTGGCTCCATTATGCTCCCGATGGTAGCGGGGGTTATTGGATATGGGACGATCTATGGGAATCCTGGTGGTGGTCGAACCCCGATGTATTCCCTTGGATTTATCGTGACGATCAGGAAGAATGGAGCTACATTTACATCGATAATAAGACGATCCGTACATATGATGGAAAACAGAAGCTGTGGAGGCGAAGAAGATGAGTTGTTCTAAGGCTCGTCCTTTTTATCTGTCCCTCCTGGTGATGGCTCTGCCGATTTGGAGTTTCGGGCAGACAAGTTCCCTTAGTAACGTGAACCTTGGAATTCGAGTGGTTTCCGCCCCTACCGAAGTCAAGATAAACGGAATGTTCGAAGTAACCACCGAAGTTTACCTGGAGGGCAATTCCTCCGACATTCCAGAAGGTGAATCCGTGTATGCCATTATTGAGCTCATCGATCCGGATGGAATCACGATTGGCACGGAATCCAACGAATGGGATGGGTTCAGCAATCTTTCCAATGGTCAGATCGATGGTGTTTTTCAGATAACCTGGTCTCAGGCAGACAAGTACACGCCGGACAGAAAGTGGCAAATCGTCGCCCGGGTGTCCGCTTCCTCTGCGGAAACGGATCTTTCGCAAAATCAGGTTTCTCAGGAATTGAGCCTGATTCTTCCGGACTTGACCGTTGATATCGACACGGTAACCGCGACCAATCCCATAACCGGCGAACAAACGACGGATTTCGTGCCTAACACCAATTACCGGGTCAGGGGCAAGGTATCGAACGTAGGAGGCACCATGACTCAGCCTGGCGTCTATTTCCACCTGGTCGCCCACTTGATCAAACTTAATGAAATAGACGAAGGTCTTTACGACCGTGGATATACGTTGGACGAGGAAATCATTCTGTTACCTTCCACTCAGGTGCACGCAGGCTTGCAACCTGATGAGTCTTGGGAGTTTGAAATCGATGAACTGTTCATGCCTGCGGATGCAAACGGCCAGTACGCCATTCAAGTCGTGGTTAACTACAGCCCGTTCCAAACAATGCGGGAGGTGAGTTTTTTGAACAATTACGATATCCACCCGGGAACACCTTCGGATACTGACAACGATGGCAACGCGGATTCCTGGAGCTCTCCCTTCATTGAAATTGGGACTGGCGGAGATGAGCAGGGGCAGGCGGAATTACGCTTTGTAGAAAATAGCTACAAAGGAGAAACCGGAAGCTTCCACGGGCTAGAGCCCGTTTTTATATCATTTGCGATTCGCAATTCCGGGTCTGGTCCAGTGAAAGCATCAGACCGGATTACCGCCCGGATACTCTTGTCGGAAGACGTGGAGTTTGATAAAAGCGATTTTATTCTTCGGGAATTTAATCTTGGCGGCGACGGCATAGGCTTGGATATGCTTGCCGGTGAAACCTTGAATTTAACCTGGTTTCAGCAAGTGCCCGATAATTTCGAGGGTGACTACTATATATTGGTTCAGCTGATCAACGAACAGTTTCCCCTGGATAGCTCCAAGAGAAACTCGATTCAATCTCTGGACAACACTCCAATTCTTACCCTAACCACGGAAGATGCCGGTCAAACCAATATGATCTCTACCGTTTCAGCCGCTGAATTCGCCTTGATGGAGGCATTGCTTGGAGAAGCCAGTGGAATCAATGAGGAAATCAACAGGCTCTATGCCGGGCTTGCTCAATTGCCTGTGGAGGTAAGGGGCGGGGTTTTGCAAATCATTGGACAAAAGGAAGAAAGCCTTTCTGAAATAGCCGCTCAAATATCTGCCTTAAAAAGCCCGACCGAGCGAGCTTCCGTCAGTGAAAACGGTAGGTTCGTTGCATTTGAAAAAAGAGCTCCAATCAAGAACGCAAACGATCTTAGCTCAATAAACGGAGCCTTTCAGCAAATCTTTCTTATCGATACTTTTCAACCCAATCCCACGCCTAAACTGATTAGCCGGACTTACACCAGCACAAACTCTCTGGGCGACCCCGCAAACGGAGATAGCTATCGTCCCCAAATCAGTGACGATGGAGACGCGATCGTTTTTCATTCTCGTGCAGACAACCTTGTTCCTGGCGATTCCAATGACAAGGAAGACGTTTTCCTGTACCGCATCTCCACGAACACCATGCTTAGAGCGGTAAATTCAAAGAATGAGCAACTTAATGGCAAAAGCATATATCCCGACATCAACGAAGACGGCACCATGGTCGTCTTTAGCTCGGACGCGACCAACGCCGTCGACGGATTGGCAGGAGAGAAACCCGGCAGGCAGGTTTACTTATGGTCGTTAAGTAAAAGAGGAACGGGTTCGATCCAGCTTGTTTCTCAAAATACTGATGGGGATCCTGGAGATGGTTCGTCTCAAAATCCATCGATCGACAAATCGGGCAATCGCATAGTTTTCGATTCTCACGCAACCAATCTGGTTGCAGGAGACACCAATGGGCTGAGCGATATTTTCCTCTTTGAAAAGAGCGAAAACCCAGAGAGCTCCCCGCATACCCTTCAAAGGATCAACTTGAACTATGATTTTAAGGAGACGAACTCATCAAGGCTAGGGTTGGGACATTCGTTGAATCCAAAGATTTCCGGTAACGGTCTTCGCGCCGTATTCGAATCCTCCGCGACCAATCTAATTCCCCAGGCGGGCATAGCATCGATTGTAGTTGATGACGGGGGAGCCGGTTACTATGGCAGTCCATCCATTGAGATTTATGACGCCGGGCTCAATGACCAGGCTTACATGGGCAGAGGAGCCATCCTAAAATTCAAGGAAGATGGTATAAACGCGCTTTCCCAGATCAAGAGCGACGCCATAGAAATTTTGCTTCCAGGCGAAGGGTACGTGGATCCCGTGGTTCGAATCATACCTGATCCTGCATATCCTGAACCAACCTTGGAGGCCCAAGTATCTGCATTTCTTTCGTCTCCCCAGGGCGACGTATATTTCGTCGATATCCCTGTTGATTTGGACAATCCTCAAGCGGAAGACTTGAATTATTCGATCAGAATTAGTGAAAGTGAAAACGGAGTGGGAGGAAACTTCGGAAGCAGGGATTTGAGCATTAGCTTGAACGGCGACTCAGTGGTTTATGCCTCAAAGTCATCCAACCTTTTATCCTCTGAGATTACGAGGAGAGACGGCAAAAAGTTTTACAATGATAGATTTGACCTACCCACCGCAAAGGCGGTGTTGGTTGGGGGTATTGGCGAAATAGAAATCCGAAACTATGGAAGTGGCTATTCCTCGGGCTACCTTAAAATTGATGATCTTTCAGGTAGCGGAAGCGGAGCCGTTGCCAGTTTTCAGGTCGATAATTTTGGCCGCATAATTGACGTCACGGTTATTGAAGCAGGTCAAAACTACAATCTGGAAACGACCATTGTCTCCGTAAAGACTCCATTGGGAGGCACTGGGTTCGAGGCCGGAGAAGTTCGTTTTGTTCCAACCAAAGGCGAGGGCAAGGACAGAACCGGAGGAGGGAGAATTTTCAAAATAGAAATGACTAACAACGGATATGGTTTTCGAATAGGGGATGATCCTCAGTCATCATTTGGTGAGCTTTTTAACTTCGAGGGGGACGGGGCGGATTTGGATGAAGATGGTTTTCCTGACGGAAGGCTTAATCCGAATACGTTGATTCGACTTCCTGACAACGACAGACTTTATCTTAGCCAGTCATTCGTAGTGGAAATTGCAAACCTTCAAGCGTTGCCCGGAACCGTGTTGAAGATTTCCGACAAGAATACGACCTTGGAGCCTTTGGAAATTAGGTTTGCCGATACAATCAATTCCGCTCTTATCTTGTCAACCAACGGAAAGTCGAAGACGGAGGTAAGGGATGAATTGGTCGATTTGATCCTATCGCAACTCTCCTCGCCGGGTAATGATGATTTACACAAGGGAGTCATTGTCGACGAACAACACGGAGGCGGGTCGTCTTTCAAGATAACCTCTCTGTCTGGGAAATTCGAGACCTCCAACCAATTGGGGGTGAAGGTCACTCCGATATCAAACATGCTCATCATGGGGTCGGGCTACACGAAGGCAACCCCGGTGCTGAATCAAGTCCCGGTCATTTACGGATTTTCCGAGGTTTCAACAAGTAATATGTCTCTTGAGTCGGGCAAGGGTCGGGCTACTTCCATTTCCGAACCTGACACGGAGACGGACGATATTTATCTCTGCAATATTTCCAAAAACGGTTCCGCAGTATCAATCATTAATGAAAGGATAAGCGTGAGTACTTTCGGGACGCCTGTTCGCTACTTGAATAACTTGGAAAATTCAACGGATTCCGTCCCAAGTTTGCCAAGTAATAGATTTCCTGTGATCAGCGGGAATGGAAGATACGTTTTTTTCAGTTCCGATTCATCGGGCCGAGAAGGATTGGCATTTGATGCCAGCAATCAGTATCCTCTGGACAGCAACCCATCCAGGGATTTGTATTTCAGGGACTTAAAGACTTTCGCCACCTTCGAGGAGACGGCATCCGTTGAAATTCTTTTCCCGAACGATGATCTGGCAAATTCGTTTGCTCCACAAACGCCCATACCGGTGATTGCTCAAGTAGAATATTCAGGGAAAATCGAGCGAGTCGACATGATTCTCAACCAACGCCTGGTGGGTACAATGGTAGAATTCGGAGCGGGAAAGGAATTGGACTCACGCAGGTTTACCGCACAGATCCAAGATGTGAACGGAGAAGACCTAAGGGGTGATTATACCTTGCAACTCGTCGCCTACTCCGAAGGGGAACTTTCCGTGGCGGCAAGTTCATTGATAAGGTTCTCGGTCGATCCATTCGTAGGATCCCTTCCGCCTGCAGTAAGCCTTACAACGCCTGACTTTGACAGCATAACGTCACAATCCACCATTCCTCTTTCCGCTGATGGCAACGACCCGGACGGAACGATGGTCGGAATTCAATTTTACCTGGATGGCAAAAAATACGGCGATGAAATTCTAAGGACAGAAGGAATTGCGGAAGAAGAACAAAGATATCCCATACTTCTTGACTTGAACGACAGCGGGGACTTGGTCGAGAACAACGGGGTTCGCAGTGTATTTGTAATAGGTCGGGACAACAGCGGGAGTCATACCGCCTCTTCGATTTACAACTTTTCCTTTACCAGTGGAGCAAGCCAACCGCCCGAAATTAGCCTGAATGGAGCGTCTTCCGATTACAAGCTTTCCAAAACCCTGGGCAATCTGGACATAAACGTTACCAGCGGAAGTATCACGGGCATTGAAATGCTCACCTCTCCACTTGGTGAAAATATTTTTGCCGCACGGGTGGATGTTTCAGGAAAAGGTAGCGGAGCCGAGATACTACCCGTTATTGAAGACAACGCTTCATCCGATAATTTCGGTATGATCACCGCCCTCGAGCTTGTGTCCGGGGGCATTGGTTGGGAGGAGAATTCCACAATTTTGAGCATAGTGCCCATAATTCGGGCAATTAACGTAGGCGTTCCTGCAGAGGTGGAGTTTTTCATCGTTCCTCCCGGAGATGAAAACCAAACGGATTTGGACGGATTTGTAAGATTCAAGAAGAACGTGGACGGTTCTTCCAAGGTGGGAAGTGGCTATGCCATATCCCCAAGACTGGAATTCTTTCCAAACTACAAATTTTCCAACGTACCCGAGTTACTTCCACTTGCGCCCCCTCAAGGATCAACCTCGAGTGTCTCGGACTTTGGTTCGATCGACGTAAAGATGAACATCAACGAACCTGTTCTGAGCGCCTCGGTAGTCGGTGGATTTGCACAATCCCCGCTTTATTTTTCAGTAGAAGCCAATTCTTCCGGGGAAAAAATCAAATCCGTTCAACTTGTGGTCAACGGGCAGACTTTGGATAATGTAAAGACGGAGCCCCCATTCAGCTTTTCCTTCGCCCCCAATGCTGGTATCGGCGATTATATAGTTTCCGCCATTGTGGAAGATCATTCGGGCAATATAATTTCCACCAAGTCTTCAATCTACAACGTCACGAACTACCAAAACAGTGGAATCAGTCTGAACTTTCTGGGTGAAACGGACATATCGATTGAAGCAGACGGTACCTTGATGCTTTTTGCCGAAGCTACCTCTGCGGCTGGTGTTGCGGGAGTTGAGTTTTTCATTGATGACGTTTGGGTAGGTGATGGCAATAGATCTTCCGAAAGCGCCACCTATTATACGGCCGTTGAATTGAGCGCCCTCAATCTCCAGCAGGGCGAGCACCAAATATCTGTGATTGCCAGGGACATTCTGGGCAATCAAGCAGGAACCTTTAGGAGATCCCAGACCAACGTGCCCTCAAGGCAAAATAAAAAGCTAAGCATATTGCCGCCAGCGGCTCGAGAAAAGGATAGTCTTTATATCCAGTTTGTATATCCACCCGACATGCTTGATGACTTAAACGCTTCTTTGTACGAGGGATCCAATTACATGGCGGTTGTTGACGTAGTTGACCGTTTCGGAAGGATCAAAGGTTTAAGGATGATGGCTAACGGAACCGTTGTCGATGAAATTGATCTTTCGGATGAAAATCGATCTGCCGAAGAGAATGCGAACAATCTTAGACAGACGAATGCCTTGATTTACGATAGACATTACCTAAATTGGCAAAACATTACGCCTGGTGGATACTCCATTACTTTCGATGCCATTGGTTCAAGCGGAGGAATTATACCTCTGCCGGTTTTTGAGGAAAACGAGAATGGCGAGTTAATCAAAGCTGCATCACTCGATTACAAAATCAACGTGAAGCAAGTCAATATGAAGAAATTGCCACCATTTGTTGAAATTACTTTCCCGTTGAATAATTTTACCGTGACCTCGGATTCAAGAATTGTCATCGCAGCTACTGGAAGCGACACGGACGGAATCATAGAAAAGATGGCCTTTCTTGAAAACGGAAATCTTATCACCGTGAATCAAATTGAAGCGGCCGCGCAAGGACCGCAATCTTCCAGTATAATTTGGCAACCTCCCCGAAAGGGCGTCTTCTCGATATCCGTAGCTGCATACGACAACAACGACGAGATTAGCATAAGCGCGCCCGTAACGATTCTTGTAACGGAAAACAAGTCCTCGCAACAACCGGTCGTCAATAGTGAAGAAATAGAATTATTCCTGCCGGACAGTGATCCTGACGTGGATGATTACATCATACGCACGAGCACAAAAGAAGTGCGAGATGCCAAGGCTCATATTACTTCCGTTGTTGGGATGGCGCCCGAGCTTGACATGCTTGGAGCGATTGTCGGATACGAGATCACAGATTTTGGAACGGGGTACGTCAGACCGCCGGAAGTCAGATTCTATGGATCGGGCACAGGCGCAAAAGCAGTCGCTCTGATAGATACCGATCCTTTTTCGCCCCTGTACGGATCTGTAATCGGGGTTGATTTCATTGAAAGGGGGTCTGCTTACGAAGCATATTATGCGGGTTACAGCACCAGTATTGCCAGCAGAATGGCCTTTATTGGGGGGCATGACATTATGTCCGTCCCACTAAAGGTGGAACTCCCCATGGATGCCGACAACTACAGGGAGGTGTACATTTTGGTGAACGGGGAAATCGTCGATTTAAACAACGATGATATCTCGGACGAAAAGGACAAATTCCTAAATCCGCCTTTTGAAACTTCCAAGCAGTTCAGCACCGGAGAGTTTGAATTGCATGTGGTAACAAGGGATAAGTTTAACAACATTGACGTCTCCTTGGCCAAGAAAGTGACTGTAGCCGCGACCAAGGGCGTTCCACCGTCTGCCCAAATTACCTACCCGGAGTTATCGGGAAGCGAAAATCCTAATATCGAATTGAATGAATTATATGAATCAATAGGCACGAGCAGCCGCTTTCCCATTTACATAAGCGCCTTTGATGAAGATGGGACCGGCGTTGACGTGGCGGATCTTCCCGAAGTTAATCTATATGCCAACCAAATGCTTATTGGCAGAGCTTCCCGAAGACAAGGTTCCTTGCAATGGTATGTGGACTTGAATGGAATTAGCGTCACTCCGGGGAAATACAACTTCAACGTAGGAGCTGTCGACGAAGAAGGCAATTACTACCGCTCCAGTGGAATTCCCCTGGAGATTGTTTCGACGATGCAGGTTCCTCCGGAAATTCAAATGATTTCTCCAATTTCATCTCTCGATCAATACACGATTGGCTCAACGATTTCCTTTAGTGTTCAGGTTCGTGAAAGAACACGTCCGATACAATCGGTTGAATTTATTGTAGACGGAGTAGTCATCGATAAAAAGACGATCCCAGAAATTTCCATTGGAGACATGCACATCTACACCGGGTCCTTTTCTCCGAGCAACATGAATAGTTTCATGCTTAGCGCGGTCGTCACGGATCTATCCGGAATCAAGGCGGTCACGGATTATAACGCTTCAGATTACGGGGCATTCGCAGTAGAGGAACTCATAACTCACTTGCCGAGTATAGAAAAGGTCGTAGGCGGTCTTCCTCTTAATGGAAAAATTTACGATCTTGTCCGATATGTTGGCAATAAAAGGGCTACCGAAGAATCGTTTTTTGCAACGAGCTCAGGGTTTGGTATAAACGCACCCCCACGCGGGTCTCTCGAACTTCCCGCATCAGGACTAACCGCTCGGGCTCACCAAGAAATCAATCTTTTGGCAAATGCTTCAGACATCGATGGCTCGGAGCAGGACTTGAGCTGTCAATTTCTTGCAAACGGAGGAAACGTTTTGCTCCAGTTCAAGCAATCTCCCACAGCGGGTGATTCCATAACCTTTACACCTGTTGGTCAAGCCGAGCCTGCACTTGAATGTGTCTTTGGGCCTGGCAAAATTGAAATTGCAAGTTCGCTGGAGCAAACCGCAAAAAATTTATATGAATATATTCAATACCAGCAAGCCATCCAGCCGATTGATGGCCTTTACAAATGTTTTTTCCCTGAAAATTTTTACTCGAATGAAAGAGATGACCTTTATCGGACGATTTTTCTTCGCACGGACTCAAATGCGATCGAAATCCAATCCAGTGCCCCTGAAAGTGTTTATGTAAATCCACTGCCTACTCTGCCCAGTACTGAAACTGGATCCTTCGTGGGATCATGGATTCCGCATTTGGGAGGAATATACGTGATTCATGGAGTGGTGGAAGATAGATGGGGCGGGAAAATGATGACTAATCATTCTGTAATTATTGTGGAACATTCCGACCAGTTGCCGGTCAGAACCGTTGATTCGGATTTTAATGGAAGCTTGGAGATTTTCCCTACCATGGCGATGTACGGAGAGCCTTTGGCCAGAGGATCCAGTCTTAGCGCCAGAGCCACATTCTTTGATAATGACGGTCTGGAAAAGTCGCTTCGACAAGTTAAGTTTCTGCTTAATGGAAAAACCGTCAGTGATTTTAGCGGCGATCCACCTTTCTATGCCGATTTTAAGCTTGAGGGAACCGATCCGTCATGGCTGTTACAAGTCATTGGATATCCGGATTACAACAATAGCACTGATGAACCTGGAGTGATCTACGAGATGGAGGCTATTGTCCTAGAAAGAAGTGGACCAATTTCCACAGCCGTTGAGTTACCTGAAGTTTCGCTCAGTTTACCAAATGGCATAAAATCGAGCGACGGAATCAAGTCCTTTTATGAGAACTCTCAAATAACGATAGAGGCGAAACTTACGGGTATTGACGAAGTTCTTCGGAAGGTAAGCAGTATCAACTTTATTATAAATGGCGAACCGATGACAGGAGCTATTCGTCAGAACAGTCAGTTTACCCCTGGTGGACTTTTGGAGTCCATCACTTACTCAAGTACGATCACGCTGGATTCAAAATTTGGAACATTCATTTCTTCTTTTCCTGTCGTTCAGAGCTTGGCCGAAGTTTCAGCAATAGCTGTCCTGACCGACCCTGCCGCCACGGCGAAATCAAAAAACCCAGAAAGTATAATTATTATTGGTGGCAGCCAAAACCCGGCATCCATATTGGAAGATCTGACGGGGCAATCGGTTTCGGTCGGTTTGGTTAACTCTCTTTCATCTGGAAGCGAAAATTTCCATGAATGGATTGCCGATCAAAGTAACTTGATAGAATTTTCCAACAAGATTGATATCGTTGGAGCATACAACATTTCGCTTGGCAACTATCACAACAGTTTCAACGACTTTGTAGCGGATTATGACGAATTCGTACTAAATGGAGACGTGGCGGGAAGCACCATAACCAGACAGGTCACTCCAGCGGAATTGAGTTCCCTGCCACCGGAAGTTGCCAATACGGCTTTTACCAATCCTGTAACTGGACTGATTAGCGTAACTTACGATAATTCCTTTCCTTGGCTAAAGAGATACATAGACTTTGTGTTGACCGGAAATGATTACATGTCCAAGTTTCCCGAAGTCCCAGATTTGGTTGGTTCTTACGGTAATCGCTTGATAGAAAACTATGCAAAAAACCGAGAAAACTTTGTCAAGCAGTGCCTGATTAACAAATACGGAAGCGCAACCTTCTTCCAGGCCAATCAAGGTTCGCTTAGGCTGCTTAACTTTTGGAAATCCAAGATGCCTAATTATTGGGAGATATCTTCAGGTGGCAGTGCGAATGACACTGGAACCGGAGGACGGATGGACGACGTACCCATTCCGGGCATAGAATCTGGAGAACTTGCACTGGAGTTAATTTCAAGATTAGTGAAGGAAGAAAAGTATTTCGGAAGAGAGCCATACATTTTGGGAACCCGCGCAAAAAGGGACAAGGAATACTTAGTAATGGCCTATATATTTTCATTTTGGAAGGAAGGAGGAAGTTACCCAATGACAGATGAATCCTTATCCGACTATTCGGGTCTCTCCAAAATAGAAATTATCGAACTAATTTTGAGCCATCCTAATTACACGAACCGATACAACTATTTGTTTACCGATAGGAATGCTCGTAGGTTGGCTAATTCAATTGGCTGGAAAGAGGTTCCGTGGTTGGGTTATATTAGTGATCTCAGCTTCCCGTGGATTTACCACTCCGATCTTGGCTGGCTCTATGCAACAGGAACCAGTCACAAAAGTTTCTGGGTTTACAAGGAGGGTCTCGGATGGCTCTGGTTCTCAAATAAAGCTTACCCTCATACTTTTAGCGCCAGTCAGGATAATTGGATTTACTTTGACGTTAATTCAAAAACAAATCGCAGAAATCGATCGAAAGCAAGAGATGGCGTTTACTATTATTCCTACAAATTTGGAAAATGGTCCAAGTTGTAGATTTTTAGAAACGAACGACGTCTGAAGCATTTGATTCATAAAATGAACCCCGAGCTTGGCGGGGTAGCATCTTGCGTCCAAAACCTGCACGATGAGTTTTTGCGACTAGGGATGGATTCCGAGGTTTTGGAAAATAAAAGATTCGCTCGCATGCAATGCGATAATGCAAACAACCTTTTGATCGCGCATGGGTTGTGGCAGTGGCCGGGCGAGTTTGCCTTAGATAAATTTCTCAGTCAAGGCACTCCATATGTCGTTTTTCCTCATGGGATGCTCGATCCATGGTTTAAGAAATCTTTTCCTCTAAAGCATTTAAAAAAACAGATTTATTGGTGGTACAAGCAATCAGCCATATTGCAAAATGCTCGAGCAGTCTGCTTTACCACTGAAGAGGAGAAGCGATTGGCCAAAAACACATTTCTCCCATATAGATGCAGGGAAGTGGTTACGGGTCTTGGCGTGGCAGATCCGACAGGAGATCCCGAGGAGCAAGTCCGTGCATTTTTGCAAAGATTCCCTGAATTGCGGGAGAAGCGCATTCTTTTGTACCTTGGGCGTTTCCATCGGAAGAAAGGGGTCGATCTTTTGATCGATGCCTGGAAGAAGCGAGTTGGGTCTTCCGGGAATCTGGCCTTGGTTTTAGGTGGACCCGTGGGGAAAGATTCCGCTTATTTGAGAAAATTAAGAAAACTCTCATCCAAGACTTATTCCATTTATTGGACTGATATGCTCGAGGCCGATCTTAAATGGGGGGCTCTCCATTATGCGGATGCGTTGATACTGCCTTCCCATCAGGAAAATTATGGAATGGTGATTGCGGAAGCCTGCGCTGTTGGAACGCCCGTCTTACTGACGGACAAAGTGAACTTGTGGCGGGAGGTACTGGATATGGGTGCCGGACTTGTGGCGAGAGATGACCAGCAAGGGATTTCGAGCCTCTTGAAAAAATGGGTTAACGGCCTGAATGCCGACATGAGTGGAGCGGCTCGCGCTTGTTTTATTGATCATTTGCACGTTAAGAATGCGGCACTACGAATCCATCAACTGGCTTGCGAGGCATAAGGCCGAACGCCAAGTCTTTGCCTTTGGCGAAACAGAATTGCGCCCCTGAGGGTTGAGCATGAGAATCAATATCTTGCAAGGGGCCTTTCTTCCCGTTCCGGCAATTAGAGGGGGCGCCATAGAAAAAGCATGGCATGCCCTTGGGCGTTCCTTTGCGGCAAATGGTCACCAGGTGACACATGTTTCCCGATTATGCGATGGATTGGAAAGAGCGGAATCAATGGATGGCGTACGGCATGTGCGGGTGCCTGGTACGGACGCAGTGAAGAATCCATATCTCTTGAAGGCTTTGGAGTTGCCGTACGTGTTACGTGCACGCAGGGTTCTTTCCGTCGCCGATATCCTGGTAAATCATACCTTTTGGGGACCCCTACTCTTGCCCCGCCAAAAGTACGGAAGAATTTACGTGCATCTTGGACGTTATCCCAAAGGCCAACTCCGTCTTTATGGAAAGGCCTCTCGATTGCAGGCTCCAAGCACTGCGATCGCAGATGCAGCGAGGGTTGAGCTGCCGGATGGCAAAAGCCGTGTCACTACCTTGCCATATCCTTTGTCGGGGCGCACCTGTGATGCAAAACCGATTGAAGAACGTAAAAAGCGTGTTCTTTATGCTGGGCGAATTCATCCTGAAAAGGGAATTCTTGAATTAGTGCAAGCATGGCGGACGCTCCCTCAGGAGTGTAAAAATGGCTGGAAGCTAAGAATAGTCGGACCTTGGCGAGAAGAGCAGGGAGGGGGAGGCGCTCGATTTCGAGATGAAATAATAAAAAAAGCCGATTCTTCCATAGAGATTCATGAACCAATATTTGATGACGGACTACTAAGGAAGGAATACGAAAAGGCTCGCATATTTGCCTATCCATCCTTGGCAGTTCGCGGAGAGACTTTCGGCCTTGCCGTGCTCGAAGCGATGTCGGCAGGTTGCGTGCCTCTGGTGTCTTCTCTTCCGTGCTTTGAAGATTTTGTCGAAGAAGATAGAAACGGATTCTTCTTCGACTTGGACGAAACACCTATCGAGAATGGAGTTTCGCTAGGACTCAACAAGGTGTTGTCTTGCAAAAATCTTCATGCTTTGAGCATGGCGGCTAAAATGACGACCCGTTCTTATGAGTTGGAACCGGTGGCTGCAAGATATATCGAGGACTTCGAGCAAACCATCCGTTAGCGCCCAACTAAAGAGACAAGGATATATATTATCTCATCAATAGAATGATGGAGCAAGAAAGCGAATCTGTATGAGAAGGCTGGCAGAGTAGATTTACTATATGCAAAGATTGTTTGCGGAAAGAATTAATAGATTGCTCTGGCAACTATAAACGAACGGGAATCCCGGCCTGTTGCATCGCATGCTTGGATTCGGCAATGGTATATTCTCCAAAATGAAATATACTTGCGGCAAGGATGGCGCTTGCTTGCCCCGAAATCACCCCATCGATCATATGGGTCGGGTTTCCGACCCCGCCTGACGCAATTACAGGTACTTCGACGGCTTCACTTACGGTTCGCGTGAGTTCGATATCAAATCCTTCCTTCGTACCATCTCGATCCATGCTGGTAAGAAGAATTTCACCTGCTCCGCGACTGACAACTTCCTGGGCCCATTGTACTGCATCAAGCTCCGTAGCCTTTCTGCCGCCATGGGTGTAAACCAGCCATCCAGGTCCATTTGCATTTTTCTTTGCGTCTATCGCCACTACGATGCATTGATTTCCGAAAGTCTCCGTAGAATGATTTATCAAGGAAGGATTGAGAATAGCCGCCGTGTTCATGCTCACTTTGTCAGCTCCGGCCAGAAGCATGGAACGCACGTCTTCCAGTCTGCGAATGCCTCCACCCACGGTCACGGGCATGAAGCAGGTTGCCACCGTTCTCTCGACTACGTCGCGCATCGTTTCCCTTTCCTCGCTGGATGCGGTTATATCAAGAAAAACAAGTTCATCCGCACCTTGCCTTTCATAGGCCATCGCAATCTCAACGGGATCTCCGGCATCTCGCAATTCCTTGAACTTGACACCTTTGACGACTCTACCGGCGTCGACGTCCAGGCATGGAATGACACGTACGGAGAGCATTTTTAAGACAAGGGAAATTCCCCGTACATGAAAGGGAGGGTAAAGAGGGCTCTATTCGTCTGCGTAAGCAACGTCTGGCTGGTAGGAAAGTACGAGTTTGTATTGTTGCCCGGGGCGCATGATCAATGGATGATCCCGAACTAAATATTGTACGTAATGAACCTTACCTGAATATCCTCGATAATCGGGGTTGTCACTAACGGTCTCGAAGGAAGACCACTTTGCCTGAAAGTCGTCCACTTCAACTTGGGCCCTCAAGCCCTCGCGACCTTGTCTCAAGGTGGTTCCAAGACGATGTGATGAGTGGGGAGAACCGATAACGAGGGCCAGCCTCATGGAATCCATGGAAATCGGGTTTTTGACTTGAAAGGCGAACTCGGATGAAATCTTTCCATTCGCAAAAGTCCATTGCACCTGGCAACTTCCGATTCCATTGGCAAAGGAACCGTCTGTCCGGACGAGTTCAGGTTGATTGAATCTTAAGTAAAGAGCTTTTTTCAAACCGATTCCAGTCACGCAATTCTTACCATAATAGGAAGGAATGATGATATCCTTGCCAAAGGTGAGTTCAGGCAGCATGACTGGTAAATATTTGTTGACCGTCCAGTCAAAAATTCCTGGACAATGAGGAAAGGCCAAATTATCCGAGCTCAAGGATTCCCCTGGACCGACAAGAGGAAGTTGGTATTGAACCCCCAGATTTTCGTCACGGAAAAGAAAAAGACCGTGTTCCTTTCTATGTGATTTGTCAAAGAACACGTAACGACCACTTGTTTTTGATCGATCAGGCGCAGGAACTGCCATCGAACCTCCAATTATTTTTGCCAGTCGTGACCATTGGCAAAGGTAGCGAGCGGCGTCAAAGTTAGCCATGCGTGTAGTGTGGCCGGGCACGGTGTCTCTCTCGTCGTCGCGAATTACAAGGTCGCCTTTCTCCTGATCCAGATAGGTTACGAAAAAATACTGAAAAAGGCGACGCAAGGTGTCCAGGTAGAGCGAATGCTTTTCAGGCGCTATCCAATGATCACGCATGCCTTGAAGGATCAGGCTGATGCAATGCAATTGTCCATATGCTCCCACTGATCTGCCATAAGACCAGCCCAAGCCATCCTGACGCGTCATGTCGGGCAGAAGGCGCAAATACTTCTCTGCAAAGGTTCTAAGCTTTGGAAGTTTGCGATCCTTGAGATGTACGTTTGCATGAAGTTGAAGGGCTTGTCTTATAAAGATAAAGCAAAGTATGCCATATATATCGAACACTCCATGGGTACCATTGGGATTGTCGTTACAGAATCCGCCGGTACCGTTTGACTGAATGCGACTGACGAAACGATCGATGATTTTTCCGGTTTCGTCTTTTTTCGTGAGACCAAAACTGAATCGGGCAACCGATTTGGCCACGTTGAACACTTGAAAGTGATTCTCATGGTCGCTGCGTACGAGCAGGGATTCATCCAGTTGCTCCCGAGTTGGGTCGGTCAAGCGTTCCCAGACCGCATTGCGCTCCTTGGATGCGCCAAAGGAAAGTAAACCAAGAGATGCATATGCCAGTCCGTTCTCATGCGCTTCCTCGTTGAAAGCTTGCTGCGTGACGCATCGAGCGGTTAGATCGAACAGATCATGACCCTCCAGTTCCACTTCGCCAGTGGCTCTAAAAAACTCTCCGATTGCGAGCGCGGCATGTCCTGGCTCGTCCACTCGGGATGATTCTCCGTCAGCAGGAGAAACCGTGCCGTCTGCGTTCAGGTATTTAAGGTTGTTGCCCAACAAGGACCTCGCTAGGTCCAGGCATTGGTTGGAAAAGTTCTGCATATGAATGACCGTCGCGTGGAAACGAAATAAAAGGCTAAAAAATGCCCGCCAAAAACAAACTTGTCAACGTTAGGTCGTTTGGATCAACTCAAGGAAATCCGAGTTACTCTTGGTTTTGGACATTCTTTCCAAGAGCGTTTCCGTAGCATCGATCACTTTCATCGGGGACATCGCACGGCGCAAGAAGGAAGTCTTTTCCAAAACTTTTGGCTCCAACAAGTCCTCTTCCTTGCGAGTTCCGGAAGAAGCAAGATTTAGCGCTGGCCAAAGCCTGAGCTCGGCAATCTTGCGATCGAGTACGATTTCGCTGTTTCCAGTACCCTTGAATTCCTGAAAGATCAACTCGTCCATTTTTGATCCGGTTTCCACAAGTGCCGTAGCTACTATAGTCAGTGAGCCAGCTTCTTCCGAATTTCTGGCAGATGAAAAGATTTGCCTAGGTTTTTCCAAGGCTCGGACGTCAAGACCGCCAGTCATCGTCCGTCCACTTTTTCCGGAGGCTGCATTGTAAGCTCGAGAGAGGCGAGTAATCGAATCCATCAGCAGAACCACGTCCCTTTTGTTCTCAACCAAGCGCTTGGCTCGCTCGATGGCAAGTTCAGCCATGCGCAAGTGGCTTTTTACCTCTTCGTCATTGGAAGATGCGAAAATTTCCGCTGGCACGGTGCGTCTGAAATCCGTCACTTCTTCAGGGCGTTCATCGACCAAGAGAACCATCAAATGACAATCTGGATGATTTTGCTCAATGCCCTTGGCTATGTCATGCAGAATGGTGGTCTTGCCGGCACGAGGCGGGGCGACGATGAGACTCCTCTGGCCTTTGCCAATCGGGCAAAACAGGTCGAGCACCCTAGTGGTCATGCGACCGTCCTTGCACTCGAGGTTCAGTTTTTCCCGAGGTTGTATGGTCGTAAGTTGATCAAAACGAAAGAGTGATTTTCGATCCTTGATTGACAGACCGTCAATACTGTGGATGTAACGAACCTTTGGGCTTGTACGATTGGCGTTTCGTACGGCATCGGCAACTATGTAAGAACCTCTTTTGAGCTTGAAGCGACGAATCAATTCTTTGGGTAAAAATGGATCGTTGGGACTGGTCTTGCCTCCACGGGAGGAATCGAGCAGTACGCCCGATTTGTTGTCATTTACGTCCAGCAGCCCTTCTACTTGAAGCGCATCGGACTCAGTAAGTTCTTCTGGTTCGCTCATTCTGAGTGCGTTGATTGTCCGGTCGTTAATAGGACCGTAGGAAATTTACAAGGAGGAGAGGAATATATCTCTCGGCAAAGCAAGGTAGGACTTTACCTATCCCAATAAAACTCCTTTAAATAGTGCAAGTCAATCATGGAAAGCGGGAATTGATTGGTTCTTTGCCTCCGACGTTGTATGTAAGTATAAAATGAAAAAAATTTATCTGACCACCGCGATTGATTATGCCAATGGATCGCCCCACCTTGGACATGCTTATGAGAAAATTCTAGCGGACGTCATCGCAAGAGTGCAGCGCTTGCAGGGGAATAGCGTTCACTTCGTCACGGGACTGGACGAACATGGGCAAAAAGTGCAACAGGGGGCTTTAGCGGATAATCTTGAGCCTCAAGATCGATGCGATCATGTAGCGGAGGAATTTCAGGTCATGTTGACCAAGCTCGATATTTCGAACGACGATTACGTACGAACCACACAGACCCGGCACAAGAAAGTGGTTTCTGAAATTTTGCAAAACCTCTTTGAGTCCGGTGAAATTTATCAAGATGAATATAAAGGATTTTACTCCACTCGCGCCGAACAATTCTTGCAAGAAAAGGACAAGATCAATGGGGAGTGGCCGGAAATTTTTGGGGAAGTTTCTTGCATAACCGAAAAGAATTACTTCTTCAAACTTAGGAAATATCAAGACTGGCTGATCGATTATATTCAAAATAACCCAGAATTCATACAGCCAACCTTTCGCAGGTCTCAGGTCATGGAATTTCTCAAAGAGCCATTGAATGATTTGTGTATCTCTAGACCGGTCGAAAGATTGTCTTGGGGCATACCACTTCCTTTTGACCCTGCCTACGTCACATACGTTTGGTTTGACGCCCTGGTCAATTACGTAACTGCAGCAGGCTATGGAGAAGATGAATTCTTCGATCTTTGGCCTGCCGATCTTCATGTCATCGGCAAGGATATCCTTGCCCCCCCGCATGCAGTTTATTGGCCAATCATGCTCAAGGCCTGCGGACTGGAAATGCCTCGCCAAATTCTTGCTCATGGATGGTGGACTATTTCTGGATCAAAAATGTCCAAAAGTTGTGGAGAAACAGTAAGCCCCCTTGAACTCGTCGATCAATACGGATCGGATGCTTTTCGCTTCTTTGTTATGAGGGAAATGACGGTTGGCCAAGACGCGGAATTCTCGCTAGAGAGATTTTATTCTCGTTACAAGGGGGAACTTGGCAATGACTTGGGCAATCTTGTCAGCCGTTTATTACATATGTGCCATCAATATACGGGCGGGATCGGCCCAGCTCAGGAAGTGGTTGATGAACCGGAAGAAGCTCTCAGGGAACGCTGGATCGATTCATCTGCCCGTACGCTTGAATTCTACAAATCTAATCAATTCAATCTGGGTCTTGAGGAAGCACTTGGTTTTGTTCGCTCAATCAACAAATATGCGGATGACCGGGCTCCATGGAAGCTGGCGAAATCAGATGATCCGAACGATAGGCCGATTCTAGTCACTTGTCTTGCGACGATGCTCGAAGGACTGCGACTTGCAAGTGATCTTCTGGCTCCAGTAATCCCCGGCGCGCATGAAAGCATTTGTAAATGTCTCGGGATTGCTCCTGTAGAAAATTGGTCGGAAAGGTTGTCCTGGGGTGATCGCCTTTGCAATGCAATCCTAGGTAAAAAGATCATCCTTTTCCCGAGAGATTGACGCGCCGCGAATAAACTTGGTTTCGATTACGAAATCTTTCCTGAGGCAGACTCTTCCAATTTATCGCAAAGGCGCACTTCAGTCATTCCGACGCGAGTGTCATCCGTGTCCAAAATAGTGACCTCCAGATTTCCCAACCGCAACGTATCATTGGGTAGAGGAATCTTGCCAAACATTTGAGTGATCAGTCCGCCAAAGCTAGTCACCTCATCGGATTCATCCACAACGCCGAACTCCTCGGGCAACTCATGCAGAGGAGTAAGTCCGGAAACCTTCCACCGTTCATCGTTGATTCTTACAACATCCGCCTCATCGGCATCAAATTCATCCTGAATTTCGCCAACGACTTCTTCCAGGATATCTTCCAAGGTGATCACTCCGTCAATACCTCCAAACTCATCACCCACCAATGCCATGTGTACTTTCCACTTCATCATCTTTCGTAGAGCAAGAGGCAACGAGTCTCCAGCGGAAACTCTGGCAGGAGCCTTGGCCATTTTATGAAGAGACATGGGCGAGGGATCGTCTCTTAAAAAGCGAAACGCATATTTTACATGAACAATACCAAGGCAATGATCGAGGTCTCCGTCGCACAGGGGAAGTCTTGTATGTCCACAGTTTCGAGCGATTTCTAAATTCGTCTCAAGTCCGTCTTGCGTGTCTAGAATTTGTACTTGTTTTCTGGAAACCATGATATCCTGAACCTTTAATTGGCCCATTTCCAGAGTATTGCCCACAATCTCTGCAATTTCCGGGTCAAGGTTGGAACCCTCGCGGGAGAGTGTACGAATATGGTCAGCGACTTCATTATCCAGGCTCTCCCCATGGTCTCCGTTTTGTCCGGCGCTAGGAAAGATTCGCTCAATTTTCGATAGAGCGAAGGCAAAAGGCCAGGTAATTAACCGTGCGATTAAGACAAAGGGGTAGCCAATGGCCAAATGGATGTGATTTTTGCTGCCAGCGGCAAACATTTTGGGAATGGCTCCGGAGAACATGCGCTCACTTAAAAAGGACAGACTAAAGGAAGTAGCGTATCCGATTGGAGAGTTGACATTCCAATTCAGGGAAAGAAAAGAGAATCCCAAAAACAGCTGAAGAGAAGAAAAGAGCGCGGACTCCACGTGAAGAGGGCGGCTATGATTAGGCTCACCAAGAATATAATCCAATAATTTACCTGCTTTAGAATCTTCCCCCGGAGGAGTTGAAATACCCGCCCGAATCCGATCGATCATTGAGCGGAAAACCCCAACATAAATTCCGGGAATCAGACAAAGAGCCCAGAGGACGAGAAGGGCAAGAGAGGGCGGGAAGTAATTGGCAAAAACAGTCATAATTACGCCCCATGAATCGAAATTGCCTTCTCCAGGGCGTTTAGGAGGCGAGTATTTTCATCCTCCTTGCCAACGGATATGCGCAGGTAGTCGGAGAGATTTGGGCCGAGAGCCCGGGTTATAATTCCTTGTTTTTGGAGTTCGATAAATAAAGATCTTCCATTTCCGGGCTTTGCCAGAATGAAATTTGCCTGACTGGGTACGTATTCAATACCCAATCGGTCCAACCCCATCGACAATTGATTCAGGCCATCAGCATTGCGCTTGCGGCACTGGATTTTCCATTCCTCGTCTTGAAGGGCGGCACTAGCCGCAACCTGGGCAATCGAGTTCGTATTAAAAGGCTGTCTTGATCGTTGAAGCAAGCGGATCATTTCGGGAGATCCATAACCATATCCAATTCGCAAACCGGCTAGCCCATGGATTTTGGAAAAGGTGCGCAGACAGATAACTTTTTTCCCCGCCTCGATCAAGGATCGCATGTCGGGGGGATGTTCAAGGTATTCAGCATACGCTTCATCAAAACAGAAAATTACATTATCCGGGAGGGATCTGATGAACGCATGAATCTCTGCCTCAGAGTTGGTTGTCCCCGTTGGATTGTTAGGGCTGGGCAAGAAAACAAGCTTGGTTCGATGGTTTACTGCCCTGCGCATCAAGTCTAGATCATGGGTGAGCGCAGGCATTTCCACTTCAATCACGCGAGCACCCATCAGCGTGGCGACCAATTTGTAAACAGCAAAGGAATGGCAACCGCATACAACCTCGTCGCATTCACTAAGAAACACGTGTCCAAGCAGTTCGATAATCTCGTTTGATCCGTTGCCAAGAATAAATTGATCCTCCCTCAGCGCATGCAGGGTTGAAAGAAGCTTGATCAGGAAATGACCCGAACCGTCAGGATAAAGGTGAGCGGACTTTAGGGCAACAGCAGCCGCTTCCAGAGCCTGCGGAGAGGGCCCCCACGGGTTTTCGTTGGATGCGAGCTTGCATATTTGATCGGGTGGCAGACCATGCTCGCGGGCAACTAAGTCGATTGGCTTGCCGGGTTCGTAGACGGGTTGGTCCAGAATGCGAGGGTTCGCAAGTTGGGAGAGTTTCATTGAATGCCTGCCCATAGTATGCCTTACCAATTTTCACGCAAGCAAGGAAAACCATTCAGTATTTTCACTTTCGCTACAGTGTCGGATTGTGACTTTTAAGGAAATATGCAATTTGATTGATCATGAAAGTCGCGGTCATGGGGGCCACCGGTTTATTAGGGGGCGCAGTTTGCAGGGAATGTTTGGCCCGTGGGCACGAATTGCTGGCTTATGCCAATCGCGCTCATCTTGTCTCCCGGTTTAGCTACAATGCATTATCCATGCCCTTGGGAGAGTTTGATCCGGTCATGCGTGAGCTTTTTGATCAATGGCCGGATGCGGTAATCAATTGCGCGGCAGTTTCATCTCCAGATACCGTGGATCAAGATCCACGCTTTGCCAGGCTTATCAATGTTGAAGCAGCTCGTAAATTGGCCGAGGTTTCGGCACATTTGGGAGCCCGCTTCCTTCATGTATCCACCGACATGGTATTTGATGGCTCGAAGTCACCCTATCGGTCAACGGATCAAACAAATCCGATGAGTGAGTATGGCCGTCAAAAACTGGAAGCCGAAAGGCAGGTACTCGCAGTAACCGATGAAAACCTTGCCATCGTTCGGACAACGCTACTCAATGGCAATAGTCCGCGGGGAAACCGAAGCCCCCACGAACGAATACTTCATGCTCTGGCCGAAGGGCGCCCGCCGACTTTGTTTACCGATGAATGGAGGCAAACAAGTTCAGCGGAAAACGTTGCTCAATTACTGGTCGAATTGCTAGAAAGACCCAACTTGAACGGACTTTATCATTGGGCGGGCTCGGATGTTATCTCCCGATATGAATTGGGCTGTCGGATCCTGCGAAGGTTTGGATTCAATGAGGATCGTTTAAACCCATCAACCTTAGACGAGTGGAGAGATGGCCATGGAGATCGACCGGCTCGCCTGACTTTTGAACTGGCCCCGTTGGTCAGTAAGGTGAAGACTCAACCATCCAGCTTGGAGCGACAACTGGAAGAGATGCATCTCCCAAAGGACCTCTACAACTGGTACAGAGAGAACGTTGATGATCCATCCGCTTACCGTTTGCGTCTTTAGATGAGTCTTTTCCATCTTCCCTTTCGCAAGGAATCCGGTTCGAGAAACATGGCCACCGACTGGTGGCTCTTGCAACAAGTCAATTTTTGGGAAGGACCCATTTTTCGAAGATATGGCTGGGATTCTCCTCACATATCCTTCGGTTACGGGCAAAGCGCAGATTGGGTAATCAGCCATTCAGGAAAAGATTATCCGACCATGGTTCGTCGACCGACAGGCGGAGGAATCGTGCGACATGGGACTGACTTGACATACTGCATTATTCTTCCAAGGGCTAGCAAAGGAGGACAAATGACTCCAAGGTCCTTATACGGAATCATTCATGAGGGTTTGGGTCAGGCGTTAAGGATTCTAGGCATTGAAACAAGCCTGAAGCCGTGTTCCAATCCAAAAAGTGGAATTCCCGGAGATTGCTTTCGTGAGCCCGTGGGATTGGATTTAATGGATGAAAGCGGTCTAAACAAAATAGCGGGTGCAGCCATGAAGCTCACTCGCCATGGTGTACTTGTTCAAGGAGCGCTTGAATTAAAAGACTGGCCGGAGGCAGATCATGAAAAGATAGAAAACGCATTTACGCCAATCCTTGCTCAAGAACTTGGTGAATCAATCTGCCCAACGGACTGGTCGGAGAATTTTGAGACCGAGTGCAGCGAAAACGTAAGAATTTTTTCCTCGACCGCTTGGAATTTCGACCGGAAATGGGGTTAACCCAGTGCCTCTACCGAAGGAGGGTCAAAACGTTCTCGATATGCCTGGTCTGAGGAAACAAATCAAAGGGCTGTGCGTTTACTGCCTGATAACCGGCTTCCATCAAAACCTTGGCATCACGAGCCTGAGTGGAAGGCTCGCAGGAAACATATACGATTCGCCGGGGGCCGTATTTGATGGTTTGCAGGAGAAAGTCGGGATCACAGCCCTTTCTTGGAGGATCGATAATCAATGCGACTGAACCACAATGACCTTGAATTTCATGGAATATGCAAGATGCATCTCCAAGGAAGAACCGAGCGTTTTCGATTTGGTTTATCTTAGCATTGATGCGGGCGCCCTCGAATCCTTCACGGCTAATTTCCACACCAACAACCTCTTGGAATCTTTTCGCGGCGCTAATGGCGAACAAGCCTCCCCCGCAGTAAGCGTCAACGAGCAGATCGTTTTCATCAGGATTTGCCTGATTAATTACGTGATCAACGAGTTGTGGCAAAATAAACGGATTGTTTTGAAAAAATTCGCCTGCCTTGAAATGAAAAGTTAAATCACCCACTTTTTCACTTACGAATTCCTTGGGGTCCAAGCTTACGCCCTCGTTCACTTCACGGAGCAATAGCGTTCCCCCTCTTTTCCTTTTGGGCGCCGACCTTAGTTCTTCGCGAGCTTTGATTAAAGCCGAGTTGATGCCATCTGTGGCGATCGGGCAGTGGCAAACGTCCACCAATGCGCGTCGAGAACCTTGCTTCAAGAAACCAATGACCATGTCATCACCCTTTCGCCCTCCTTGGTAATGAGGTGTGAGCTTTGATCTGTACCCATAAATCCTTGGAGACCCGATGACTTGTTGAACGGGTACGGATATCCCACCGATGCGTCCTAGGGAGTTTTCAACCTGTTGCCGCTTCCATCTCAACTGAGCTTCGTAGCGAGCGCCCTGATACTGGCACCCCCCACAGACCCCATATAATTGGCAGCGTGGATTCGTTCGGTCTGGAGACGGATTAATAATCTCAACCAAATCAGCTTCAGAATAATTTGCATGATTTCTAAATATCCGAACCTTGGCCCGTTCTCCAGGCCAGCAAAAGGGGGCATGGACAACCCAGTCCCCATCACGACCAATGCCAATTCCAAGATTTGAGACGTCTGAAATATCTATTTCCAACTCATGATGGTACGGATAGGGGTGGGGAAAAAAACCTTTTGGTACTTGATTCATCTATTTTGCTTCGTAACGAGCTCGCCCTCGATCGGCAAAACCCTTTTTTGTGAGAGTATGAATACTGTAATCGAGAGCGCTTCCAATCCTAGAATAAAAGAACTCGTAAAACTTCGCGAATCTCCCAAGCGTCGCCGTGAGCGGAAAGCTTTTGTTGTTGAAGGGGCTGATGATTTACTGGCTTTGGCGCGGGCGGATCGAAAGGTAAACGAAATTTATTTTTGCCCTGCTCTCATTGAGCGATTGGGAGAAAACCTGTCGTTTGCGGAGTTGTCTAAAATGAATATTCCTATGCAGGAAACCTCTCAAAAAGCTCAATCGAAGGGTTCGTACCGCTCATCTGGCCAAGGAGTCATTGGTATCGTTCAAGCCTGGGAACTTGGTCTGGATCAGCTCTCTACTTCAGGAGACAAACCTCTTGTTATCTTGGACGAAATCGAAAAGCCTGGCAATTTGGGAGCTGTCTTAAGGACCGTCGAGGCCTTTGGAGGAGATGGAGTCATCCTTTCAGATTCATCCGTTGACTTTTTCAATCCCAATGTCGTTCGTTCTTCTCGAGGATGTATGGGGCAGGTGGCGGCTGCTGTGGCAGGGAAAGAGGACGTGTGGAGCTGGCTGGAGCGGTCGGGCAGGGAGCTTATAGCAACCAGCGCCCATGCGGATCACTCTTTGTCGAAAGAAAGGATTGCCAGTTCGACTGCGTTTATTTTTGGAAGTGAAAAGGAAGGTCTGGGAGAATTTTGGAAAAGTCGAGTATCCAGAATGCGAAAAATACCCATGGTCGGGAAGGCCAGCTCCTTGAACCTAAACGTCAGCGTAGCTTGCGCATTGTACGAGTGTAACAGATCTTGAAGGCAATTATAATGCGCGCAACCAGGGGAGAGTCTTTTCCAGCGCCTGTTTCATAGAAAGAACGGGCTTGTAACCAAGATCTTTTTCTGCGGCTCGACAAGAGAACCAGTGGTCATTGGCAAGCTGACAGGCAACGAATCGAGTCATGGGTGGCTCTCCCTGCATGGGGAGAAACTTCCACGCTTGCTCCATCACCCAACCAACTGTACGAGCGGTGCGATAAGAAATCGACTTTTCCAGAGGTGGAAGTCCAATTTGAGCAAAAACATGATTGATCCATTCCCAAAGAATCACGGGTTCATCTTGTCCTATAAAATAAGGGTTTCCGCCAAGAGAAGGATTTGCAATCAAGGACCGCAATGCACATAGATGGGCGTGGACGACATTTTCTACATGAGTCAGATCAACCCTGTTCGTACCGTCTCCTACAATACGCAGCTTTCCGGAGCGGTGTCTTTGGATTACGCGGGGCATTAGATGGGGGTCACCGGCTCCCCAAACAAGATGGGGTCGCAAGGCAAGAGTTTGAATACGGGAAGGATCATTCGCCGAGAGCACCATTCTTTCAGCCTGCGCCTTGGAGGAGGCATAGTCTGAAAAAGACTCTGTTGAATAAGTGAGCGATTCGTCCCCTTCGCGAATGGGCTTGGTCGAAAAAACGACACTGGGTGTGCTCGTGTAAATAAATCGGGGCACACCATGGTATTTGGAGGCCGAGAGTAATTGTTCGGTTGCGACAAGATTGGCGAGGCGATACTGCTCATAAGTTCCGCCAACTCCCGCTTTCGCGGCCGCATGAAAGACTGCATCCGTGCCGTCCAAACAGCCATTGGGCGGAGCGTCCTTGGCCAAGTCATGAGAATGATAAACGAGACCGGCAAGAAGCTTTGCCGGGTTTGGTTTAATGGTTCTTCCCAAGGCATGTACCTCATGGCCTGCATCAAGCAAAGCCTTGCAGAGGCCATGGCCTACAAAACCAAGTCCGCCGGTGACCAGAATTTTCATTGTAACTTACCCAGAGCAGGTTTTTTTAAAACCCTGGGCGTCCATTTTTTGGATAATGAAAGCCGATGAATCTTTGCATTATGCCTGGCATCCACGGGCATTTTCCTTTCGAAAATTACCCTTGAAATATTATATTCGGGAAACATGCGCCTGGCAGTCAGGAGGATTTCCTTGCGCAGGATTACTTCACCTGCCTTGCGGACAAACGAGCGATCAGGTTCAATCACCAGGCATGGTTCCTGGCAAGGCGGTTTACCTATACCAATAAGGGCGCATCTCTTGACGCCGGCTAATTGAGCTATGGCAGGTTCACAACGTTCCGTTTCAATCGGGCCCGCTTGTGATTGTACGCACTCCACCTTTCGGCCAAGAAAGCGCAAGTTTTTAGCTCCGTCAAAATAGCCTAGATCCCCCATGCGGTGGTAAACCAAGTTCCCAATCTTGAATCTGGCGTCGCAGGTTGCTCCGGGCATGCGGTCATAACCCGCAGTTACCATTGGACCTGAAACAGAGATTTCACCGACTTCTCCTGAATGCAAACCCGCGTAGTCCGAAGAGTAGTCAGGAAGGGGGGCTTGCTTAACCGGAACAAGTACAACCCGAGCTTCAGGCGTTGGTCTGCCAATCAAGGAGCCCTTGCCGGCAAGAATGGATTCCTTGGCTTCTTTAACCTGATTTCCGTCGGTCCAAGACACAGGCAACGCCTCCGTTGCCCCATAAGGAATAATTACTCGTCCATTGGGCAGGCAATGCTCAAGGGTTTCCGCAAGACATGGAGGAACAGGGGCGCCTGCCAGCAAGAACCTTCTCATACTTGGGAGACGTTTCTGCTTAAGAGTACATTCAGTGGCAATCCTTTCTCCAATCACAGGTGAGGCAAAGGCTGTCGTGACATTGTGTTCCAGAATGGTTCCAATCAACTTTTTAGGATCGGCTTTAGCCGGACGCCGTGGATCGATATCAGGTAGCACCGAGGTTATTCCAAGCGCCGGATTGAATAGACCGAAGATTGGCAGAGTGGTCATATCCACTTCTCCTGCTTCCATTTCAAAAACGGATTTCAAGGCGGAAATCTGGGAGGCGAAGGTTCTATGCAAATAAAGAACGCCCTTGGGAGCGCCGGTCGAACCGGAAGTAAAGACAATTGCAGCCAGAGAGTTTTCATCTGCCGATACCTCCGCTGGCTTGGTCCCGTTGGGATAGTCTTCGCCATAAAGGCCTGGGCGTACCAAGTATCTTCTCCTTACGCTTTGAAATGACTTTGGGAGGAAACGGCTTAACCAAAAGGCTTTTGATACGCCAACCATGGCATCCGGTTTCGTCCGTCTTATGCAGGCCATGAAGGACCGCAAGCCCATACCCGGATCGATTACAACGGGTATGGCCCCAAGACGAAAGAGGGCAAATGCCCAAATGATCAGATCTGGGCCGGGGTTTACAAAAAGCAGGGTTCTGTCACCGGGAGATATTTTGTTTCTGAAAAGCTCAACAGTGGCTTGATCCACGATTTGATTAAGCTTAGCAAAGGACAGGGAAGAGAATTTAGGATGCATGGCCCCCGAAACAAGCGCGGGGTGATTGGGTCTTTCCTGGGCAGAGGCTGAAAGATAAGTGGAAACGTTTTGCCCCACTGCATTCATGTCTCAATCCCGCTTTTCCGCAGAACTAATTACTTTCAGCCAGCCAGCGTTCGGCCTCAATGGCTGCTTGGCAACCCATTCCGGCGGCGGTAATCGCTTGGCGATAGACGTGATCGGCGCAATCCCCGGCAACAAAAACCCCTGGGATGGATGTCTTGACCATGCTCCCCGATTGAGGCACTAGATAGCCATTGGAGTCCAAATCAAGAATTCCTTCGAAAGGTTGCGTATTAGGGGTATGACCGATTGCAATGAATACACCTTTGCAAGAAATTTCACCATTCTCGGAAGTTTTAAGATTTTTTGTCGTAATTGCCCGAACTCTTCCGTCAGCATCAGGCAAGATAGCTTCAATGGCAGAATCCCATAAAACCTCGATTTTTTCATGAGACAATGTTCGCTCAGCCATAATTTTAGAGGCCCTAAGCTCGTCTCTCCTGTGTACTAGCGTAATCTTGGAGCAAAAACGAGTGAGGAAAAGGGCTTCTTCACATGCGGAATCCCCACCACCGATCACCACGACATCCATATTGCGATAAAAGGCTCCGTCACAGGTGGCGCAGGTGGTTACGCCCTTGCCTCCGTACATTTCACTTTCTCCTGGGATGCCAAGCAGACGGGGGGCCGCTCCAGTAGCGATAATCACCACCTTGGCTTCGTAATGTTTGTCGCCAGAGTACAGGATTTTTCTGTCTTCGAAGAATTCCACTCGGTCAATGAAAGCATTTTCTACGCGGGCCCCGAACTTGGTCGCCTGCTTTCGCAAATTTGCCATCAAGTCAAATCCATCGACGCCTTGCGGGAATCCTGGAAAGTTTTCCACTTCCGAGGTTGTGGTAAGCTGACCCCCTGGCTGCTTGCCTTCCAATATTAACGGATCAAGATTTGCCCGGGCCGTGTAAATACCCGCGGTAAATCCGGCGCATCCCGTGCCAAGAATAATTACGTTGTTCATAGAGAGGTGAAGTTATTTGGTGGAAATCTAGTTCAAAAAAACGGTTTAATGTCGCGATCATGACAAATCTTTTCGTATTGGTCGAGTAGATGTCTTGGTTTGATAGTCATTGTCATTTACATTCATTTCTACGCAAGGGCGAAGAAAAGGAGGTGCTCATGCGGGCATACGCAGCCGAAGTAACCCAAATGGTCACGGTGGGGACTTCTCCCCTGGATTGGTCGGATTATCGTGAATTATCAAAAGTCCATGCACGCAAGATTCACTATACGGTTGGATTGCACCCTGGTTACGTTGCGGGTGACTGGAAGGAGCAGACTTCAACAATAAGAAGCTTTTTCGAGCAGGAATTTTCACCCGTCGCCTTCGGCGAAATAGGACTGGATTATTTTCGTTTGCCAAAGGACGATGAAATGGCGGAACAAGTCATTAGCTGGCAGAAAGAGGCATTTCGCAGGCAACTTGCCTGGGTTGGGAAATTGGGATGTCCGGTCATAATACATTCCCGTTGCGCATTCAAGGACTGTGTGGAAGAAATTGATGAATCGGGCGTTGACTGGGAAAAAGTGGTTTTTCATTGTTTCACTGAAGGGGTCGATGAGATAAGGCAATTGATGGAGCGAGGCGGGCGTGCATCTTTCACGGGCATTCTTACCTTTGCAAAGAACGAAAAACTTTGGGAGGCGGCAAAACTTCAGGGAGTTGATAAATTGATGCTTGAGACCGATAGCCCTTATTTGTCTCCAGTTCCATATCGCGGAAAAAGAAACGAACCATGCTACCTGCCTGAGATCGGCAAGTTTGCAAGCCGATTGCTAGGCATGCCTATCCAGCGGTTTGCCGAAATCTTACTCGAGAACACGTCTCATTTCTATGGTTTGGGAAAAACGATCTGAGAGCATGGGCGAAAGATATCGCATGCAGTGTTTTAATTGACTCGATAGCCTAATTTGGAGATTTCTCAATTGATTGTCTCTAAACCCCGTTACAATACCCTCATCCATGACAGAAGAATCTAACAAAACAATCCAGCGCATCAAATTGGAGATGGCGGCAAAGAGAAAGGAACTTCACGAATTGGAGGTTGCTCTGAAGGAAGGCCGAAAAGTGGGTGCCGACATCGATGCATGCAAAGGTTATTTGGAAGTTCTGAAAAAAGAGCTCAAATCCGTTGACGACAGTGGTCATACTACCTTTTTGGCCACCAAGAAAGTGATCTCTCCGAAATTCAAGGTAGATTCAAAAAAACAGGAAATCCTGAAAAGACTGAGAGAGACCAACCAAGCCATAGAGATCCATCAGGCAAAAATAGATGGTGGTGGACTGGATGATGCCGAGTTGGGAAAAGTCTCTCTCAGGATCGAAACACTAGTACAGGCCAGAGAAGAAGCCAAGGTGGAACTCAAGTCACTAAAGCAGTATAATCATACCCGGTTTTTGGATATGAAGCGGATTGCTCAAGACAGCTTAACCGAAGAGGAAAAAAAGAACTTGGAACTGCGCGAAAAAACCCTGAAGCAATCATTAAGAGAAGCCCGTGTTTTTTCAAAAAGCCCCTCTAGTCAAGTCATCGATCCGGGCAGTGATGAATCGACGGAAGAACCCACTCAGCAACCTGAAGAATTATTTGAAAAAAAGAGTCCGAGCAGCGATACAAAGCCAAAGTTTGAAACAAAAGAAGATGACTTCGAGCCCCCTGTCATGATTTAATCGTCCGAGCGATTCCTTGTGCAAAGTTTTCCTGCAAATAAAAGACGAATTCCTACAGATCGGGCATTGTTTCCGCGAGCCTAGCGTTGATTGGATTGAAGTTTCTCGTTCGCCAAAATGGTGACCTTCGCAGACACCCCGTCAATGAGAGATTTTGCCCTTTTTATCGCCTTTGCCGTAGAAAGAGTTGGATTGTTGGCAATGTAAGGGAAGACGTTTCTTCGATTCATTCGCGACAATACCCCGCTATTTCTGAGGATTCTCAGGCAATCTTTTCTTACTTCGCAAAGTAAGACATGACAGTCCTTCTCTTTCAGATATTCCAATAACTCTTCGAGAGCGAGTACTGAAGTTGCATCCAAATGATGGGCATTCAACATTTTTAGAACCAAAACCTTCAGGTTAGGATCTTCTCCGACGCGACGAATTTGTTCATAAAATAAATCTGCCGCCGCGAAGAACAATTCCCCCTCCACATGGACAATGGAAACTTCCGGTTCAGGTCGATTAGTATGAACGGAAGCTTCGGCTAACTTGCCTTCTTTGGTATATCCGTACTCGACGAGTTGGGGCTGGGCGACCTTCCGGAGGAAAAGCAGTATGGAGCTAAGCACGCCGGCGAAGATTGCAATTTGCAATGAGAATGTGAGGCCAACGAAAAAAGTTACGCCAAATGCAAATCCATCGGAGCGAGAAGTTCGCGTGACCGTTTGAATTTGCCTTAGTTTAATCAGGGAAAGTCCAATGAAAATAACAACCGTGGCCAAGCTGCACAGGGGTATAAATTGAACGAGGTCACCAAGAGCCCAAATTCCCAAAAAAACCAGGAGACCCGCAAAAACATTAGCAAAACCAGTCTGGGCTCCACTTTCCACATTCAAGGTGGAGCGAGTCAGCGAACCGGATGCTGGCATTCCCGAAAAAAGCGAGCACGCCACATTTCCCATCCCGATAGAAAAAGTTTCCTGATCAGTGTTCAGTCGAGAGCCGGCCCGAGCGGATAAGGATTTTCCTATGGACAACCCTTCAAGGAGACAGAGCAGACATACTGCTATTGCAGTGGAAAAGATTATTTGAGCGTGAGCTCCAACTAATTCAAATCCCGGAAGGGCCATAAGATTTTGGCTGGAAGAAAAGCTTTGCAGACAAATGACTGGCATACCTAAAAGCTTGAGACCCCAAGCGGCAAAGGACGAGACAACAAGGGCGATCGCAACGCTGGGAAGGACTGGCGACATGGCATGAATGACGAGGTAAAGGAAGCCGGTAAAAAGACTGAGGGCAATCGTGGGCAAGGACATCTGGTCGAGATGCTGAAGCAGGCTAGTTAGAATGCCAAGGAAGGTTGATGAAGCAGGTTCTTCAAGATTCGCAATTCCCAGGACATGCCTTGTTTGATTGACAATAATCAAACAAGCGGCCGCAGTTACGTAAGCGGTTATTACCGTTCGAGAAACAAATTGAACGATAAACGAAACCTTGAAGATGCTAGCTAATATAAGCATCAACCCAGAACAGAGAAGAATCACGGGCAATAGATGTAGGGCCGAATCTATGGCCATGCCATTCGCCCCAATAAGCCCAACGCTTGCAAATGCGCCGAAAAGCAAGACTGCGGTTGCGTTTGTAGGACCCTGAGTGATGAATTTACCGCCCCCAAAAAGACCGCTTGCAATTGCGGCAACTGACGATCCCACGAGGCCATATTGAATGGGCAAACCTGCAACCAAAGCATAGGCCATTCCTTGCGGTATGGCCAATAGGGCTACATTGAAGCCGGCCCCAAAATCACTGATTGCCGAGGACGAATTTGATCTTCTTAATCCATGCCATAAAGGAATACCGGGAGCAAATGGACTTATTTTAGACATCGCCAAAGAAAAGACAGGAATAAATGTTAAGAGTCGCGAAGAATTTCGAATGAGTTTTTGCAGTTCATCCATCTGAGCAGTTCATCTTCGAACTCTGCTTTGGCTTTCATCAACTCATCACGAATTTGGTTCAATCGTTCAACCCTCGGGTCAAGCGACAAGGATTGCCTCTTGCCAATGACGTGATCTGTCAGATTTTGCTGAAGTTCGGACTTTCGATCCAGCAGGCTTTTGACGGATAATTTTATCGAGTCGATGGCCTTGATCACTTCCTTTTCCAAATTTTCGCTTGTCCTTTTCAAATTTTTTCGAACTTCCTGAAGGGTTAATTGATCCAACTCCGAATCATTGGACATTTTTTTTAGGCGAGTGAGAAAAGTTGAAAATTCATTGACCTTGCCGAATTCATCGATTGCCTTCACTGACAATAATTCCATTGGGCTTTTTTGTTCCCGATGAATCGAATCGATTTCCTTCAACGCAGTTCGAGCATTTTCGATTTCCTGATCCAATTGCAAAATCTCGGAACGCAATGTCATTGCCTCTATACTATCCTCCGGATTATCTTCAAGCATGTTGCTCAAGTACACTTTTATCTCAGAGCTTTCCTTTTCCATTTTATCCATATGAGCAAGTTTGTCCGCCAGCGATGGCAATAGGGGATTGTCTTTGGTTTCCATCATAATCGACTTTTTATACTCTCTTTGGACAAACTCGGCTAGCACTGCGGATGCTCTCTCCGTATGGCCCTTGCAGATGATTTCGAGAGAATGAGACCCTTTTCTCTTGGTGGAAATCAAGGACGAGAGTATGTCCTTGGGCGAGTGATTAAACAATTCGTTTGTGAAAATACCGAGAATAAGATCCTTGGCATTTGGGTTTCCCGCTAATTTTTCGAGGAGAATATCGCGAAAGACGACACCTTCAATTGCACTCTGATGGTAGGAAATGACGTATTTGTCGGCAGCATCTGTTCGAAGGATAAGCGAGCGGCGTACCCAGGTGGAATCTTTTGGAGAACTGGAATTCCTCTCCTTGTTTTCATTTTCAGCGTAGGATCCACTAGCGATTCGTTTTTCCCATTCGGCTAGATCGTCTAACGATAACTCAGTACTTTTTTTTACATCGCGCAAGTAAGTGGCATAAAGGAAAACTCCTATGCTCAGGACAAGAAGCGCGATGCAATGCCAAGTTTGCATTCCTTCAATAAGCTCAAATTTTGACGTATTGCAACCATAGGCTTGTCGAAGGAACGAAAGAGAGAGTTTGACTTATTTTCCCCAGAAGTATCGATTGATATCATGGCTGAAGATCCAATCTCGTTTGAGTTTTCGCAAAAATTAGTTTCCATTCAAAGGTCGCTGTACTCTTACATACTCGGGCTTCTTCCTCATCGAGAGGACGCTGAGGATGTCTTGCAGGAAACCAATTTGATTCTCTGCAAAAAAGCCAAGGAATATTCACCGGAAGGAAATTTTAATTCATGGGCTTACAACATCGCTCGTTTCCAAGTGATGGCTCATCTTACCAGATCGAGACGTAGCAAACTTTCATTCAGTAACGAGTTAGTGGACGCTCTTGCGGAAGAGAAAGTTGACCCCAAGAATATAATTCTCAGCCAAAAAGCCCTAAGAATATGCTATGAACTTTTGCCTGATCATATGAAGGAGATCGCCCGTTTGAGATTCAAGGAAGAGGTCGAAGTCAAGCAGATCAGCAAGAAGGTTGGGCGCTCACTTGGGGCGGTGTCAGCCACACTCCACCGCATTCGAGGCAATTTGATCAACTGTGTTAAAATGAAGCTTCCAAAATTGGAATTGGATTCCGATTTTTAAAAAAAATGCAAATTTCAGGTATTTTTTTGGGAATTCGCGCTAATTATTCGGTGAACATAAATTTTTCATGAGCAACCCCACGGACTATGCCGAAGTCGATCGTTTGACCAGCGCCCTCTTGGATAAGGTGATCTCCGATACAGATTTCAACGAATTGGATAGGATACTCTCGCAATCCCCTCATCTTCGCAAAAGATACTTGGAGATCGTTTCCATGGAATCTATTTTCCATTGGGATCGATCAAGTTCATTCAAATACGAAGAACTGAAACCTAAGACAGCTAAAGATGAAAAGATCGTGCGCTTCCCGGTATTTCCTGCAATAGGAACGTTGGCAGCGACCTTGATTGCCATGGCCGGCTCCTTGTGGGTCTTCAAAAACCTTGCCTCGCTCGTGCATTCGGGTGGTGACGCAGCGAATTCTATGTCAGAGAATATTTACGAATATCAATCCTCTTTCGTGTCGCAGAATAAAATTGAGAATGATGAAGGCAGCTTGAGCAGAAAAAGCCACTCCATCAATGAATCCTGGCAATTCGCGGAGTCAAAGGCTCTTGAACAGGTGGCAAGAGGAGTGGAATCCCTTGAAAGGGCTTCTGATGGTACGTACGAAGCTCTTCTTGAATATTATGGCAAACTTGGGAGCTGGAAGCGTGAAAGCTTTTTATCTCGACCCGCCGAAAGAGGAATCTTGCCTTTCAGTGGCAATACAATGATCGCGCTGGGACCGATGGTCGTTGATATTGAAGCAAAGAGCGCCCAGACCATTGAAACAATACAAGTTTTGGACGTAAGAGAGGCGATCAAGCAATCCAATGGCAAGCGAGCGCTGGTTTCAGCCTCGGTTAAATTCAACCAAAGTTTCGGAGAATCTTATGAAGGGACGGAGTTTGGTATTACACTGACCGCATATCGGGATGATCTTGAGGAATCCCTGACCGCCGTGGCCAGCAAACAAGGTTGTCTACAAACCGATCTAGACCCTGGCACCTGGGAGGCGTTGTCGACCGAAATAGAATTACCCGAACAGACTGGGTTTGTCGTCGTGTCCTTGAGTGCCGCCAAAAAGGGGGCTGACGCAATTCTTGCAAACTCTTGCAATTATTATTCTGATGATCTGAAAGTATTTTTTCAGCTTGAAGACCAATCCGTGATCGGGCCGATCTAATTATATCGCAGCCTAATACCCGAAAAGCTTCTCTGGGTGGTTGACAACCTTCGAGAGCTCGCCAATTAAAATCTGTAATGAATACGCGGTTTTTTCTGGTAGTATCACTCGCCCTTACTGGCTTGAATCATTCTAATGGATTGGATTGGCCCACTTATGGCGGTCCCAACAGGAATCATTCTACAAATGAAGAGAGTTTGCGTTTGGAGTGGGGAAATGATGAGCCGCAAACATTATGGTCTTTGGAAGTCGGACTTGGATACTCTTCAGTGGTGGAAGTGGATGGCCGAGCCTACACTCAGGGTTACTCGGATAATGCAAACACGCTTTATTGTGTAGACGTTCATACTGGTAAAATCTTGTGGAGGCACAGATATCCTTCAGGTCTTGGTGACAAATATTTCCAAGGAGGGACTCGTTCCACTCCAACCGTGCACGATGGACGAGTTTATCTGCAAGGACATGAAGGGTCGCTCTTCTGTCTCTTGGCATCAACGGGAAAAGTGTTGTGGCAAACTCATTTAGTGGAGGATTTGCAGGGACGCCGCCCGACATGGGGCTATTCGGGCGCGCCCTTGGTTGCGAATGGTATGGTAATCGTGCAAACGGGGGCTCCTGATGGGTCTCTGGTCGCACTGAATGAATCAAATGGTCATGAGATCTGGCGCGGAGGTTCTTCCGAAGCAGGGTATGCAAGTCCCTGCCTTCGAGTTCGGCATCCTTCCGAAGTCTTGATTTTCAACCAATTCGGGTTGGCTGTTCATGATCTTCTTACAGGGGTTGAAAAAACTTCTTATCAGCACAAAACCAGATATGAGGTGAATGCGGCGCAACCTTTGGATCTTGGGGACCGAATTTTGGTTGCCAGCGGATATGGGAAAGGAGCCGCCCTAGTCGATTTCTCCAGTAAAAATCCTAAAGTTTTATGGGAATCGGATGGAGTCGCCTCGCAAATGGCTAGTTTGGTTGCGCGGGGAGATTTTGCCTTTGGCATTCATGGGCAAACCGGAACAAACGCACATCGGGCAACTCTTTTTTGTTTGGAGATCGAGAGTGGCAGAAAAGTCTGGGAGGAGAGCGGCTTTGGAGTTGGAACGATTATTTTAGTCGGAAGAAACCTGGTGGTTTTAAGCGACAGGGGAGAACTTGGCATTGTCAAAGCGACGGCGAATGGATTTCACGAACTTGCCCGTTTTCAAGTATTGGGCGGAAAGAACAATTGGACGCCGCCTTCATATGCGAACGGACGAATGCATTGCCGTGCAAGCAGCGGCCGTTGGGTTTGTCTCTCGATGGGCCAAAAATGAATGGAGCTAGGAGAAAAAACTCCACTGCATAATCGCCTCAAAGCTCGAAGCTAGTTTGACGTCCATATTTACATGGATAAAAAAGTATGTGCTGATATGCTTTCATTTCTTCATCCATGATTCGATTCATTGAATTTAGCACGATCGTTCTGGTAAGCTTTATTTTAGGGGCATGCGTTCGCTTTTCATCTCCTGAAGTGAGGACGCTCCGGGCAACCACCGAGGTGCGTTTGGAGAATCGATCCTCAGACTGGCTTGCTCACAGAGGTAGTATGGGGATGGGCGCTTCGTCGGAATCCGGTCTGCCAGAGGAGCTCAACGGCACGGAATTGTGGACGCACGAAATTCAAGGAGGCGGGGTACCCGTTATTGCCGGAGAGAAAGTTTACCAATTCGGCTATTACGGAGAGGGCGAATTGCTGGAGGAAAGTCTTTCCTGTCTGGATTTAAAAACTGGAGAACTGATTTGGGAAAGGCGAAAACAGGATTTTCTAAGTGATATTGTTTATGATCGTTATGGCATAGGATCCGCGTGCGTGGATCCAGCCACCGGTAACGTTTTCTTTCAAACAAGCCCCGGCTTGTTGATAGGATACTCGGCAGATGGATCTTTTTTGTGGGAAAGGTCATTGATGGAGGAGTTCGCCCGCCTGACCTTTCCAAATGGACGAACAGGAGGTCCTACTGTGGATGGAAACCTTGTTATTGTTCATGCCATTACCGCGAATTGGGGAGCAGACGGGCCTGCCAGAGATCGTTTCTACGCTTTTGACAAGCAAACGGGTGAGTTAGTCTGGTCCAGTACTCCAGGCACAACTCCCAAGGACAGCTCCTTTGCCCCTTTGGTTTTCGAGGATTTGGAAGATGGAAGAAGGGTTTTCTACAGTGGCACAGGCTGCGGTCATATCGTTTGCATAGACGTTCGTACCGGACAACCGCTTTGGCGTTTCAAAATGTCGCATGGTGGGGTCAATGCCGGAGTCGTCCTGTATGAAGATTTGGTAATTGCTGTACATGGAAAGGAAAATATCGACAGTTCTCGTACGGGCAGGATGACGGGAATAAGAAAGCCATTTAAAGTCCCAGTTTTCGGAGAACCCATGCTTATCCTTAACCAACAGCATGAAGCATGGAGAAACGATGAAATGGAGTCATTCACCAGTTCTCCCGTTCTTTCCGAAGGCCGTGTATTTTTAACAGGTAAGACCGGAGAATTGTTTTGCGTCGATGCGCCAACGGGGCGAACGATTTGGAGTTTGAAGCTATCGGCCGATCAGATACACGCAGCTCCGATCTGTGCGGATGGCAAACTTTACGTTCCCATGTTCGATGGAAAGTGCTTTGTCGTCGAAGATGCCGGAAACCGAGGGAAAATCCTTAGCAGTATTGATCTTTTCGATAGTTGTCTTGCCGCGCCGGCCATTGCCCATGGTAGAATTTTAATTCAGTCAAAAAAACGTCTGCATTGCTTCGGCAATCCAAAACCCACAAAGGCTTTCCTTCCCTCGGAATTTTCAGACTCTAGTGATTTGAACGAAATTTCTTCTCTGCAAATCGTTCCATATGAATTTTCTCTCTTGGCAGGTGGAAAATTAAATTTTCAAGTCTTTGCGCTCGATTCAGTAGGTCGCAGAATCAAGCAACTCGGAGAAGGATTAGTTTGGGAAAAATGGATTCCGCCCACTGCCAAAGTCAGTTCTCTATTGGATGGCAACCTAACAAAAAATGGGCCGGGAAGCCTAGAAGCCCCTGTGGGGGCTAAGTTGTCAGCGGGGGCGGTGCGAGTATCCTATCAAGGATTGACTGCGGTTGCCCGCGGAAGAGTTTTTCCCTCCTTGCCTTACAAGGAAGATTTTCAAAGCGGATATGATTTGAGCCAAACTTCATCCGATGACATTGTCTATTCCTACCCTCCGTTGCCTTGGCTTGGCGCCCGAATGCGCTGGCAAATCCAAAATCTTAAGGGCGAACTTGTGGCCGGCAATACTTTGGACCACGTCCTTTTTCAAAGAGCAATAAATTTTGTGGGCTCATGGAAGGAAAAGGATTACGTCGTAGAAATCGATGCTATGGTGGACGGTAACCGACGAATAAAATCGACCATAGGAGTCATTAATCAGCGATACATGATCACCCTTGTCGGGAATACCAACAAACTGGAAATCTTTTCTAATTTCGATCGATTCCAAAGATCCGTCCCCTTTGCCATAGACGCAAACAAATGGTATCGATTGAAAACACAGGTTGACTTGCTTGAGGATGGGACCGGTTTGATTCGAGCAAAAGCATGGCTTCGCGATGACATCGAGCCAGAGCAATGGACTTTGGAAGCCTCACATTCCAGCCCGCACAGGCAAGGAGCCCCAGGAATCTATGCGCTTTCCCCACAAAGCCAAAAGAAGGTTTATTTCGATAATCTCGTCGTTTACCCTAAACCATGAACTTCTTAACCCCCAGTCAACATTTGGTTATCTTCAGGTTTTCAGTCACAGGTTTATTTTTTCTGTTGATCGGGCTGCCTTGGGCGCGTGGAGCCGATTGGCCGACTTGGGGAAAAAACGCATCACGCAACATGGTCTCGACCGAGGTTGGGATTATTACGGATTTTGACCCTGGCGTAATAATGGAGAACGAACAGGTGGACCCAAACTCCACTAGGAACGTAAAGTGGGTAGCCAAGCTCGGCTCACAATCCTATGGTAACGTAACCATTGGCGAAGGGAAAGTTTTGGTCGGCACCAATAATGAATCTCCCAGAGATCCTCAAAAACAGGGGGACCGCGGTATAGTCATGTGCCTGAATGAGAAGACTGGGGAACTGGAATGGCAATTGGTCATTCCAAAACTGGGTGCGGGCAAAGTGAGTGACTGGGAGTATATCGGGGTCTGTTCATCATCTGCAATCGAAGATGGTAGAGCCTATGTCGTAACCAACCGTTGCGAAGTCGTCTGCTTGGATTTAGCAGGATTGAAAAACGGAAATGACGAGCCTTTCGTGAAGGAAGAAAATTACATACGGCCCAACGACAGCTTGGACCGATTGAATCCTGCCTTGGACGCAGATATCATCTGGAGATATGATATGCGTGACGAACTTGGCGTATTTCCTCACAACGTCACGAGTTCCTCGCCGTTGATTATTGATGAACGTTTGTTTGTGGCTACTTCCAACGGAGTGGATTGGTCGCATATCAATATACCCAGCCCTTTGTCTCCAAGTTGGATTGCTCTGGATAAGAATTCCGGAGAACTTATGGGCGAAGACGGTTCAGGAGCCAGTGAAAAAGCCTTGCACGCGGCATGGTCTTCCTTGACCTTTGGAAACCTTTCCGGACAGGATTTGTTATTCTGGGGGGGGGCGGATGGATTTCTTTACGCTTATCCAAACCAAACTTTAAAGAACAAAGATGGATTCGACCTTTTTCATCCAAAATGGAAAGTCGATTGCAACGAGCCCACCTATCGGATTGACGGGGAGGGACGCAGAGTTCCCTATGCTACCCCTCCTGGTCCCAGCGAGTTGATTGCCACACCCGTTCTTTACAACAACCGGATTTATTGCTCGATCGGGCAGGATCCTGAGCACGGAGATGGGGTAGGCCGACTTTCCTGCATTGATGCGGAAACCGGGAAGGTTATTTGGAAAAACGCCGATATCGGGCGCAGCATTTCAACGCCCTCGGTGGCGGATGGCCTGATCTACCAAGCTGAGTATGCCGGTATCCTGCACTGCCTGAATGCGGAAACCGGAGAAGTTTACTGGACCTATGATTCCTACAGTCGTATCTGGGGATCCACTTTAGTGGTCGATGGCAAGGTATTGCTCGGAAATGAAGATGGGGATCTCTTGATCTTTGAACATGGAAAGGAAAAAAAGGAGCCACAAACAATCAGTCTTGGCGCACCTATTTACAGTTCCCCCGTTGTGGCCAATCAGACGCTTTACTTATCCACTCAAACCCATTTGTACGCAGTGGGTAAATAATCCTCTGGTTTTTTCAATGCCGAATCAGCCACCCAAGTTTTCGATGGGAATCTTTTGGTTCTTTTTTGCGCTTTTGCTCATCCTGCACCAGGATTTCTGGAATTGGTCATCCCAAAGGTTTGTTTTTTGGGGCATGCCCATAGGTTTGTTTTATCATACGGTTTTTTCTCTGTCCTGCTCCTTGCTGGGTTTTTACGCAGTTGTTCGAGCTTGGCCTGAGTACTGGGAGAAATATGCCGAAGACCCGGAAAGTTCCTCTGAGTCGGGGGAGTCTCAGTCCACAGACGAGGATCCCGCTCCGTGAGTGTACTGTTTATTATCTGCGGTTACTTGATGCTGCTCCTTGTTCTGGGTTGGGCGAGCGGTCGGATGTTTCGCGGAACCAGTCTGGACTTCTTTGTGGCCAGTCATAGCATTGGGCCCTTTCTTTTGCTGATGAGCGTCTTTGGTACGACCATGACCGCATTTGCCTTGGTTGGTTCCACTGGAAAATCCTTCGAGCGAGGGATTGGCACTTACGGATTGATGGCATCCATCAGTGGATTGGTTCATATGGCAATCCTATTTCTGATTGGTATTCGATTGTGGGCTTTTGGCAAGCGCCATGGCTATCTTACGCAGATTCAATTTTTCCGCGCACGCTTTGAGAGCGATGGTCTGGGATACTTGCTTTTTCCCATCCTTGTCTTGCTTGTGATACCTTACTTGTTAATCGGAATCATTGGAGCAGGAAAAGTAATTGAACCAGTCACTGCCGGAGCTTTTCCAGATCTTTTTACCCATCCAACCATACCTGCCTGGGCAGGCGGCGTGCCACCATGGTTGACGGGCCTGGTTGTATGCGCAGTGGTCTTAACCTATGTCTTTCTCGGTGGCTCACGGGGCACTGCCATAGCCAATGCCTTTCAGACACTTGTATTTATGGGCATGGGAATCGTAGCCTTTTACTTTGTTGCGCAATCACTGGGTGGATTAGAGCAGGCAGGCAAGGTGCCTATGCGAATAGACGATGAAGGTTGTGTAGTCCAGGACTATCACTATGATCAGACACTTGGAGAATTAGTTGCCAATCAACCACCCCAAAAAATTGGCAAGGTAACTGATTTTATCAATTCCAATTTAACGGATAAGCGACCACATCTTTCCCGCGATGCCGTAATCGTTGAATTCAAAAAGAAAAACCCGAAAACGGGCGAGCTTGTAATCTTTGAACGGGAGATTGGCATGTCTTTTATCACCTTTGTCACCTATCTCTTTATCCCTTTAAGCGTGGGAATGTTTCCCCACCTCTTTCAACACTGGTTGACTGCCCGAAACGCCCGTGCTTTCAAACTAACTGTAATCGCTCATCCAATTTGCATTATGATAGTCTGGGTCCCTTGCGTATTGATCGGTTCCTGGGCAAGCGGACTGCTTCCTCCTGGCATACCGCCCCCGGCAGTGTTATCCGCCACATTGGATTTATTGGTTGGAAACCCTTGGCTTACCGGCTTGCTGACCGCGGGAGTATTGGCTGCAATCATGTCTTCTCTGGACTCTCAGTTTCTTTGTCTGGGTACGGTCTTTACCAATGACATCGTAGTCCACCGGGCTGGCGAAAATGCATATAGTGACCGGCAGAAATTAAAAATTGCCCGCTGGTTTATCGTAGGAATTGTTGCGATTACTTATATCCTGGCCATGGCAGTGAAGAATGCCAATGTCTTCGATCTTGCCATTTGGTGCTTTAGTGGATTTGCCGCTCTTTTCCCGCTGGTTTTCTCCTCTCTTTACTGGAAGCGCGTCACCAAAGCAGGTGCCTATGCATCTATTGTAACGGCCCTGATTGCCTGGCTATATTTCTTTCATCAGTCAGGATATGGCGGGGAATACTTTGTGGGTCCTGGAATTGTTCCGGCAGCAATCTGCTTCTTGGTGTCTGGGGCATCCTTGGTGTTGATATCCCTGCTAACCGCTCCACCACCTCCAGCAACACTTGACCGTTTCTTCCCTTCGCAGTCTTGATTGCGATTATCGGCAAAGCCAGCTAGATAAGTCGATGTAATGGCTAGCGAAGAACAAATAAAAAAGGCGGTATACGAGCTCGATAAGCATGTCAGGGAAATGATTCTTTGGCATTTCTCACCGGATACTGGCTGTCCCTTTTGGCTGAATTGGGCAGAGCAACAAAGATGGTCTCCTTTGGAAGAGGTGAGCACCTTCTCCGATCTTTGTGAGAAATTTCCTCACTTCAAGGATGATTGGCTTCGTGACCTACCCAACGAGCAATGGGTGCCGCAACCTTATGCCGGTCGTCCATTCAACGTTTTTGAAACTGGAGGAACCACCGGAATGCCAAAGCAAAGAATAGGTTGGGATGATTTTCGTACCGATTACACCGCTTTCTCGGATACCTTGAGCGATGAACACTTTCCCAGAAATGATTACTGGATGATGGTTGGCCCAACGGGTCCTCGCCGTTTGCGACTGGCGATTGAGCACTTGGCTAATGTGCGCGGATGTTCGTGCTACTTTGTCGACCTCGATCCCCGCTGGGTCAAGCGCTTGATCGCCTCCCGGCAATTCGACCAGGCTCGGGCATACAT
>JAYOWQ010000001.1:0-9192 GCA_038152055.1 Opitutales bacterium | reverse complement strand
ACATGGATCATGTGGTGGAACAGGCACTTGCCATCCTCAAGCACCGCAAAGTAAGCGCTTTGTTTACCACACCAAAATTATTGGAAGCGTTGGCGGAGCGAAGGGATCTCGTGCAGGTTGGTATTAAAGGAGTTTTTTGCGGGGGCACCACAATGGATAAACAGTATGCTCGTTTTCTAATGGAAGAGATTTGCGAGGGAGGGAAAATCGGATTTGTGCCCACCTATGGGAATACTTTAATGGGCCTTGCGAGGCACCGGCCCTTCGGACCTGAAAATGATTATTCGATTACCTATCATGCACCTCAGCCCCGCGCAGTTCTTCGAGTGGTGGATACAAAGAGTGGAAATCCAGTGGAATATGATGCCTGGGGGCGGGTGGAGCTGACCACCCTTACCAAGGAATTCTTTATGCCGCGATTTCTGGAGCGGGATGAAGCCATTCGTAGAGAACCCTGGGAAGAGGCTCCCTGGGATGGAGTGGCGGAGATTCGTCCATTTGGAGCCATGGAAAAGAAAATAGTGGAAGGCGTTTATTGATGAGTGAGTCTACCATACCCCACCTTCCGTGCCTGCGTTTTGGTAAGCCATACCGTAGCCTTAATCAATCGGAAGTGATTGATTACCGGGATGGTTCCATCCGGGCAACTCTTAGCCAAATAAATTCCGGGGTAATGCGTAGAGACCTGAAATCCGTGAGTATCGCAAGAGAGTCACTGCAAAAATTTTCCACCTTCGAATTAATCGAGATTTGTCAAAAAGCTGGAGAGGCATTTTTAAGTGAGCCATTGCCGCTTGGGGAAGATGGCATCCAACAAAGCCCGCAAGATTACTTGGAAACCTTATCCTCAACCAGCGGACTTCCCCATATCATGGTTCGTAAGAACATGGAAAAAATTCATTACGCCCTATGTAATATGAATACGATACTCAACGGTTTGACCCGCGGATTGGATCTTGAGGTATTGGATCGTGGATTTGGAGAACAGTCGGGATCGCCGGTGTGTTTTCATCCCACCACTCAGGCACTCGGTTTGGTCATGCCCAGCAATTCTCCTGCCGTTAATTCACTTTGGTTGCCTGCCATACCCCTCAAGATTCCTGTGGTTATGAAACCAGGGAAAGATGAGCCATGGACACCGTACCGCTTGATGCAGGCATTTATTTCCGCGGGCTGCCCTGCCGAGGCATTCGGATTTTATCCAACAGATTACGAGGGTGCTGCCGATATTTTAAGATTGTGCGAGCGAGCTTTGATCTTTGGTGATAAATCAACCACCGATCAATATGCAGGAAATCCAGGCGTGCAGGTGCATGGACCAGGCTTCAGTAAGATCCTGATTGGGGATGATGAGATTGAGAACTGGCAGGATTATCTTGATGTCATGGTTTCCTCGATCTCAGAAAATGGGGGACGAAGCTGTATCAATGCCTCTGCGATTATTGTTCCTAAGCATGCCAAGGAAATTGCTGACGCTCTTGGTAGGAGGCTTGGGCCGGTGAAACCATTGCCCGTTCATGATCCAATGGCTCTGCTTTCCGGGTTTGCCAATCCGAAGATGGCGGAGTGGATTGATTCCGCAATAGAAACAGACCTAAAGGAACCAGGTGCAATGGAGGCAACGGCTCCCTACCGAGATGGCCCCCGTTTGGTGCGGGCAGAAGGAGGTATCTACTTGCGGCCCACCATTGTTGCGTGTGACTCGATCAACCACCCTTTGGCAAATCGTGAATTCCTTTTTCCGTATGCGAGTGTGGTGGAAGTGCCTCAAGCGGAAATGCTCGATAAAATTGGACCCACCCTGGTGGTTTCTGCCATAACCAAGGACGAATCGTTTAAGCGGGCATTGCTCTCAGACCATCGAATCGAAAGGTTGAATCTGGGCCCGATCCCTACCATGAAAATATCGTGGGATCAGCCCCATGAGGGGAATTTATTTGAATTTCTGTATAAGCGTAGATCCATTGGTATAGCAGCTTAGCAGCAGTGAGGGCCCATTCTATGAGAGAAGTCACCCGTGAAGAAAAATGGGGCTCATCCTTTTATCAGCCAGGTGATCCTGTAAAACAAAGGCTAGAATTTGGAGCCGGGTGCTCTCAGAAAGTGGGGAAGTTTGCCAAAACTCTGGGTAGTCATGCCCTCGTGGTAACGGACCATGGAATCATGGAAGCGGGGCATCCTCAGAAAATTTTAACTTCACTCAGTAAGGCAGGGTTAAAAACATTTTTGTACGACGAATCTTTGGAAAACCCGAACGAATCCAGCGTTCTGGCATGTGCTTTAAAAGCAGGGGTTTTGGGTGTGGATCTGGTCATAGGAGTGGGAGGAGGCAGTTCTCTCGATACCGCAAAGGGGGCAAATTTTCTTTTGACCAATGGTGGATCCATGAAAGATTACTGGGGAGTGGGGAAAGCCAAAAAACCGTTGTTTCCCATGATTGCTATTCCAACAACTGCAGGTACGGGGAGTGAATGCCAGTCTTATGCCTTAATCTCAGACGACCGCACCAAACGAAAAATGGCCTGTGGGGATTCCGGCGCGCTTCCCAGGATTACTCTGCTCGATCCCGAGCTAACACTTTCCCAGCCGATGTCCGTTTGTACGGCCACGGCAATGGATGCCCTTGCTCATACTTTGGAGTCTGCGGTTTGTACCAAGCGCAACCCATCTTCCTATTACCATTCCATGCAAGGATTTTCATTATTGGTCAGAAATATGGAGCAGGTGTGGCAGTGTCCGGATGATCTAGATGCCCGTGGGGCAGTTTTATTGGGAGCGGCTCATGCGGGTGCTGCCATTGAGCGAAGTATGCTTGGAGCGGCTCATGCCATGGCCAACCCCTTGACGGCCAGAAAAGGCGTGATACACGGACAGGCTGTGAGTCTTACTTTGCCCGCAGTGTTAGCATACAATCGAGAAGATTCCGCCACCCGCCAAATTTATGCTGAAATGGCTGAAGCTGGAGGAATTGGTGGATCTGGGTCTTCTGTCGATGGATTTGATCGGCTCCTTTGCACGGTTCTTCGTTTTAGAAAAACAGCTGGCTTGCCTGATCAACTAGAGGCCATTGGTTTCGAGGATTTGGACCTCGAGGAGTTAGCGCGAGATGCTTCCGAGCAATGGACTGCGACTTTCAATCCCCGTGCGGTCGATGCTTCCGAACTACTTAAAATCTATCGTTCGATTAAGGATTATGCTGATAGCTAGACAGAGGTTGGCAATGCTTTGGTCAGTCGCGGCGCTATCTCTTAATGGCTTGGCTTGGGCGGATTGGGAGAACCACCGGGGTGACCCTACCCTGCAGGGAATATCATCTGGTCATCTAGGTGAGGAATTGAATTTGGAATGGACTTTTCAAGCTGGGAAATTTCTGAAATCTTCGCCCGTTGTCTCAACTGGAAAAATCTTCCTCGGAGGCCCCACCGGTACTTTTCATGCAATTGGATTAAAAACAGGCAAAGAGATATGGAAAGCAGATACGGGGTTGGGGGTGGATGCTTCGGCCTTGATTTTAGAAGAGAACGTCTTTGTCGGAACCAAGGATGGATGGTTGCTTTGCCTGGATGCATCCACAGGAGAAAAGAAATGGAGCTATGAGACCATGGGAGAAATCGTGGGCGCCCCCAACCATGGCTTCCTGCCTGAAAGCAACAGTTCTGTCATTCTGGTAGGTAGTTACGATAACTTTGTCCATTGTGTGGATGCTGGCACTGGTGAATTGGTTTGGAAGTTTGAGACCCTCAACTACATCAATGGAACACCCGCCGTTTGGAATAGCAAGGCAGTGGTTGTGGGAGGCTGTGACGCCCAGCTATATATTATCTCGCTGTCCCATGGTAAATCTATCAAGCAGGTGGACATCGGTGCGCCCATTGCATCATCCGTAGGGATTAGAGATAATTTTGGCTATGTTGGAAACATGGACAAAACCGTTCATGCGATAGATTTGAGAACAGGTCAGATTAGCTGGAGCTATGAACCCGGGAATTTCCCTTATTTCTCATCGCCAGCAGTCACGGAGAACTTGGTGATTATTGGAGGCAGGGATAAAGGGCTGCACGCTATTGATCGAAATACAGGTAAACAAAAATGGCGCTATTCAGCTCGGGGCCGGATTGATGGGTCACCGGTGGTAGTCGGGAAAAAAGCGATTGTTGGTTCCATGGATGGAAAGCTTTATCAAATTGATACAACCACGGGCAAAGTCATCATTCAGTATGAAATTGGCGCATCCATTTCCAGTACCTGCGCGGTATCAGGCGGATGGATTTTCGTTGGATGCGAGGATGGAAACCTGTATGCGTTTAGCACAGGAAAACCCAAGCAATGACTGAGTCTCAAATCATTCAGCCTGACCGGGAAACGGCAGATGATACCAAAGCAGGAAATTACTTTATTGCTAACTATCCCCCGTTTTCATTCTGGAATGAAAAGGATATTCCCTGTGTAGATTCTCTGCTTAAAAGTCCCTCCCCGGGTACGGCACCGGTGGGTCTCTATTTTCACATTCCATTCTGTCGCAAGCGTTGTCACTTTTGTTACTTCCGAGTCTACACAGATAAGAATTCCGCGGATGTACGCCGCTATCTTGATGCAAGCATGCAGGAGCTCGAGAGATATGCTAAATCACCTTATCTAAGAGGCAGAAAACCAAAGTTCATTTACTTCGGGGGGGGCACGCCTTCTTATTTATCCGCTCAGCAACTGACCGAACTGACCGACCGGATGAAAGAAATTCTTCCCTGGGATGAGGCCGAGGAAGTGACCTTTGAATGTGAGCCCGGAACTCTGACTGAAAAAAAAGTTCAAGCGATCCGGAATTTCGGCGTCACCCGGCTAAGTCTTGGAATTGAAAATTTTTCTGATCACATCCTGGAAACTAATGGACGGGCACATCGAGCGGACGAAGTTTTTCGGGTTTTCCAGTGGGCAAGAGATGCCGGGATCGAAAATATTAATATCGATCTGATCGCTGGTATGCTGGAGGAGACCGATACAAACTGGACGGATTGCGTTAAGCGTACGCTGGAATTGTCTCCGGATTGTGTGACTATTTATCAAATGGAAGTTCCCTTCAATACCACCATTTACAAAAGCATGAAGGAAGCAGGCAAGCTATCTGCTCCGGTTGCGGATTGGCCAACCAAAAGGCGATGGGTGGCAGAAGCTTATTCCATGCTGGAAGCGAATGGGTATTCCATTACCAGCACCTGTACGGCGGTAAAGAATCCACAAGAGACCAAGTTTCAGTACCGCGACCAATTATGGAGAGGAGCTGACATGGTAGCCTTGGGGGTGGCATCCTTCGGGCACTTAGGAGGGATTCACTATCAGAATATTACCCATTTTGAGGATTATTGTTCCACTGCCGAAAAAGGAGATTCCCTTATTCGTCGAGCCCTTTTTACCACCGAAGAGGAAAGGTTTATTCGCGAGTTTATATTGCAATGGAAACTGGGTTCGGTTTTTCCCGCATATTTCCAGAAAAAATTTGGGATCGATATAGAGTCGAGGTATGAGGTAATCTTGAAGGATTGGCAAAACCGTCAGATTATTACCAAAAAGAGGAATGCATGGGAGCTTTCCCGTGAAGCCCTGCTTCGGGTTGATTCCTTATTGCATCAATTTTTTCTTCCTCAGCATCAGAATGCCAAATATGTATAAGCCTTCTATCTGAACTAGGCACATGGCCGACTCAAAGACTTTTTTTCCTGGATTGCTTCATCCTTTGAGCATGATGCGGCGAGTGTGCGGTCTACCCAGCTTGGAGTTTCAGGAAATTGAATCTCAAGAACTACCCGAGCCCTACAGACGATTACTGGATCATGGGGGCGATATGACCAGCCGTCTGGAAAATGCCTATCGATCATCGATTCGGGTGAATCGGCTTCGCTCTTCCAATGATGGTAAAAATTATTTTCGGGAAGTCATTCTTGAAACATCGGACTCTCCGCCCCGTGCGGTGGAGTATGGTGCAATCGAGATTCAACTATCTCACTTGCCTGATGTGGCTAAAGAAGAAGTAATTGCTGGGGAGAAGCCACTGGGCGGAATCTTAAATGATGGCAGAATTCCCTATGTTTGTTCTCTTCGTGGTTTTTTCAAAATCATCCCAGACTCATCCATTCTCGAGGCCTTTGCAATGGAGAAAGCTCTGGAATTATTTGGAAGAAGTAACAGGATCGAAACGCGGACTGGTGATACGATTGCTCTAATCGTTGAGGTTTTACCGCCTGCCTGACCTGCTTTCCTTGCTTGAGTTTCTCTTCCTCGGAAATTGAATATATATTAATTACAGATGATATCCCTCAAAACACATTACGATGCCATTGTGGTGGGAGCAGGTCCCGCTGGTTCCACCACGGGAGCCCTTCTTGCCGAAAAGGGCAGGGACGTGCTGATTGTGGAGAAAGAAAAATTTCCCCGCTATCATGTGGGGTAATCCCTGATGCCCTTTTGCTACTTTCCCCTGGAACGACTCGGCTTGATCGACCGATTAATGGAATCGGGGAATCCAAGAAAATACTGTGTACAGTTTGTACGGGAGGACGGTTTTCTTTCCCAACCCTTTTATTTTTTCCAACACTTCGATCATCCATCCTCCACTACCTGGCAGGTATGGCGGGAAGAATTTGATCAGATGATTTTGGACAAGGCCCGGGATAATGGCGCCTCCGTTCTTGAACAGACCAAGGCGAATCAATTGCTAAAGGAAGGAGACCGGGTAACGGGTATCAAGGCAACGTCTGCACAGTTAGGTGAAATAGAGCTACACGCGCCGGTTGTGATCGATGCATCGGGCAGAGACTGTTTCGCAGCCCATAAGGAAAACTGGATGGTGCGCGATCCCGAACTTAAAAAAGTTGCGTTGTGGACCTACTACAAAGGAGCCAAGCGCGACCCTGGTTTGGACGAAGGGGCAACCACGGTTGCATATTTGCCCGGCAAGGGTTGGTTTTGGTATATCCCCTTGAGTGGAGACATGGTTAGCGTGGGCATTGTGGCAGAGCGGGAATATTTGTTCAATGGATCGACCAAGGATCATGCAGAAATCTTTCAGCGGGAAATTAAAAACAATGCATGGATCGAGGATCATCTAATGCAGGGAGAGCAGGTTGGGGAGTACCGAGTGACCGGTGAATATTCCTACCGAAACCAGTACTGCTCGATGGATGGCTTGGTCCTCGCTGGGGATGCCCTCGGATTTTTGGACCCTGTATTTTCTTCGGGTGTATTTCTTGCTCTCAAGAGCGGGACAATACTGGCGGATGAAGTGCATGACGCTTTGTCCGCTGGTAAGGTCACTGCCCAATCCTTTGCCGGATATGGGAAAAAAATGCAGTCATCGATCGAGACGATGCGCAAGATTGTCTATGCCTTTTACGACCCGGACTTTAGTTTTGGTGACTTAGTCAAACGGGGCGAGCATCTGCGAGGCGCACTGACGGATTGTTTAATCGGCAATGTGGATGATCAGGACTTCAAAGAATTATTTGAATCGCTTTCTGGTCTTGCCCGCCTACCAGAACCCGTGGAGTACGGACTGGCCAAGACCTCCGTGTGAGGATTGCTTTTCTCACGCCCGGCACGGGTAATTATCATTGTGGGGTATGTATGCGGGACAATTCATTGGCCCGTCATTTAATAGATGATGGCCATGAGGTTACCATCTTGCCTACTTACCTTCCTCACCACTTGGATGAAGAAAGCGTAACCACAGATAATATACCGATTTTTTTGGGGGGAGTGAATGTATACTTGCAACACAAATTTCCTTTCTTTCGCAAAACCCCCAAATGGTTGGATAATCTGTTCAATTCCAAAAGCCTGCTTCGCTGGGTATCGGGCAAAAGAGGTATGACCACTCCGAGAGAACTAGGCGAAATTACCCTGTCCACATTTCAGGCAAAGGATGGCCCGCTTGTCAAAGAGGTGGAAAAAGTGATCGACTGGTTCAGGGAGCATGGGCTACCCGATGTCCTCATTCTTTCCAGCATTTTGCTTGCCGGGGTAGGTCGGGTAGTTCGGGAAGAATTAAAGATTCCTGTAATTGGTTTTCTCCAGGGCGAGGATGGATTTCTTGATTCTCTGTTGCTGGAGTTTCGAGAAGAAGCCTGGAACCTTTTAGGCTCGGATGCGAGAGAACTGGATGCATGCATTTCACCAAGCCTTTTTTTTACCGAGCATATGAGTAATCGTCTGGGTATCCCCCGGGAAGAGGTCCAATATTTCCCCAACGGTATATCACTGAATGGCTATCAAGCCTCAGTTGTAGAAGCGGATCGACTGACCATTGGATATCTTTCAAGGATATGTCCAGAAAAAGGGCTGGATCTTTTGATCGATGCCTTTATTGAGCTGAAAAACTCTGTAAACCATGCAGACTTGAAATTGGCGATCGCGGGTACTTTACCCAAAGAAAACGTTTCTTATCTCAATGAGCAAAAGAGTAAGATATCTGATGCTTGCATAGATGATGATGTGGAGATCAAAACCAATTTGTCCCGTGCAGAAAAAATTAAATTTTTAACCAGTCTATCTCTTTTTTGTGTACCCGCACGATTGCCAGAAGCATTTGGACTCTATGTAATCGAAGCAATGGCTGCGGGTGTGCCCGTAGTTCTTCCCGATCATGGGTCTTTTCCTGAAATCATTAAGGAGACTGGGGGTGGGTTCCTTTATGGAAAAGACGAACCTAAGGGGTTGATCCATGCATTAAATACCGCGCTTAGCGATAAAGTACAGGCTAAAAAATTTGGAGAACAGGGCAGGACCGCGGTTCACGAAAAATATTCCAATGATCGATTGGCCAAGGAGTTGGTCGAGAACGTACTCGCTCCATTGATTTCAACCAAGTAAAAGAGACAGGACTGTTATGGCATCAGAATATTCCATTTTTCGCAGGGTCGAGTTTTCCGAGACTGATCTAGCCGGCATTATGCACTTCACTAATTACTATCGCTGGATGGAAATCTGTGAGCACGAGTTCCTCCGTAGTGTCGGACTGTCCGTGGATATGGAGGATGAAAATGGCCGCTTTGGATGGCCAAGGGTCAAGGCAACCTGTCGGTTTAAAAGACCTTTGAGATTCGAAGAGGAGGTGGAGATCAAACTATTGGTCACCGAGTTGCGTGAGAGGTCTATCACCTATGCCTTTCAATTCTGGAAAGAAGAAAAAGGAGAACGAGTAAA